>LICD01000474.1 GCA_001438145.1 OM182 bacterium BACL3 MAG-120619-bin3 | reverse complement strand
TCTGGACATAGTGACACCGTCGCGGGCTTGTTGGTGGGTAACGGGGCACTGATCGACAAATTGACCAATGAGACGACACCATATCTAGGAGCTAAGTTATCGGCACAGGAAGCGGCGCTGTTGCTGCGCGGATTACGGACGCTGCCGCTGCGTCTGCAACGTCACCAGGCGAGCGCATTGAGGCTCGCGAAGCGTATTTGTGAACACCCTGGTGTAACCGCTGTGCATCATCCGGGCCTCAGCCCGGCACCGTATTCGTCATTGACTGGCTATGGTGGTCTGTTCAGTTTCGAAGTCGATGATTCGATCGACATTCCTGCCTTTTGCAACTCATTAGAGCTGTTTCGGCTCGGTGTTAGCTGGGGAGGTTACGAAAGTCTGGTTATGCCGGCGGATGTTTCCATTAGACAGGCTGGCACGCCAAGCGCAGCGATAGACTTTGGCGTGCCAGCGAGACTCATTCGTTTATTCGTAGGCCTCGAAGACCCCGAGGATCTTTGGCGGGATCTCCATACGGCGCTAACATCGCCCGTCCACCGAGAACGGTAATGCGTAAGCCCATCTCTCTGTTTGAAGCCGCGCTCCCTCTGCTTTCCATGTTGTTGTGTCTTGTGCTTGGTGGCTTTTTCATCCCAATGGGTACAGAGCTGCTGGTGTTGGTGATGCTTATTGCCGCCACCGTTGCCGGCGTTATCGCTGCCCGTCACGGTCATGACTGGGACGCCATTCAACGAACCACAGGCGAGAAAATTGCAACAGTCCTGCCGGTCATCCTGATACTGTTGTCAATCGGTATGTTAATTGGGACGTGGATGTTTAGTGGCACCATACCGATGCTTGTCTACTATGGTGTGCAGCTGATTGACCCACAGTTCATGATCATCACTGCGTTTCTGGTGACGGGAATGATGTCAATGACGGGCTCATCGTGGGCGGCTGCAGGCACTATCGGTGTCGCGCTAATGGGAGTGGCTGCCGCAATCCATTCGCCGCTGCCTGCAAC
>LICD01000473.1 GCA_001438145.1 OM182 bacterium BACL3 MAG-120619-bin3 | reverse complement strand
TGATTGCCGAGGTTGGCGAACGCCTTACAGGGATTCATATTCCTTGGGTCATGCGTTTATCGATCGTATTAGGGATGACAGTGGGCATGACATTTCTGAAAAGCACCCTCAATCTTGTTACTGCAATGGAGGAAGAAAAACCCCTAGCGGGGTCTGTCCGCAACACGCTTGGGCCCGATCGCTCGCCGGCAGCACCCAAGCAGGATGCGTCTGCTGAGAATGATGAGCGCGACTAGGTTGCCCCAAGCAAAGCATTCTTGGGAAGAAGTTTAAGAAAACAACGGCGCTAAAATCTGCGCCGCGCGTTCGAGAAACCAGTAACTAGCCACACCACCGATAGCCACCGCAGGCAGTGCCCGAAGCCAAGTTTGGACGGGTAATGTTAGCCGCTGCAAAGGCAGTACGTGTAGCGCAATCATCACGCCGACTACGATTGCGATCTGACCTATCTCTATTCCAATATTAAATAATAACAATGCGCTGAGCCGGCTGCCCTCGGGTAAGCCGATTTCGCTGAGTGCGCCTGCGAAGCCGAGTCCATGGATAAGTCCGAAACAGAAAGCTACAAGCGCAGGGAAACGATGGCTAAAGGAGTGTCGGTTGGTGAGCGTTTCGTAGGCGAGTAGCACAATACTTGCAGCGATAGCGGCTTCGATAGGTCGCTGCGCCACAATCACAAAACCGAGTGCCGACAGGGCGAGGGTAAGCGAATGTGCAAGAGTGAAGCTGCTCACGACCCAGAATAGTTGCCGTGGTTTGCTCACGAGATAAAGCAACATTAGAACGAATAAAATGTGGTCGTATCCCAAGACTAAATGTTCGAATCCGACGAGAAGATAAGCAGGCAGTGTCGCGGCTGCGCTGCTGAGATCGAGGCTTGTTTCTTGCGCCGTGATCAGATGGTTGGATTCGCTCCCATCAAGCCGTGTAATGCTGACAAGCGCATCGATCATCGTCCGGTCTAGCCCGAGTATGTCGATTTGCTGAAGAGATCGGAAGAGCACACG
>LICD01000472.1 GCA_001438145.1 OM182 bacterium BACL3 MAG-120619-bin3 | reverse complement strand
TTTGGCTTGGTACTGAAAAAGCCAACATCGGCGCACAGAAACTCTATGAGAAATTGGCGCCAGACGAGGTTGAAGAATTCGTCGGCTATACCTGGAACCTAGACGACTAGAATAAAGCTATCGGCCTTGAGATAAACCGCTTGTGATTAGCGGGCTAGGCAATTAGGCCGCCGGTCGTTCGAATTTGGTGCGATATTTTTTTGTTTGATACCCTATTGCGATGCCACCGATAACGCCAGGCGCCACCCAAAGTACAATGCTGTAACCTTCGATTGTGTCGCCGAAAACATCGCTAAGAAAGTTGAGGCCTCCGAATACAAAAAACGCGGTATAGGCCGCGATGCCGGAGCCGATCAAGCCGTTCAAATGCTCTGTCCACCACTCCTTCGCTCGAATCTCTGACTTCAAGGCATAATGCAGATAGCTTGCCGACGTGTAAATTTCGAATAACCCAAAGAGCACGAAAAGAATAGAGCCTGTTACAAGTCCATTTACGGAGAGTCCGAGGCCTGCAAAAATGAGCGCAGCACAAAGGCCAAGCTGCGCTGGTTTGCGCAGCGCACGCCGATCCTCTTTGCCCTGAATAGTCAGCCAGCCGTGCCGGGTTGATAACAAGACAAGCAGGGAGATCGAGAACAAAAAAAGCGCGAAGTCTCGGACCTCACGGCTAATAGCAATAGCTCGCGCAGGCTCTAGAACGACACCAGGGACGTGCATCGCAAGTGGAAAGAGTAAGTCTAGCGTGGTGATAGTTATGCCAGAGAAGCCGACGGCATACATTATGTTGGCGAAATAACGACCAAATTTTTTGTGGTTTAGATTTCCTTTACGTGTAACCACAGGAATCCAAAAAAGCAGTAAGCCGCAACTGCCGGCGACTATATGAAGACGAGTGACATTCTCATGAATCCAATGCAGTATATCCATGCTTGCTCTCCTATGATCTGAGAATTCCTAAGGCTCAGTTTTTTGCACCATACCATACGATCCATCAATCAGCATTCGAGTCGCCG
>LICD01000471.1 GCA_001438145.1 OM182 bacterium BACL3 MAG-120619-bin3 | reverse complement strand
GGGAGCTTCAGCTAAAATTAGATGCGGCACACCGTATATTGGTGCGAGCTACACCGTATTTTGGTGACCTTTATAAACTTTACCACCTGCATAGCGTTCAGAAGCACATTGGCTATGCTGGATCGATGATGAGAGGCTGAGAATAGGTATTAGATTTAACCAAAAATAACAAAAGATACTTGAATTAATAATTAGGTCGAGACAAGCTAATAGACACAGATGGTTATGAGGCGTTGAAGGCAACATACAAGCCAAAGCAAGACGCTGCGAACTTTAAATTTCTTTCGAAGTCTGAAAAGTGAGTTAAGCAATGAGTGATGAATGGTCTAAAGGACAGTTATTAGAAGTACTCCACCAACTTGTAATCGAAATTAGAGTTAATCTAAATGAGACTGACCGACTTGCTCTAGGCTTAAGTACCGGCAAGACCTCAGAGGATCAATTCATAGAGAATCATGAAAATCTAATCAACGATGCAGAGTCAGCACTCGAAATTTTAAAAGAAATGGGGGTCGGTCATTAATCATGCCCGCCTCGGTGATATGCGATCGCTGGCCCAACTGCAATAAGTAGCCTGCTAAGCCCGAGTAATATCAGCTCTGTCATTCTTAACTTCGATATTCAGCTGACCTTCTAGTCCGGCCTCGCGATGCTTCGAGCTTTCCTGATAGTCAGGATTTTTTATCATTGCCATCATTGCCTTACGACTTGGGTACATTACAATCGCCACCTTGTCCCACAAGTCTTCTACTTCGCCAAGCATCAACCGGCTAATGTCTCCGAAAAAGATCGCTTTGCCACCTACCTTTTCTATGTGAGCTTGAACTTCCTTGCTGTATACGCCATAAGCCTCTGCGCCTGTCATGGGAGTATCGCGACCATCTGCGTACTCAGCTTTTTCCTTAAACTTGAGCAAGTTCAGCATATAAATAGGTGTATCTGTGTCGCCTTCTTGAAAGCCGGTTATTTGTTCGTCGCTAGGGTGAACTCGGTTTTCTACTTTCATATCATT
>LICD01000470.1 GCA_001438145.1 OM182 bacterium BACL3 MAG-120619-bin3 | reverse complement strand
CCAATGGGGCGAGCTTCTTCGACCAGATCCAGTCTCGTTCTGGTCTTTTAAAGGCGCAGCTCGAAGAGGGACTCGCCGAATTGGTTGGCGCGGGGCGGCTAAACAGTGACAGCTTTACTGGCCTACGGGCATTGCTCACCCCCGCCTCAAAAAAGCAGGGCGCTCATCGTCGGCGCAGACGCTCGCCGATGTTCGGCGTCGAAGAAGCGGGTCGATGGAGTCTGCTGGAAACCTTCGCGCCTCGGCCAGCTGACACAGCAGATACCGATGCAATGGCCACGGCTCGAACCGAAACAGAGGCTGAGAACACGCGGCGCAGCCCGGCGACACCGGCGATTATTCGCCAGCCACGGGCGAGTCGTCCTAACAATTCTCGCAGCGGTTGGGACGTGCTCGACGACGACCAACTCGAGCGGCTCATCTCGATTTACCTGAATCGCTGGGGCGTTTTGTTTCGCTCAATAATAGAGCGCGAATTGCTCGCACCACCCTGGCGCGTGTTGCTAAGAGCGCTCAGGCGGTTGGAGCTGCGAGGCACGGTGCGCGGCGGACGCTTTATTGCCGGCGTGGGCGGGGAGCAGTTCGCTTTCCAAGAAGCGGTCGATGGCTTGCGCAGCATGGCGAAGGAGGTTGCGGCAGCAAAGCCTCGCTACCACAGTCTAGCGGCGAGCGATCCGCTGAATCTGCTCAATCTGATACTGCCAAGGCGCAAGCTAGCCAAGCTGCTCAACAACCGCGTGCTATTCGAAGACGGTATTCCCATCGCTGTGGTTGAGAGTGGCGAGGTTAAATTTTTGCGCGAGGTTGCGCCAGAGAGGCAGTGGGCATTGCAGCAGGCGCTGGTGCAGAAAAACTTCCCACCACGGCTGCGCAGTTATCTTGGGGCAGGCAAAGCAACGCTTAAGTAACGTCCGATTCGGCGTCGGCGATACGTGCAAGCCGCTCTTGCTCTTCTTTAATCGCCTCGGCTATTTCGCGCATGACGGCGTCAACATCGGCAGTCTCGCCATCGTCTTC
>LICD01000469.1 GCA_001438145.1 OM182 bacterium BACL3 MAG-120619-bin3 | reverse complement strand
TAGCCCTGCACTGAGTAGAAGTAGTGCGGCGGTTAAGACGGTAAGTTTTGCTTCGAGATGCCACTGCAATACGCCAGCCATCGCATAAAGCCCCATGCACGACCAGATGAACACTTCGATACGTTCTGGCCAGCCGCCGGAAATAAGCGGCGAATAGGCGAAAAGAATGGGCACGAGATAGAGCCCTTTAGCGACCTTCCACGACGTGAGCCCCGTCGCCATCGGATTAGTCCCTGCTATGCCGGCGGCAGCAAAAGACGCAAGGCACACCGGCGGCGTCACATTGCTGTCTTGCGAGAGCCAAAAAATGATCAAGTGTGCACTCAGCAGCATGCCGGTAAGCAGTTCGGCAGGAAGCATCTCTTGGCGGATAAGCTGCTTCATCTCGAGCGGCATTTCTTGCAGCGCAATAAGTGGGTCGCCACCGAACAAGCTTAGCGTCGCCGCGACATTGTTTGGCAGGTCGCCAGCCTGTATGCCAATGAGAATCGCATCAAGTAACGCCGACTGGCTAATGAGATCGTAGATAAGTGGTGCCGACAGCGTGGCAAGCACTATATAGGAAGCGGTCACCGGCAGACCCATGCCGAGGACCAGTGACGCGAGGGCTACTAACACAAGAGTAATAAACAAACTCCCCTGCGCCCATTCGACGATCATCAGCGAGAATGCGTTGCCAATGCCGGTTGTGGTAACCACATTGATAATAATGCCGACAGCGACAAGTAAGAGGGCAGTAGAGACCATTGTGCGGACACCGTCGACCACGGCATCGAACACGTCGGCAGGACGCATCGGCTTGGCAGAGAGCCACGACGCGCCAATCACGCTAAGGATCGCGAACGCAGCGGCGCTTGTCGGCGTTCGTCCTGCGACGAGAAAGCCAACGAGCACGACCATGGGGATAATAAAATGCCAGCCGCCTTTCATCACGTCGCGCAGGCGCTCGGTGTCGGCGGCAGCCACAGTCGTCAGACCAAGGCGCTTCGCTTCGATGCGCACAAAATACGATACCGTT
>LICD01000468.1 GCA_001438145.1 OM182 bacterium BACL3 MAG-120619-bin3 | reverse complement strand
TAGCCCTGCACTGAGTAAAAGTAGCGCGGCGGTTAAGACGGTAAGTTTTGCTTCGAGATGCCACTGCAATACGCCAGCCATCGCATAAAGCCCCATGCACGACCAGATGAACACTTCGATACGTTCTGGCCAGCCGCCGGAAATAAGCGGCGAATAGGCGAAAAGAATGGGCACGAGATAGAGCCCTTTAGCGACCTTCCACGACGTGAGCCCTGTCGCCATCGGATTAGTCCCTGCTATGCCGGCGGCAGCAAAAGACGCAAGGCACACCGGCGGCGTCACATTGCTGTCTTGCGAGAGCCAAAAAATGATCAAGTGTGCACTCAGCAGCATGCCGGTAAGCAGTTCGGCAGGAAGCATCTCTTGGCGGATAAGCTGCTTCATCTCGAGCGGCATTTCTTGCAGCGCAATAAGTGGGTCGCCACCGAACAAGCTTAGCGTCGCCGCGACATTGTTTGGCAGGTCGCCAGCCTGTATGCCAATGAGAATCGCATCAAGTAACGCCGACTGGCTAATGAGATCGTAGATAAGTGGTGCCGACAGCGTGGCAAGCACTATATAGGAAGCGGTCACCGGCAGACCCATGCCGAGGACCAGTGACGCGAGGGCTACTAACACAAGAGTAATAAACAAACTCCCCTGCGCCCATTCGACGATCATCAGCGAGAATGCGTTGCCAATGCCGGTTGTGGTAACCACATTGATAATAATGCCGACAGCGACAAGTAAGAGGGCGGTAGAGATCATCGTGCGGACGCCGTCGACCACGGCATCGAACACGTCGGCAGGACGCATCGGCTTGGCAGAGAGCCACGACGCGCCAATCACGCTAAGGATCGCGAACGCAGCGGCGCTTGTCGGCGTTCGTCCTGCGACGAGAAAGCCAACGAGCACGACCATGGGGATAATAAAATGCCAGCCGCCTTTCATCACGTCGCGCAGGCGCTCGGTGTCGGCGGCAGCCACAGTCGTCAGACCAAGGCGCTTCGCTTCGATGCGCACAAAATACGATACCGTG
>LICD01000467.1 GCA_001438145.1 OM182 bacterium BACL3 MAG-120619-bin3 | reverse complement strand
CCGAATCTCAGCGCCTGACCGATATTTCGGCGGAGGCTAACTCGTGAGCAGCTCCCCCAAAAAGCTCGGTAAACAGACGTTTTCTTTTGGTAAACCTTATCAAGAAGATCAGCTCAGTAACCTCAACGCGCTAGCCTCTATCGGCATTCCTCGGGTAGTTCGCGTGAGCTGCTGGATTATCTTTATAAGCTTGGTGATTGGTATTTCCGGTCTCTGGATTCCTTGGGTGCAGACAACGTCGGGAAGCGGGCAGGTAACCACTCTCAATCCAAGCGATAGAGTGCAGAGTATCAGTGCCTTGGTGACGGGTCGTATCGCTGAGTGGTATGTGCAAGACGCAGACTATGTCGAAGCGGGAGACCCAATCATCCGCATTCAAGACATTGATGATCAGCTGATCGTCAGGTTGCAGCTGCAATTGGATGCAGCGCGGCGCAAGATTGAAGCCTCGCAGGAAGCCGTTACCACGGCGCAGATCGACTATCAGCGCCAGAAAAACTTGTTCGCTGAAGGGCTTGCGTCCCAGCTGTCTTTCGAGCAAGCAAGAATAAAAGTGCAGCAGATGACTGTGTCGCTCGAAGAGGCGAGATCAGAGTTCAATCAAGCGGAAACAGCGTTGTCTAGGCAGGGCAGTCAGCTCGTTGTTGCTCCTCGCAATGGCACGATTATTCATGTCGAGGCGGGTGATACGGCGACAATTGTAAGCGCAGGGCAGCCACTGGCGACGTTTATGCCGGCGGACACCGAACGCGCGGTCGAGATTATGATCGATGGGCGAGACATTGGTTTGGTGCACCCGGGTAGGCAAGTCCGTTTACAGTTTGAAGGCTGGCCGGCCTTTCAATTTAGCGGGAGGCCAGACCTTGCGGTGGGAACATTTAGAGGGGAGGTGGTTTTCGTTGAGCCGTCAGCACGCCTCGATGGACGCTTTCGTGTGTTGGTAAAAGAGCCCTTGAATTCGGAAGATTGTCTTGAGTCTGAAGTAATTAACGGGATACCTAGGATGGGTGAATGTGGTT
>LICD01000466.1 GCA_001438145.1 OM182 bacterium BACL3 MAG-120619-bin3 | reverse complement strand
GTGATTTGCACAGCCGTCTAGGTATTTCTGCCACGCCCAGTCGTATTTGAATGGGACGAGTTGGTTCAGGTCAGCGCGGCAATTGATCATGGCTTTGTCATCGACCGTTACGCGTGTCGCTGTGCCTTCGAGCTCCTCTAAGCCCTCTGCAATATTCAATGCCTCAAGTGCTTTCTGTGCGCGGAGGAGCGCGTCTTCGTCGGCGATAACCGTGCCGGATGTTGAATCGTCTTTTATTTCAGTTGGGGCAGATGTCTCAGTTTTCTGGGCCACTGCCTGAAGTTTTGCTTCGACGATTGGCGCTGTAACGTCGTGCGCTGCGTCGGTATCGAATTCGTCCCATGACAACATAATGATTTCCTCTTTCAGCTGCAGGGTCTCTGCAGACTTAATATAGCTATTGCGTTGGTTGTTGCGGCGCTTAGTGCCGGTCTCTTTATCTCGATCTCGCTCTCGCTAATCAGGCTGCGCGAGACGTTGGCTGTTTGTGCTTTGTTACATCCAGTGGGACTTAGTAATACGTGCCATGGTCCCACTTGGTTTTTAAACCATTTGTTCTTTTGTCGGCGGTTTTTCAACCGGTTTTGATAAAAGCAAGAGAAGGTTACTTGCTCTTATCAGGTAGGCGAGGTTATTGGCACGCCTCGCACTCAGGGTCGTCCAATGAACAGGCCTGCGGCACTGCCGCTGCGGTCGGTTCAGCAGAGACCTTGTTTAGGCTCATGTCTGACACGGTCGACTTTTCTGTCGTTGTTGCTGCCAGCGCGCGCAGATAATAAGTGGTCTTCAAGCCGCGCAGCCACGCCATCTTATAGGTGATATCGAGTTTCTTACCACTTGCACCCGCCACGTAAAGATTGAGCGATTGCGCCTGGTCTATCCACTTTTGTCTACGGCTTGCGGCATCAACTAACCAGCGTGGCTCTATCTCGAAGGCAGTTGCGTAAATGTTCTTGATTGAGTCTGGAATTCGATCAATTTTTTGTACGCTGCCCTCGTAATATTTGAGGTCATTTACCATCACGCTG
>LICD01000465.1 GCA_001438145.1 OM182 bacterium BACL3 MAG-120619-bin3 | reverse complement strand
CTTTTCTTATCATTCGAACTGGCCAATGGACACTAAGCAGAGCAACGAATTTCAGGTTGAGGTCGTATATGCCTCGCCAACCAAGCAGAGACTGGTAACGCTGACCGTTGAGCAAGGCACCACTGCGGTGGAGGCCGTGAGGTTGTCGAATATTGTGAAAGACTTTCCCGAGATCGAGATGGACAATCTCGATCTTGGCATATTCTCACAGCCTCTAGATGGTAAGGGGCGGCCGTTGCCTCACGAGTATTCGGTTCAGAACCTAGATAGAATTGAGATATACAGGCCGCTTACTATCGATCCGATGCAGGCGAGGCTCGCCCGAGCAGAGGAAAAACGGTTAGCCAAAGAGGCGGCGAAAGAGGCCGCGAAACAGGCAGCCAAGCAGCGTAAAGACGAGCATCAGGCCTAGGAGGCACTCGACAGCGCGATGACAGATTCAGAGAAAAGCAATAAAGCAAAAGCACTCGACGCGTTGCGCGATATTCTCGCGCGGGTTGAAGGGGGGCTGCATGAATTTTATGTGACGCCTTATAGACGCTCTTTCGCCCGCGCGCAGCGCGACGAAGAAGATCTTTTTATGCTGCTCATTTTTGCCGAGACGCTCGGCATTCCTAACCCCGCCGCTTTCTACACGATGGAGCTGCTCCCAATCGTCTACGACCGTTTTCATGACTGGCATATTCGCATGGGCATGGAACGGTCACCACTGGATCATGTCCATTGCTGTTAGCACTCGCACAGACCAAAAAAATACTTTTCTTCGGCGGCAAGGGTGGCGTTGGCAAGACAACTGTTTCGGCAGCGACCGCGCTTGCGCGTGCGCAGGCCGGAGGCAAAGTGCTGCTTGTGTCGACAGATCCCGCACACAATCTCGGGCATCTTTTCGATCGCGCTATCGGGTCCAAGCCTGTGCGTCTTGCGCCTGGCCTCGACGGGCTCGAATTGGATCCTGATGAGACAGTGCGGCTGCATCTCAAAGAAATTACTTCTTCGCTGCACAAACTGATGCCGGTTCACCTGCGTGGT
>LICD01000464.1 GCA_001438145.1 OM182 bacterium BACL3 MAG-120619-bin3 | reverse complement strand
TTTGTCATGCCGTAGTTGCCTTCGTGGCAGGCATATTCATACATCTGACCGCTAACTTTAGACATTGGCACACGGGCAGTGATTTTGTCTTTAAACGTGCTGGGATCGTCGACTGTGAATTCGTAATCGACGGTAAACTCGTCGATGCGAGTGAAACGCTCAGTTAAAAACTTATCTTTCGCACTGCCGAACACGCTAAAGCTCTGCGTGAGATCGTTGAAATTGCGCGTCTCGACTACTAACGTATCACCTTCCCAATAACCGCGTGAATCACCCGTCCAAAGACGGATGTCGTCGTCGATGTGTGCTTCCTTATTGAGTGGCACGATACGCGCGTCGTGAATCATTTCGGTCATAATAACAACGGTGTCACTGTTCTGAACGATCTGGATATTGTTGTTATACATGCTTGGCGTGAAAGGCGGGCCCGAGTTAAAGCCCACGATGCAACGCTCTGAAATACCGCGGTCTTCGTAAGAATCTTTGCTAATGCCGCCTACTACTAAACGCACTGGACGCTCACCCTCGATATCGGGACCGAGGCCGCCTGTTTGCACAACTACCCCTTCAACACGCTCAGGCACTTGCCCATTCGTTGGGTAGGTGATGAGCGACGTGCGCAGATTGTCGCCACGGCCTGCCTGCTCGACCCAAAACGTGTTGTAACCACCGACGCCATCATTATTCAGTGCTTCGTATTGTTTCTCGACATAAGAGGCGAGCATATCTGCCTGCTCCTGTGTCATGTATTCGTTGTCACCAAAAAGAGCCGGACGGGTCATTGGGATATTCGACGCAAAATTCCAAACGCCCTGAAGGTCCGGTTGATCCCACTGCGTACGCGGCACTTCGTAGTCAGCCGCTGAGGCGGCGCCGAAGGCAGCGAGCGCGACTGCTGATATCAATAGCTTAAGTTTCATAGTAATCCTCGAGTTTTCGCTTAGTCTTTTAAATCTGGATGGGTAATTCGATCGTGTATACGTTATTTATGTAACCAAGTGTAAACGAACTGCCCTTCATTACAATACG
>LICD01000463.1 GCA_001438145.1 OM182 bacterium BACL3 MAG-120619-bin3 | reverse complement strand
CCGCAGATGACCGACTTCTAGCGACAGCACTATGGAGATTGGGCGATAATACCCAACACATTTTACGCAGAGCACTCAACGCTATGACTAACCGCACCTCCCTCTACCAAAACCACCTCGACGCCGGCGCCAAGATGGTCGATTTCTCTGGCTGGGAGATGCCGATTAATTACGGCTCGCAGATCGAGGAGCATACGCAGGTGCGCACTGCCGCGGGCGTTTTCGATGTCTCGCATATGACGGTAGTCGATGTGTCGGGCGTAGACGCCGAGGCGTATTTGCGGCACCTGCTTGCTAACGACGTCGCGCGCCTCGACGAGATTGGTCGCGCGCTTTACAGCGGCATGCTTAACGAAGACGGCGGCGTGATTGATGACCTCATCGTCTACCGCATGACCTTTGGCTATCGCGTTGTCGTGAACTGCGCGACTCGCGTCAAAGATCTGCGCTGGATGGCGATGCAGACAACCGGCTACGCTGTCTCTGTTGAGGAGCGCCCCGGCTTGGGCATACTCGCGATTCACGGCCCTGAATCAATCGAGCGCGTTTGCGCGATTCTTAAAGACTGTGGCCGCGACAGTGAAACAGAAGCGGCGGCCATTCGGGCACTGGGCAATTTCCGCGGTGTCGAACTGGGCGATTGGTTTGTTGCCCGCACAGGCTACACGGGCGAAAAAGGCTTGGAGGTCATTCTGCCGGTTGCGCAAGCGCCGCAGCTCTGGGACGCGCTGCTCGCCGGTGGCGTAAAGCCGATCGGGCTCGGCGCCCGCGACACGCTGCGCCTCGAGGCTGGCATGAATCTGTATGGTCATGACATGGACGAAACGATCTCGCCACTGTCGGCCAACATGGGCTTTTCGATCGCATGGGAACCCACAAAACGTGACTTCGTGGGGCGTCCTGCGCTCATCGCTCAGCGCGCCGAACAAGAAGAAGGCAGACTGCCTATTCTGACCGGCGTCGTGCTCGAAGAACGCGGCGTGCTGCGCGAGGGTCAAACCCTTGCTTGTAAAGACGCAGAGGGAAATGAT
>LICD01000462.1 GCA_001438145.1 OM182 bacterium BACL3 MAG-120619-bin3 | reverse complement strand
GGTGGCGGCGTGGTGTAGTGAGTCCAGAGGATTTCGCCCGTCGCGATACTTAGTCCGACGACCGCGCCGCGAAAACTGCAGCAGCTGTATTCATTACGCGAGGCTGCGATAATTTCGAGAGACGACACAGGAACGACCAAAATGCCGTCTGCCACAGCCGTGGCGCCGGTAATCGTCGCGAGGCGGTGCTCATGCACCGAGGTTTTCCAACGAAGCTCTCCGGTTTGTGCGTCGACTGCATGCGCGTTAGCACCAAAGTCGCCAAACAGCAGAGTCTCCGGTTTACCTTGCTCGTCTAGATCTAGGATCACAGCGCTGCGGACTTCGGCTTCGGCGTCATATGTCCAAATCGGACAGCCGTTAGCTGAATCTAGCGCGTAAACGACGCCTTCTTGGCTGCCTATAAATACCGCCTGTGGCGTAACGAGTGGCTGTGATCGGGAGCGCGTTGCTTCGGGGAAGGCAAAGGCCCAATCGAGGCTGAGCTCGCTAACATTGTCGGGCGTTAGCAGTGTTTCGTTAAACTGATGACGTGAATTGTTGATGCCCGCACCCCAGCCATTCCATAGCGGCGGCTGATCTAGCGCAGTGCCATTGCTTAGCGGGGAGTCGCAGGCAAAAGTCATCACTTGAGACGCGGTCTCATCGACGCGCTTGCCGGTTAAAAAGAAGGCGACATCACGCTTTTTCGCGCGAGTGAGCGGCATACCCTGCGTCGCCATAATGCCAGATTCGAGCGACTCAACGATGCGCGCGGGTGAGAACAGGGCCAGTGCGCTGCGTTGGGGAGCCTCTAGCAGCGCGCCTTCGTGGCAGCCTGCGCAAAGAAGGGCATAGTCAGAGGCGCCTGCACTGTGGGCCGCGTCGTCGTCCGGAGTCTGTGCTGCGGCTGGAGTGATGCCGAGTGTCAGACAAGAGGCGAGGGTCAGCAGAGAAAGGCGTCTTTTAAGTCGGGTAACGTGAGTAACGAGAGTAATGAGAGTAATGAGAGTAACGAGAGTAACGTGGGTAACATGGGCAACGCGAGTCACAA
>LICD01000461.1 GCA_001438145.1 OM182 bacterium BACL3 MAG-120619-bin3 | reverse complement strand
GTCGATAGCGAACACCGAATAGAGGGCAATATAAATCCACATGAGTGCGCCGACTTCGCGGCCATTGCTGAGCAGCGCCCACACAGCGGCGATGTAAAGAGGCAGGGTTAAAAAACAAACGAGCAGTCTAGTTCTCGACCGCAAGAGTATTGTAACGGCGCGGGAGTTCGATTCCTCTTCTACTTGCCCTTCCATTGTCTTTCTCCTGTTTAGTGAAAGGCTACTGATAACCTTCGGCCTGAAGCTTAAATAACGTTGCGTACTGGCCACCAAGTTCTAGCAGCTCTTCGTGACTCCCCTGCTCCATTATCTTCGACTTTTCGAGCACGATAATGTGATCGGCGCGGCGCACCGTAGAGAATCGGTGCGAGATGATGATCGAGATTCGATTAGCGGTAAGCTCAGCAAAATGCGCAAAGATATCCGCCTCGGCTTTGGCATCTATAGCCGCGGTGGGTTCGTCTAGAATCAAGATATCGGCTGTACTGCGCATAAAGGCGCGCGACAAAGCCACTTTCTGCCACTGCCCGCCCGACAGCTCTTTGCCGTCTTTAAACCACGTGCCCAGCTGTGTCTTGTAACCACTCGGCAAATCGCGCACAAACTCGTCGGCCATGCCTTTTTTCGCCGCGATTTCGATTTCAGTTTCGGATGCCAAATTATCGGAATCTCCGATGCCAATATTTTCACCGACGATTAATTGATAGCGCGCAAAATCTTGAAAGATCACACCAATTTTACGCCGAAGCGTATCGACGTCCCACTCTTGAAGCGGCAGACCTTCGAGCATAATCTGACCCTGCGTAGGCGTATAAAGGCGTGTGAGTAATTTGATCAACGTCGTTTTTCCGCTGCCGTTTTCGCCTACTATCGCAAGGCTTTCGCCGGGGGTTATATGCAGACTCACGTTGTCGAGCGCTGGCACGTCGCTACCAGGGTAGAAAAAGCTGACATTCTCAAAGCGAATGCCGTCTTCGGGCCTTGGTCCGGCATGTAAATTACCACTCTGTTCCGGCACTTCATGCTCGAGGTATT
>LICD01000460.1 GCA_001438145.1 OM182 bacterium BACL3 MAG-120619-bin3 | reverse complement strand
CCGTAATTTGCCATCTATCCTCCCTTGCCCCTTCTTTTCACGTCCGCGCCACTGTCTTTAGCTTGGCCTGCTTTCTACTCCACCCAGCGGACGATATGCTCGTCATAGCCGTCAGGGTGGACATATTCTTCACTGATTGCCCGACCAGATAGCGAAATCCCTGCGCTTATCATCGCATCGCGCGACCCTGTTAATAATGGATGCCAATCGAATAGAGGTTTGCCCTCATGACGCAGACGATAGGCACAGGTTGCGGGCATCCATGTTGCAGAGGCGATATCCATTGCCTTTACATCGAGGCAGTCAGGCACCAAGTCGGTCCTGGTTTGATAGCAGCCACAGCCCCCAGTATCCTGATCATGGTGTTTACAGACAACGCGCGTATGGACAATCTCTTCGGTTTCATCATCCATTAGCTTTTTTAAGCAGCAACGCCCGCAGCCGTCGCAAAGACGTTCCCACTCCGTCTCACTAAGTTCTCCAAGGGGTTTGTGCCAAAACTCTATTGCGGCTGACTTAGTGTCTTTCATGAATCAAGTACGCCTTCGAAACCAGCTTGCAAAAGTTCTTTTTTCCACAGTGACAACTCGGATGGCCACGCGCCTTTCTCAGGCTCGGATTCCATCAGATGCATATAGGCGAGCAGTTGACGCTTGCGGGCTAATACTTCGGGCGCAAGGCCGTGAGCCTCTGCAGCAGACGCGACGACCGCTTGTAATCGTTTAAGCCGTTTGCGCATGTCGGGCGTTAGGGGTGCCGATAACTCAGCGTTATCTATCTTCTGCGTGTAATCACAGCCATCGGCCAACTCGGCAAACACTGATCCGTAACGCTTTACAACAGAGGGCTCTACTCGGCTCAAACTTCCCTTGTCTATTAATAAACGCGCACTGGAGACTTGTTCCCCCGAGATATTGGTGCCCGACAGTGCCCCAGCGATCTCCACCAAATCATTGTCTTTTAAGATCCAGCTTTTGGGTTTGTCACGACGCCGCGCCTCTTTCTCACGCCAGACACTTAGCGCTCTAAGCAGCACC
>LICD01000459.1 GCA_001438145.1 OM182 bacterium BACL3 MAG-120619-bin3 | reverse complement strand
ATACACGAGCCAGTCTTGAAAGCCGTCCTCGGGCGTTGCTTTGCCATAGGTCGCCATAAGTTCTTCGGGGCCGATGGCTGCGATAACCTGACTGAAGTCGAGGAAAGTCATGTAGGTGCCTTCGTTGCGGGTATACCCGACTCGCGGCATGTTGGTCTTTACATACTCTTCGATAAACGTGTGGTTGTCGTCCATGTAGGCATTGGCCTGATCAAACCACTCACCGCCGTATTTGTAAGCAGCCTCGGTAGCCACAACGCCCAGGGTGCTGACATCGGGCCAGTGCTGTTGATTAACGCGGCCAAGTAGCGCGGGGTTAGAGGAATAATAATAGGCGTTCTTGAGACCAGCCATATTAAAGGTCTTACTGATGGCGCAGAACGACAGGCTGTTGTTGACGATCTCTTTGTTTTTTAGCGCGGCAAAGGGCGTGTACTTGTGACCCTTGCGCACGATGTCGGCATGGATCTCGTCGGAGATGACCACGATATTGTGGTCGAGTGCTAGCTGCCCCATGCGTTCTAATTCGTCTTCGCGCCAAACATTGCCCGTCGGGTTTTGGGGATTACAGACGACAAGGGTGCGAACATCGGGTGTCATCTTCGCTTCTAAATCGGCCCAGTCGACTTCGTAACGCCCATCGATTCGCTTCATCTGACTGTCGACGGTGCCGATATTTGCCTCGCGCGCCATCGTATAAAAGCCGGAGTAGGCCGGCGTAATGATTAGTGTTTTTCCACCTGGCGGGGTAAAGGCGCGCATGGCGGCTATCATGCCGGGATAAACACCGTCCGAGATTGTAATCGTTTTGGGATCAAGGTCGAGCTGATTGCGGTTGCCATTCCATTTCACGATCTCGGCAACCAGGCCGTCGCGATCAGATAGGTAGCCCCAGTTGTGATGTTTGATTCGTTCTTCGAGTGCCTCGGTTATGCAGGGTGCGCATTCGAAGTCTTGCGACGCGACCCCCATGCCGTATTTAAAAACGCCCTCGGGGTAACCGCGTGCTGCGCCGTCCCAGCGAGCACAGCTGGAGCC
>LICD01000458.1 GCA_001438145.1 OM182 bacterium BACL3 MAG-120619-bin3 | reverse complement strand
AAGCGTTTTCCTGCGCGACCTTCAGCAGCTTGTTGCACTCGGAATTAACGTCTGGTTTTTCTTAACCCCTATCATCTATCCACTGTCGATGATTCAGAGTGACTCCGTTAAGGCGTACTTCCTACTCAACCCGATGCATAGTTTCGTCAATCTGTATCGCGAGATTGTTCTACGCGGCGAACTGCCTCTCATCAATCTGCAAATAGTTATTGTCGTCTCGCTTGTCAGCTACTTATTTGGCGGCTGGCTATTCATGCGTATCAAACATGCCTTTGGCGACGTTCTGTAGATTTCGAGGACAATAAATTGATCCATACGCCACCTCGAATTATCGTCGAGAACATCAACAAAGATTTCAAGATCTACACCCGTCCGCAGGATCGGCTTGCCGAGATTCTTCTGCGCCGGCCCCGGCATAAGCTCTATCATGTGTTGCGCGATATCTCTTTTGCGGTGCCCGACGGTAAAAGCATCGGCATTATCGGCGACAACGGCGCGGGCAAATCGACGTTGCTCAAGCTGCTCGTCGGCACGCTGCAACCCACCAGTGGCAGCATTCAAACCCACGGGCAGGTCGCGGCCTTGCTCGAGCTGGGCGCGGGCTTTCACCCCGAATTTACAGGTCGCCGCAATATCTATCTTAACGCCTCACTGCTTGGCGTTCCCGACGATGACATCGCCGAGTTAGAGCGGGGCATTATCGAATTTTCCGAACTCGGCGACTTTATCGATAGGCCGGTTAAAACCTACTCCTCGGGAATGTATGTTCGGCTCGCGTTCTCGATTGCGACCATGGTGCGTCCAGACATACTGGTTATCGACGAAGCACTTTCGGTCGGCGACCTCGCCTTTCAGAAAAAGTGCGTGCAGCGGATGAACGAATTTCGTGAGCAGAATAAGACGATGGCATTTTGTAGCCATTCGATGTTTCACGTCCAAGAACTCTGCGATATTGCAATCTGGATCGATAAAGGTGAGATAAAGGAAATGGGCGACAGCCACAAGGTGGTTGGCGACTACGAAAATTTCTGCAATAAC
>LICD01000457.1 GCA_001438145.1 OM182 bacterium BACL3 MAG-120619-bin3 | reverse complement strand
GCCTAGGCATCTCTTCAGGCACGTTTTATAACTGGCGGAGTAAGTATGCCGGTCTTGAGGTAAACGAGGCTAAGCGGCTCCGTGAGCTAGAGCAGGAGAACAACAAACTCAAACGTCTCCTCGCCGAGAAGTTACTCGAAGTCGATGCGATGAAGGATGTTCTCTCAAAAAAGTGGTGAAGCCGGCTGCGCGCAAGCAGGCGGCTAAACAGATGATTGAGAACAGTTCACTCAGTCAGCGAGCGGCTTGTCGCCTAGCAGGTATCAGTCGCAGCACCTATGCTTATCGTGCCCGCCTGCGAAACGATGCCATGCTTCGCGCACGTTTGAAGAAGTTGGCTGCAAGACACTCGTCATACGGTTATCTGTTCCTGCATGCTCTGCTGAAGAAGGACAAGCTGGTCGTGAACAGGAAGCGGACCTACCGCCTCTATCGTGAAGAGGGGCTTCAAGTGCGCACCAAGGCTAGGAAGAAGCTACAAAGACCTCGGATGCCAATGGAGGTGCCTAATCAGGTCAATCAGCGCTGGTCTATGGACTTTGTGGCTGATCAACTCTCTAACGGAAGGCGCTTTAGGGTGTTAAATGTAGTCGACGACTACAATCGGGAGATGGTTGGACAGTTGGTCTCAATATCTATCTCTGGCCGTCAAGTAGCGCGGTTTTTAGACGATCTGATCCTAGAGCGGCAGCGACCTAAGACGATTATCTGCGACAACGGAACCGAATTCACCAGTAAGGCGATGTTCTTTTGGTCGCAAGAAACTGGTGTGAAGCTCGGCTTTATCCAACCAGGCAAGCCGACGCAAAATGCATTCGTTGAAAGCCTCAATGGCAAGTTCCGTAAAGAGTGCCTGAATGCACACTGGTTCAGATCGCTGGACGCAGCCCGAGACATAATTGATCAATGGCGTCACCACTATAACCACGAACGCCCACACAGCTCACTGAACTATTTATCGCCGGTTGAGTTTGCTCAACAAGCGGCTTAAAGTTGCTAAATCTCATCATCAAAGTGGGACTAATAATGGGGAAAGGTC
>LICD01000456.1 GCA_001438145.1 OM182 bacterium BACL3 MAG-120619-bin3 | reverse complement strand
CTGGTGCTTGTCGTTGGCGTTATTGTGGTGCTGCGTTACGGCTTTCAGCTCGGCTCGATTGCGCTGCAGGAATCGGTTATGTACATCAACGGGGCGCTTTTCGTATTGGGCGCAGGCTATACGTTAAAGGCGCAGGGGCATGTGCGAGTCGATGTGTTTTACTCACGCTTCAGCCTGCGCGGCCGTGCGATTGTCGACAGCCTCGGCGCGTTGCTCTTTTTGCTTCCGGCGTCTTTCTTCATCGCCTGGATTAGTTGGGACTATGTTAGCGTCGCATGGCGTATTCGCGAAGGCTCACCCGAGGCAAGTGGCTTGCCTTTTGTTTACCTGCTTAAAACCCTGCTTATCGTGCTGCCTGTGCTGCTGGCAGTGCAAGGTGTCTCGGAGCTGACTAAATCGCTGCGCATTGCGTTTGGGTCTAGCTTGCCTCATAACGAAGCCCAGAACGAAGCCCAGAACGAAGCCCAGAACGAAGCCCAGAATGAAGCAGAGAGGCGCGCGTGATCGAACTCATTCCTGTGTTGTTCTTTGCTGCGATCTGCGGTTAGTCGCGGTTATCGACAATGCCTCCGAGACGCTTGGCCGCGCGGCTGCGTGGCTGAGTTTTGTGTTGGTGCTTGTCGTTGGCGTTATTGTGGTGCTGCGTTACGGCTTTCAGCTCGGCTCGATTGCGCTGCAGGAATCGGTTATGTACATCAACGGGGCGCTTTTCGTATTGGGCGCAGGCTATACGTTAAAGGCGCAGGGGCATGTGCGCGTCGATGTGTTCTACTCACGCTTCAGTCTGCGCGACCGTGCGATTGTCGACAGCCTCGGCGCGTTGCTCTTTTTGCTTCCGGCGTCTTTCTTCATCGCCTGGATTAGTTGGGACTATGTTAGCGTCGCATGGCGTATTCGCGAAGGCTCACCCGAGGCAAGTGGCTTGCCTTTTGTTTACCTGCTTAAAACCCTGCTTGTCGTGCTGCCTGTGCTGCTGGCAGTGCAGGGTGTCTCGGAGCTGATTAAATCGCTGCGCATTGCGTTTGGGTCTAGCTCGCCCCAT
>LICD01000455.1 GCA_001438145.1 OM182 bacterium BACL3 MAG-120619-bin3 | reverse complement strand
CCAAAAAATCGTCTACGCTAAAATCCTTTCCTTCGAAACTAAACCTGTCCGGTAGTTCCAGCGGCTCACCCGAGGGAAAGTCGTAAGGTGTGCTCGCTGCAGTCAACAAAGTCGTTGGATACAAATCCTTTATTTTTGCGAAATTTTCATATTGTTCGACACCAGTGAACAATGTGGCAGCCATGCCAAGCCTTCCCAGGTTGGGCTTAAAGACTATGTAAGCAACACCAATCAATGCGAACAATGAACCCAGCGTAACAAGTAATATCTTTTTCAATTCTTACTCTCTTTTAATTCGGCTGATTAAGCTTCTAAGAATACCCTAGCTAGTTTACTTCGTATGGTATTCATGGAATTTCTTCGGAACGCAATGCTATATAACCACACAGTGAAACACATCAGTCTAGCAACAGGCTTACCATCACTCTACCTTCTAATGCATTCAATACTTCCCGAGCGCGATGCTTCTGGTTGGAGCGGAGCTTGTTTCTGATCTGTTCCTCGGAACGTGTCAATAACAGACTGGCGGTTTTCCTGTATGGCTCCTGACCGCGCATCGCTAGCCCAATGATCTCGAACCAGAGCCGCATGATGGCCTGCGCTTCGTCTGACTGCATAGTTTGTGAAAGCGTTTCCAAGATTTGATTAGGCGTTGCATTACCCTCCGGCATAGCCGAGTCCATGCCCGCAGCAAAACCATCGCCAATCATCTCAAGTGCCGCTGATACAAGATCGTCCTTAGTTGCAAAGTAGTACATGATCATTCGATCACTCACTCCAGAGCTTTTGGCTATAGCCCGAAGGCCGCTACTCTGAAATCCGTGCTCAATCAGGTGCGAGGCAGCAGCTTCCACTATTTCTTGTCGGCGTTTTTCTGTTTTCAGCAATGGCACTAGTAGTCTCAAGGTGTATGGAGCACGCATTATCTATCAATCTAATAGGTGTAGCTACCACTACAGAATTTGTTGACGCCGACAAAAACGTAACCTATGCTACGTAAAAATGTAAATTAAAGGTCGCAAATGCTATTTGAGAAACCAAAAATTGCAC
>LICD01000454.1 GCA_001438145.1 OM182 bacterium BACL3 MAG-120619-bin3 | reverse complement strand
GCTATGTAGAGAACCTCCTCGACAATACCGAGATTCGAATCGAGTGATTGCTTTCTTTTTTCAACACCTCAGGTCAGCGCCTCTAGGTGCAGGAATAATTGCGACCCTACTCGTTTCCAGCCTGCTTCTAACCCCCCATGCGCAGGCGCACGAAATACGCCCCGCGTATTTAAAACTCACGCAGATAGGCGCCGACGAAGCGGCGGTCTTGGTAAACGATGACGACTTTGTTGCCGACCAAGACTCGACTTATTTCGAAGCCTCTTTGCGCCAGCCTCAGATCGACGGCCGTTTCTTAGGCTTAGACCTCGGCACAAATTGCATCTCGCAGCTGACGAGCGCAAACCTCTCGGGAGAAGCGCTAATCGAAATCTCGCTTTTGTCTTGCGGGGATGGCGGGCTTCAGCAAATCGACATACTCGGGCTAGACCGGACGATGATCGATGCGCTTGTCAGCATTACACGGCTTGATGGGAGCGAATCCAACCATCTGATCACGGCGCAAGAAACAAGCCTCGATCTCAGCAGCACCGCTGCGACACTACCTGCTTATCTTCTCGTAGGATTCGAACATCTAGTGCTGGGCTATGACCATATTCTTTTCGTGTTAATGCTGCTCTATTTAGTGACTCGACCTCGTCAGATATTCTGGGTCGTGACAAGCTTCACACTCGCGCATTCGCTCACGCTCGCTCTTTCAGCACTTGGATTCGTGATCGTTGCACAGCGCCCAATCGAGGCAGCAATTGCGGGGAGCATCGTCTTGCTCGCCTACGAGACTCTCAGCGATCGACAGTCCTTGAGCCATCGATTCCCTGCGCTCGTTGCGTTCTCGTTTGGGCTCATTCACGGCTTGGGGTTCGCCGGCGCTTTGAGCGAGATAGGACTTCCCGAAGACAGCCGACTAGGCGCCCTACTCCTCTTCAACGTCGGCATCGAGCTTGGTCAGATCGTCATCGTGATCGCGGTACTCGCGCTGCTTTTCTTACTGAGAAAGGCACTCGGCACGAGGGTCTCTATGGGCTCGCGGCAGGTGCTGAGAGCGCTACCC
>LICD01000453.1 GCA_001438145.1 OM182 bacterium BACL3 MAG-120619-bin3 | reverse complement strand
AAGCGCGAAGACCTGCAGGAGGTGTTCTCTTTTAAAATACGCGGCGCCTACAACAAGATGAGCAGCCTGAGCGAGACTCAACGCAGCGAAGGGGTAATTTGCGCCTCAGCAGGAAATCATGCTCAGGGGTTAGCTCAGGCGGCAAAGCTCATGGGGGTGAAGGCAACCATCGTCATGCCTGTAACAACGCCCGAAATCAAGATTGCAAGCGTCCGCTCACGCGGTGCAAAAGTCGTCCTTTTTGGCGACACCTTTAATCAGGCCCTGACACAAGCCCTTATTCTCGAAAAGGAACGCGGCCTCCATTTTATCCATCCCTTCGACGACCCTGAGATTATTGCGGGCCAGGGCACTGTTGCAATGGAAATTCTTCACCAGCACAGCGGCGCGATTGATGCGATATTTATTCCGGTCGGCGGAGGCGGTCTCATCGCGGGAGTCGCCGCTTACGTAAAATACGTTCGCCCCGAAACTAAAATTATCGGCGTTGAGTACGAAGAGAGCGCGTGCCTCGCAGCGGCAATGGCCGCGGGTCGCCGAGTTACTTTAAAGCAAGTGGGCATCTTCGCCGACGGCATCGCTGTCGCACAAGTTGGCGAGCACACTTGGCCAATATTGAAAGACACCGTCGATGAGGTGATCACGGTAAGCTCGGATGAAATCTGCGCGGCAGTAAAAGATATTTTTGATGACACACGCGTCATAGCAGAACCGGCGGGCGCAGTTGGCGTTGCCGGCATGAAAAAATACGTCGAACGAACCGGTTGCCGCAACAAAACATTAGTGACAATTTCAAGCGGGGCAAATTCTAACTTCGATCGGCTACGCTATGTCACCGAGCGCGCAGAGGTCGGCGAACAGCGCGAGGCTATTTTGTCGGTGACAATACCGGAGCGTAAAGGCGCGTTTAAACGCTTTGTCGGGGTGTTAGGAAAGCGCTCAATCACCGAATTCAATTACCGCAGCTGCGACGCCGAACAAGCGAAAATATTTTTGGGGCTAAAAATTAGTGGCGCACAAGAGCGCGTGACGGTTATAGAGCATTTAGAGCAAGCAGGGTACT
>LICD01000452.1 GCA_001438145.1 OM182 bacterium BACL3 MAG-120619-bin3 | reverse complement strand
TCGTCTGTTCCGGCGATTCGATTGGGTTTGTCGACAAGCGCAAGGGGCTCATCATAGCTAGGAATGAGTGTGGTCGCCTGAAGTCTGAGCGCCTGCAGCGCTGCTGCACCCGCCAAGCCCGGTAATGGGGTGAGTGTTGACACAAATTCTTCGGCGGGCAGCAGGAGTGCGATTCGCGTCACGCCAAACGCCTTGGCCGCCGCTGCGAGAGACGCCGCATCGTCCGTGGTCTCGGCGCTTGCCGTGCTGCCGAGGTGTAGCAGATGATCAGACCACAGTGCTAAGCCGTCGCAGTCACCAAAATCGGGTTTGCTGGCGGTCGCTATACCAAGCCGCCCAGCTAATGTGGGCAGGAGGCTCGCCACGCGCTCGCTCGCTTGGGCTGCGAGGCCGAATTGCTTGGCTTTTAAGGCGTTTGGGACGTTCATAGCGTATGTAAGGCGTATCCTGTGGCTGATTCGAGCAGTCGAGTCTATTGGCTTCTATCTGCTTGTATTCGCTTCTATTTATTCGGTCGGGTCCTGAAACAGGTTTTCAAGTCGCAAATTGGCAGCAGGAGACAGAGTAAGACTGTGTAGCTGCGCAAAAAGTTTGCTCCAGTGGCCACAAAAAAAGCCATGCCGCGTAAACGACATGGCTTGATTATGAGTATAGACCAGCAGGGGCGCTTGCGCCTCTCCGGCTAACTAGGCGCCAGTTAGCTATTCGCCGGCTTGGCCCATAGCGCGACGCTCTTTATCGACAAGGAATTCGACCACTTCGAGCATCTCGGCCTGTGTGCGCACGGCCTCGCCTGTCGCGATGAGGTACTTTCCGTTGACGATCATATTAGGCGTGCTGCGAATTTCGTAGTCTTGCATGCGCTTCTCGGCTTGATTGACCTTGGTGCGGACCGAAAACGAATTAAACGCCGCTTCGAAATCTGCTCGCGCGATGCCGTTCTCTTCGAACAGATCACCAATCAACTCCTCGTTCTGGAGGCGATTGCCTTCGACGTTAATCGCGTTAAACACAGGCTCGTGCACTAGGTGGATCGCATCCATCGCCTCGGCGGTGAAATAGATCTG
>LICD01000451.1 GCA_001438145.1 OM182 bacterium BACL3 MAG-120619-bin3 | reverse complement strand
AGGTCAGCATTGTTAACTGGCGCGCTGCCCGAACAAGGATCGATAGAGAAGTTATCCAATCCAGTTACTGCTGGGTTGAATAATTCGCTGATATTAGGTGCACGAGTCACACGCTGGAAGTTACCTCGAACCTGAACGCCGTTAATGGGTGTCCAAGTGCCACCGATCTTCCAAGTCGTTTCCTCACCTGTAGTTGAGTAATCCGAGACACGAAGACCAGCCTGAAGCGTTAACTCTTCCGCTAATGCTGAACCCTGCAGCACAGGTACGTTAGCTTCGACGAACAATTCATTAACGTCATAAGTACCGAAGCGATTAGGAGCTGCAGCACCGTTACCGAGGACTTCGCCTGGCGTTTGCGTCAGGAGGTCGTTGCTCAGGCCACCCACGTATTCGCGATACTCATAACCGAACACGCCAGAGATAGGTGCGTCGACCGTAGGAAGTGAGAAAGGTAATTCACCCGTGATGAAAGCCTGTAATTGATTAAGCTCAGTGAACTGACCGCCACCGTTACCTACGTCGAGAAACTGCCCTACTTCGGGGGTTATGCTACCTAGCGGGCCCCAGAGGTTAATCGGTACACAGCCACCAGTAGCATCCAAACACTCAGTAGTGCTTGTCGCTCGGACTGATTGCGTCAATCGTGCGCGCGTTCCGTTTCCACCTTGCTGTGAAGACACGTCTGATTCACCCGCCGCGTAGAAGACCTCCCAAGCGAGATTGTCTGTAATATCGCCACGAGCACCGGTCTTGAATTGCCACAACGTAGTTGCGTATTCGTTAGTACGAGGGCCGAGCTCAACAAATCGACGGGCATAGTTAATATTCTGCTCGCGATATGCCGGGTCGCTCGGGTTTGTGGCAGCAGCAGCAGCAGCACAATCAGCCGCACCTATGCCCACAGAGCCGCAGATTTGGTTTAGCGCAGTTGGGGGGATAAATGGGTTTGATAGCGGTGTCATTGCAGAGAAACCGAAACTGCCTGAAGGCGCAATAATCGTGCTAACTGTGCTTTGCGCAAAAAGTAACTCTGTGAAGAATTCAACGTTATCGTTGATTTCATA
>LICD01000450.1 GCA_001438145.1 OM182 bacterium BACL3 MAG-120619-bin3 | reverse complement strand
CGCTTCGAACTGAGATTGCTCGGCCGCCTGCGCTTCTACGTCGACCGCATCATCTATCGACTCGTTTCGAGTCTTACGCCGCCTAACAAAATCGATAATCGCGTTATGGGTTACCCGGAGTAACCAGGGTAGCTGTTTGTCATGGTCGATTTTGGGCCAGTGTTGCCACAGCTTAACGAAGACCTCTTGCGCGATATCG
Source organism: OM182 bacterium BACL3 MAG-120619-bin3 (assembly GCA_001438145.1). Classification (GTDB taxonomy): domain Bacteria; phylum Pseudomonadota; class Gammaproteobacteria; order Pseudomonadales; family Pseudohongiellaceae; genus UBA9145. Next base: position 870 of record LICD01000450.1, on the reverse strand, counting down.
TCGGCATCAGCAGCCGAGCGCAGGCTATAGCGCGCCAGCGTGACGACGCGCTGGCGGTGTTTCTCAATAGCTTGTTGGAATTCGATTTGCATATGATCTTAAAGACGCGAGGGCCAATATAAAGTTACAGCAATCAAGATAGCAGTCCAGGCAAAAATTAGAGAGTCGAAATTATTTCAGCCAATAGGCCAAGGCATGACCTACGAGAGAGTCGATTCAAAAGCAACGAGTAACGCCAGGAGCGCGAGGGAGAGAGGGAGCTAGAGAGATAAAGAGAGGCCCCGCTACGGGGCCTCGATCATCCGCGCACGTTAGACACGCGCGAGAAGTGGTCGTTGCAAGCGGTGTTAAAAGCGGTCTTCTTCGATCCAATAATTGGTCACTACTCCGTTGGTGAACTCGATCGACAGAGTCTCAATTCGCTCCTGCTCAACATCAAACGAGAACAGGAGAAACACGCCAACTTCCGTGTCTTTCTCGGAAATGTTGCGGTATTTCCATATCTCGGTGCCGTCGGCATAATTCAGTTTAGTCACCGGGTCGCCGAAGGAGCTGCGCACCCAATCGGTGTCGCTGCGGCCTAGTTGCAAGCGCGACACGTCGCTCTCGCTCCAAACCATTTGCACCGAATCTGAGTCAGACTCGACAGTGACGAGGCAGCCATTGAGAAGCAACCCTAGTGTACAAACCGCTATCGCTCTGATCATAGTCGAATCCTCTATTTTGCTATTCTGATAGTTTACAAGCCGAGCCTCTTAATCGCTCACCTATTCCTGCGTATTGCCCCGCCTGCAAGGCATTGTCCCCGTCTACACGCACAAGAGAGCCAAAAGTTACAGGTGCATCGGAAATACTGCGACGCTTATATGC
>LICD01000449.1 GCA_001438145.1 OM182 bacterium BACL3 MAG-120619-bin3 | reverse complement strand
GTTGTTTCTTTGATCTTTTTTCCTGGTTGAATAGACTTGAGTGATGGGGAAAATCACCGTTCAAATGCAATTTTGCACAGGCATCATTAAGGAAATGTGACAGCGTAGGAATCTTTCGTAAAAATTCAATTAAGTCTCAGAATCTTAATAAAAATTTAATCTCACTGTAATAATTATTGAACGAAGAGAGTCGATACTTCGAGCATCTGTATCGGTAAGCTAATAACTAAAGTGCGCTGATCTGAGTCCGGTGTCAGTGCTAGATTCTCGATCTATCTTGTTGAGTTCAGCTTATTAAGGGGATAGGTAATGTCTAAACCAACGAAAGTGAGAAGTATCTTTATCTCTGATACGCATCTAGGGTTTCGAGGCTGTCAGGCCGATGCTCTTTTGCATTTCCTGCATTCAGTTGAGGCAGAGTATCTCTTTTTAGTCGGTGATATAGTCGACTTCTGGTCGCTGAAGAAGGTTCGATATTGGCCGCAGAAACATACAAATGTCCTCCGGTCTATCCTGGGCAAAGCCAAACACAATACTAAGGTGATCTACATACCTGGTAATCATGATGAGGTGATGAGGCAGTATATCGGTCTTCATTTTGGCAATATTGAGGTGCATCGGGACTATATCCATGAAACTTTTGATGGCAAAAGGCTTCTGGTTCTGCATGGCGATGAGCTAGATTTGATCGTGAAAAACAACCGTTTTCTTTCAAAACTCGGCAGTCGTGCCTATGATCTCTTGCTCGGGCTTAATCATTGGGTTAATAAATACAGACGCTATTTCAATTTCTCTTATTGGTCTTTGGCGAAGTATCTGAAACATAAAGTGAAGAATGCCGTCGATTATATTTCAAGTTACGAAAAAGCTTTAGCACGCGTGGCAAAAGAGCGAAACGTTGAAGGAGTCGTGTGTGGTCATATCCATCATGCAGAAATTCGTGAAATCGATGGCGTGCTTTATTGCAACGACGGAGACTGGGTAGAAAGTTGCACATCGATTGTCGAACACAAAGATGGTCGACTCGAGCTATTGCATTGGGCCTCTCGATTCGAGCGCTCAACTCTAT
>LICD01000448.1 GCA_001438145.1 OM182 bacterium BACL3 MAG-120619-bin3 | reverse complement strand
CTGACCTCTATTTAACCCTTATTTGACTGGATGGGGTGACCTTTCCCCATCATTAGTACCACTTTGATGATGAGATTTTTTAACTTTAAGCCGCTTGTTGAGCAAACTCAACCGGCGATAAATAGTTCAGTGAGCTGTGTGGGCGTTCGTGGTTATAGTGGTGACGCCATTGATCAATTATGTCTCGGGCTTCGTCCAGCGATCTGAACCAATGAGCATTCAGGCACTCTTTGCGGAACTTGCCATTAAGGCTTTCAACGAATGCATTTTGCGTAGGCTTGCCTGGTTGGATAAAGCCGAGCTTTACACCGGTTTCTTGCGACCAGAAGAACATCGCCTTGCTGGTGAATTCAGTCCCGTTGTCGCAGATAATCGTTTTAGGTCGCTGCCGCTCTAGGATCAGTTCGTCTAAAAACCGTGCAACCTGACGTCCAGAAATAGATATCGAGACCAGCTGCCCAACCATCTCGCGGTTGTAGTCGTCGACAACATTTAACACTCTAAAACGCCTTCCGTTAGAGAGCTGATCGGCAACGAAGTCCATAGACCAGCGCTGATTGACCTGGTTAGGCACCTCCATTGGCATACGAGGTCTTTGTAGCTTCTTCCTAGCCTTGGTGCGCACTTGAAGCCCCTCTTCTCGGTAGATACGGTAGGTCCGCTTTTTATTTACAACGAATTTGTCCTTCTTCAAAAGGGCATGCAGAAACAGATAGCCGTATGACGAGTGTCTAGCTGCCAACTTCAACAATCGTTCGCGGAGTTTGGCATCGTTAGGAGGGCAAGCACGATAGGCATAGGCGCTGCGACTGATGCCCGCTAGGCGACAAGCCGTTCGCTGACTGAGAGAGCTGTTCTCAATCATGTATTTAGCCGCCTGCTTGCGCGCAGCCGGCTTCACCACTTTTTTGAGAGAACATCCTTCATCGCATCGACTTCGAGTAACTTCTCGGCGAGGAGACGTTTGAGTTTGTTGTTCTCCTGCTCCAGCTCACGGAGCCGCTTAGCCTCGTTTACCTCAAGACCGGCATACTTACTGCGCCAGTTATAAAACGTGCCTGAAGAGATGCCTAGGC
>LICD01000447.1 GCA_001438145.1 OM182 bacterium BACL3 MAG-120619-bin3 | reverse complement strand
CCCTTGCAAGCGGCGCTTCCGGCGTAATCCCTGCGAGATGGAACATCGACATGCCTCCTGAGCTCGCCGCAGCAGCGCTGAGGCTGCGCAACATGTCCTGTGTCGGCTCTGCGTCTATACCAGTGATTAGGGGAATGTCGCTGCCGCATTTATACCCGAGCAATAGACCTAACAGTTCCCAATGCATCGGTTCGTCCCAAAAAGGACTGGGTATAGACGCACAATCGATGACCAGAGCAGGCGCGCGTGCTGAATCTAAGTAGAGGCCATACTCTGGAATGCGACCGGTTAGCGCCGCACAGAGATCTAAATATTGCACCGTTTTGTTGCTTCGTGCACCCAACACCGAGTTCGCATAAGTCACCGCGTTAGACTCGGCCCAGGCAATACGCTCGCCGAGCACAGGGGGAGCCGGCAAGTGATACGGCGCACAAGTCAGTACAGGGTCACACCCCAATTGCTCGTGGAGGCGAACAACAAGACCCGCTTGTTCTTGATCGATTTGCGGATTAAGCGAACAGCTATCAAGGCAGGCAGAACTTGCGTTCAGCGTTGTTGGCACTCGTACTTTGGCACCCAAAGCGGCAAAGCGACGAAGCAGGAGGAGGTCGGCTTCACCGGCGTAATACGAACCCACTAAATGGCAGCGAGTAATATCTATCAGCCTCGATGCCTGCATCGCTTCTCCAGCAGCAACGAGAAAACGCATCGCTAAGCGAGTCGCCTCGCCTCGATCTCCGGCAAGGCACGACTTATCTTCGGCAGTGAGGTGCATACTCTAGGCGTCGCGAGCTAATGTCTGTAAAGGCAAGTTTACTTGCATAACCTAAACACGAAAAGAAAAGGTTTCTGCTGCATACACGCCTCGCGTTTTCTGCGCATTGCCGCCTACGGCTTACTAGCCGGAATAAGCATATCCAAACCCAAACGCCAGACTTGTGCGTTCTGTGCGCTCAGTTCGATCTTGAACTGAAGCCAATACATCTGCTTCTGGATATGCGTCCCTGCCCAATCCGACTTCTTGCAGCTCAGAGCAAACTCGTTGAGGTCATTTTTACAATTTCTATGTTGTACAATT
>LICD01000446.1 GCA_001438145.1 OM182 bacterium BACL3 MAG-120619-bin3 | reverse complement strand
GTACCGTCGCTCGCCGCATCAGAGTAGACCAACATATTCTTCGTCACGACCATTGGCACCAATGCGCCAGTACCCGTGTTGCCCACGTCTACCCCTTCGAGCGCAGGATTATTCTTGATACGGTTAGGCGTCTCACCCGTCGGAATCATCCAAGAGTGATCGCCGGTGTTCATATCGATAGCAGTAATGCGGCTATACGGCGGCTTCCAAAGAGGGATGCCGGCCGGATGACGAGGTGGACGCGAGGTTGCACCCGGACCTGCGTTCGCCCATTCCGACAGCGTAACGCCGGTCGTGTTCGGATAAAGCAGATCAGCCTCTTCGCCAGGAATCAGGCGCAGCGCGAAACACGCTTTGTGCGAAGACACGAACAACTTACCTGTTTCGGGGTCGGCAACAGCAGGCGCTGTGATGTTTGCGCCACCGGCGCCACCGGGGCAGTTCATCGCAGCAAACTTACCTGTATCGTTACCGGCATGGATCGGCGGATTAAACAGAGGACCCATTTGGTAATTCGCTAAGGCGTCGATCGCCTGCTGACGAATCTCAGGCGTAAAGTCCGCGAGGTCATCGATGGTGATGCCTTGCATATCGTAAGGCGCAGGCTTGGTTACATGCGGCTGCGTCGGCGACAGCACCTCACCAGGCACAATAGAGGCTGGCACGGGCTTGTCGACGATAGGCCACAGAGGCTCTCCTGTAATACGGTCGAAGGCATAGACCCAAGCCTGTTTCGTGATCTGCGCAATTGCAGGTACTTTGCCACGGCCAGGCATATCGAGGTCTAGCAAGACAGGCGCTGTGGGATTATCGAAATTCCAGATTTCGTGCTTTACCATCTGGAAATGCCACTTGCGCTCGCCGGTGCGAGTATCGAGTGCGATAAGCGCCGCACCGTAGAGGTTGTCTCCGGGACGGAAACCGCCGTAGTAGTCGATAGTTGCGCTATTGGTCGGAATGTAAACGAGATTGTTCTCGGGGTCTGCCGACAGCGGCGCCCAAGACGAGACATCGCCAGTCCATTCCCATGCGTCATTTTCCCATGTCTCATGGCCGTACTCGCCTGGCTTAGGAATGACA
>LICD01000445.1 GCA_001438145.1 OM182 bacterium BACL3 MAG-120619-bin3 | reverse complement strand
TTACCGTCGCTCGCCGCATCAGAGTAGACCAACATATTCTTCGTCACGACCATTGGCACCAATGCGCCAGTACCCGTGTTGCCCACGTCTACCCCTTCGAGCGCAGGATTATTCTTGATACGGTTAGGCGTCTCGCCCGTCGGAATCATCCAAGAGTGATCGCCGGTGTTCATATCGATAGCAGTAATGCGGCTATACGGCGGCTTCCAAAGAGGGATGCCGGCCGGATGACGAGGTGGACGCGAGGTTGCACCCGGACCTGCGTTCGCCCATTCCGACAGCGTAACGCCGGTCGTGTTCGGATAAAGCAGATCAGCCTCTTCGCCAGGAATCAGGCGCAGCGCGAAACACGCTTTGTGCGAAGACACGAACAACTTACCTGTTTCGGGGTCGGCAACAGCAGGCGCTGTGATGTTTGCGCCACCGGCGCCACCGGGGCAGTTCATCGCAGCAAACTTACCTGTATCGTTACCTGCATGGATCGGCGGATTAAACAGAGGACCCATTTGGTAATTCGCTAAGGCGTCGATCGCCTGCTGACGAATCTCAGGCGTAAAGTCCGCGAGGTCATCGATGGTGATGCCTTGCATATCGTAAGGCGCAGGCTTGGTTACATGCGGCTGCGTCGGCGACAGCACCTCACCAGGCACAATAGAGGCCGGCACGGGCTTGTCGACGATAGGCCACAGTGGCTCGCCGGTAATGCGGTCGAAGGCATAGACCCAAGCCTGTTTCGTGATCTGCGCAATTGCAGGTACTTTGCCACGGCCAGGCATATCGAGGTCTAGCAAGACAGGCGCTGTGGGATTATCGAAATTCCAGATTTCGTGCTTTACCATCTGGAAATGCCACTTGCGCTCGCCGGTGCGAGTATCGAGTGCGATAAGCGCCGCACCGTAGAGGTTGTCTCCGGGACGGAAACCGCCGTAGTAGTCGATAGTTGCGCTATTGGTCGGAATGTAAACGAGATTGTTCTCGGGGTCTGCCGACAGCGGCGCCCAAGACGAGACATCGCCAGTCCATTCCCATGCGTCATTTTCCCATGTCTCATGGCCGTACTCGCCTGGCTTAGGAATGACG
>LICD01000444.1 GCA_001438145.1 OM182 bacterium BACL3 MAG-120619-bin3 | reverse complement strand
CAAAGAAACCCATGACGATCATCGCGCGTTACTTCAGTCCGAAACGAATTCTCTATGGAACCGTATTCGCTTAGTCGACTGGTCTATTCGCACCTTTGTCGCAGGTGCGTTAATAGTCTGTTTAGTCATTGTTGCGCTGTTTCTTAGCGAATTGTCGCAATTCAATCTGTCTGCAGCTATCGCGTTTCTATTCGTCTGTGCAATGGTGTTGGTGATCATAGGACTCTTGCTTTTCTTATTTGAGGTAAGCGTCTCAACGAGCAGCATCCGCGAAGGCATCGACTCGATGATAAAAGAAGAACTCGATCATAAATTGGAATCGGTCGACGAGTGACCTAAGCTGCGCGAGCAGCGGCAGTTGCTGCCGCTTTCGCTGTCACGCTTGCATCCAAACCGCGCAATGTTTTGCTAAGGCCGTAAAAAAGCCCAACTACAATCACAAGTAATACGCAGGCGCCGAGAATCGAGTTAGCAGCGCCGATACGGTCCGCAGCCATCGCCATAGGAAATACGCCGATAGGCGTGAGTGCGTAGGAGAGCATCATAAAGCTGCTCATACGGCCACGGACACTGTCATCTACTAAGAGCTGAATAGCGGCGTTATTCACGGTCTGACTAGCGCTCATGCACATATTGGCAAGCAGCAAAGGCAACAGCGCAAGGTAGAAGTTACTGGTTTCGACGAAAATCGCGAGAAAGACGCCAAAGGCCACCGTACTCCAGAGCATAAGTTTCACTCGTCGCGGTGAATCGCCGCGTTTAATTATCCACACAGACCCTAGAAGGCCGCCTACGCCCCCCACCGCCATTAGCGTGCCCATGCCGCTCTCGCCCACGCCCCAGGCCTGTTCGGCCAGCATCACCAAAATACTTTGGAAAGGCATGGCGAGAAACATAGGGACTAAGCCGAACAGCAGGCACAGCAAAACCGGGCGGTTGTTGCGGATATAGCTGAAACCCTGACCAATGTCGTCGAATAACCCTTTTTTGACGTCGCCTTCACTGCCCGAACGACTGCGCCCTACGCCGAACATGCAGAGCACCGCCGAAGAATAAAGCACAATCGACAGCATGTAAGCGCC
>LICD01000443.1 GCA_001438145.1 OM182 bacterium BACL3 MAG-120619-bin3 | reverse complement strand
CGCCGTTTTTTTATGAAAAGATTTCTTTGACCCGCCACTAAATAGTATTGAATTTTTGTTTTATCCGTGGTTTATTCGCACCAAGAAGCATGCAGTCGCGAGTAGTATGTCTCTAGCAAGTAGTCCGCAGATGCTAATAATAAAAACTCAAAGCTCATTTCAAATGAGGGAGAAGCATTATGCATACAAAATTCCCAAGCTCACGTCGAGCGCTCACTATTGCCATTATTGCTGGCATGTCATTTCAGGTGTCTGCGCAAGACACACCTGTAGAGGAGATTACCGTCACAGGCTCCTATTTCAGGGGTTCTCCCTTAGACGCGCCTTCTCCAGTTCAAGTAATTGATCGTTCTAGTATTGAGGCTCAGGGAGCCGCAGTAATCTGGGACGTGATTAAAAACCTCGAGGTTAACTCCGGCTCAATAACCAACCCCGGCTCTGACAACGGACAAGTGGAAGGTACCGCCAACGTAAACCTTCGAAACCTCGGCGAAAACTCAACACTCACGCTGATCAACGGCAAACGAATGGTCCCTGCAGCCGCCGTAACGCAGAGCGGCGGCGAATTTGTCGACCTTAATTCCATACCGCTGGTCATGACCGACCGCGTTGAAGTGCTCACCGACGGCGGCTCAGCTCTTTACGGTGCTGATGCGGTTGCTGGTGTTGTCAACATCATCATGCGGACGGAATTTGAAGGGCTCGAAATTTATGGCGATCTTCAGGGGGTTCAAGCTGCTGACGATGCGTACGACGCTACCGTAAGCGCTATCTGGGGCACATCGTTTAATGATGGCGCTACAAATTTAGTCCTTTCGGCTGAGCGCTTTGAACGCGACCCTGTTGCGGTTAAAGACGGCAACTTTTTTGGGCCTTACTCCGAGTTTTTAGGGACCGTGTCCGATGCAGGCGCGTTGCTCAACAGCCCAGCCTTTGGCGCTCAATTTAATTCAGAGCAGTGGCTTAACACAGAAATATATGCTCAAAACTTAGCCGAAGGTGGTCTGGCGAGTAACTACATTTATACAGACCCCGGATGCTACACAACCACTTTAGCCGACGGCACAACGCCACAAATTGGCCG
>LICD01000442.1 GCA_001438145.1 OM182 bacterium BACL3 MAG-120619-bin3 | reverse complement strand
AAGGCGATTGCACTTCGCAAAGAAGCTCATAGACGAAACAGATTTGCCACTCACGACACTCTGCTTCGCGGCGGGTTTTGGCAGCGTTAGGCGCTTTAACGCGGTCTTAAAGCAAACCTATGGCAAGAGTCCGCGCGAACTCAGAGCACGGCGTTTAACCCGCACGAATCGCGAGAGAGTGAGTGAAGGGAGTGAAGGGAGTAAAGGGAGTAAAAGAAGTATAGGAAGTATCCAGTGAGGTAGCACAGACGAGGCGATTGCACTTCGCAAAGAAGCTCATAGACGAAACAGATTTGCCACTCACGACACTCTGCTTCGCGGCGGGTTTTGGCAGCGTTAGGCGCTTTAACGCGGTCTTAAAGCAAACCTATGGCAAGAGTCCGCGCGAACTCAGAGCACGGCGTTTAACCCGCACGAATCGCGAGAGAGTGAGTGAAGGGAGTGAAGGAAGTATAGGAAGTACAGAGAGCGCGGTAGGCGCAATCGTGCTCACCCTAAGTTACAGGCCTCCCTTCGACTGGACAGCACTGCTGAGTTTTCTGGCCTATCGCGCTATACCCGGTGTCGAACAGGTCACTGAGTCGAGTTATGCGCGTAGCTTCAGAGTAATCAACGAGAGGGGTGAGATCGACGCGCAAGGGCATTTTATTGCGCAGTTCAGCACAGACGCCAATACCGTTTCACTCAGTGTATGGATTGACAACAAGGCGGCGCTTCAGCGGGTGGTTGAGCGAGTTCGCGCGATACTCGACCTGCGTGCAGACAGTGAGATAATCGACAGCACACTTACTCTTGACCCTCGACTTGCCAAGTTGGTTGCGCGTTACCCAGGGACCCGCGTGCCAGGCTGCTGGAGTGGTTTCGAAGTCGCCCTTCGCGCGATTCTCGGGCAGCAGGTGACGGTGAAGGCAGCGTCTACGCTCGTGTCGCGCGTGGCGATGCGACACGGAGAGGCGTATGACTGCGACCAAGAAGGTATCGACTACTTTTTCCCAGAAGCTGAGGCCATCGCGATCGCCGATCTGGAGGGACTGGGAATTGTGCGAGCGCGCGTAGCGGCAATTACAGATGTCGCTCGCCGGATA
>LICD01000441.1 GCA_001438145.1 OM182 bacterium BACL3 MAG-120619-bin3 | reverse complement strand
TGACGGGGGGTGTTATCTACCTTCTGGTTGTTGCAAACAAAGTGCGAAAAGGTCATTACGAAAAGAAAGGGTATGAGATCGTTGAGATCGCCGGTTTATACTGGCACTTCGTCGACCTCGTGTGGGTATTCATCTTCGCATTTTTCTACTTGCTATAAAGAGAGGGGATAACAATGTCATCTGAAGCAGGTCAACAACATCCTCTAGGGATTTATTACAAAATCTGGATCCTACTCTTCGTCTTGAGTGGGTTCTCTTACGCAGTAGACTATTTCCATGTCGAAGGCGGCCTACGCTGGTTCTTAGTAATCACGTTTATGTTCCTGAAGGCCGGTTTTATTACCGCGATCTTCATGCACGTCGTCTGGGAACGCCTAGCGCTAGTTCTGACGATCTTAGTACCGCCAGTGGCGTTATTATTCCTCATTGGTTTTATGACCATCGAGGGCAACTATACTGAAGGCACGCGTTATCAGTACCGTGGAGACGATCCCACGCTGACGCCTTTGTCGCCTAGCGACTTCCATGGCGGTGGCCATGGTGAGGAAGCCGCACATTAATCGCTAACGCATTATTGTCGGTAAGATAAGAGAGGCCTGACGAGAAATCGCAGGCCTTTTTTTATGAGCGTTAATACAGGTTTTTACCGGCAGACTTACGCCTTGGGGCGCAAAGTCAGAATGACTTCGGCGGTTTTTGGCTCGACACCGCGCCAAAGTGAAAACGCGACGGCTGCCTGTCCTATTAGCATGCCCAGCCCGTCTATTGCTTTCGCCGCGCCATGCTCTTTTGCCCACCTAAGGAACAAGGTCGGCTCAGCAGAATACATCATATCGTAGCAACAGCAGTCGGGCGCGAGCAGCGACGGCACCAAAGGCGGAAGCTCGCCCCCAAGGCTTGCCGACGTGCCATTAATAACGACATCGTATTCATGCTGTTGGAGATCGTCGTAGCTTACCGCAATAATCTCTAACCGCCCTTCGAAATCGGACGCCAAACCTTGCGCCCTCGACAGCGTTCGGTTCGCGACAGTGATTGAGGCGGGCTTATTAGGTAAATCAGCTATTGCAGCCAGCACTCCGCGAGT
>LICD01000440.1 GCA_001438145.1 OM182 bacterium BACL3 MAG-120619-bin3 | reverse complement strand
GTATAAGCCGAGGTACGACAAGGAGTCAAAGCAGTTTACGTGGTTCTTTCGAGGCGTGCAAAGAAGCAGATATACCCTCTTAATACAGTCGATCTGAAGGTCGCAAGCAGTTGCAACAACACTCGCATACGAAGAGCAGATAAAGTTTGTCTATGCTATATTCTCTCGCCTCAGGGTTTGTCGACGGGAATAGTTTTCCTCATTCCACCCTATCGAAGCTGTCGCAGAGCAGCCACAAAATAAACAACTGTTTGTCGTCATTCACCCCACCCCGCGCGAAAGGGCTGAGCAGACTTGAGGCAACAACCTAACGAATTATAGGGTCGAAACAGCGAACCCTCACTGGAGAGACACATGCTACGCACACTTCTATATACAGGCATTGCGACAGGCCTGACATTACTCGCCAACACAGCTTCGGCACAGCAGTCAGCTGATGGCATCGAAGAAATTACCGTCACCTCGAATAGCCGCAAATCGGAAGGCCTCGCTGACATCAACGCAGCGGTTTCCGTTATTGGCGAAGAGGAGCTTCGCAGTATCGGCCATACACACCTGCAAGAAACACTCAATCGACTCCCGGGCGTGAGTATTCACCGCAATAATGGTCAAGAGAGCCTCACCGCGATCCGCTCGCCGGTGCTGACCGGCGCAGGCGCCTGTGGTGCTTTCCTCGTTGCCGAAAACGGCATCCCTGTTCGCTCTAGTGGCTTCTGCAACGTAAACGAAATGTTTGATCTACACGCTGAAAACGCCGCGAGTGTCGAAGTTGTTCGCGGTCCAGGCAGCGCATTTTGGGGTTCGAATGCCGTCCACGGACTCGTCAACGTCGTGCTCCCTAAAGCGGGCGACGCACGTCAAATCACCCTCGAGCAAGGCCCGCGCGGCTCGCAGCGCGTCAAGGCACAGCTAGGCCAAGATCAAGGCAACTTCAAACAGCTTCTGCTTATTAACGGCACGAGCGAAGAAGGTTACCGTGACGAAAGTGGCTTCGATCAGCAAAAGCTCACCTACCTTTACAATTACACGACAAGCAACGGCTGGGCACTGGACGGCGGTATCACTCACGTGAACCTCAACCAAGAGACG
>LICD01000439.1 GCA_001438145.1 OM182 bacterium BACL3 MAG-120619-bin3 | reverse complement strand
CCCTTGCAAGCGGTGCTTCCGGCGTAATCCCTGCGAGATGGAACATCGACATGCCTCCTGAGCTCGCCGCAGCAGCGCTGAGGCTGCGCAACATGTCTTGTGTCGGCTCTGCATCTATACCAGTGATTAGAGGAATGTCGCTGCCGCATTTATACCCGAGCAATAGACCTAGCAGTTCCCAATGCATCGGTTCGTCCCAAAAAGGACTGGGTATAGACGCACAATCGATGACCAGAGCAGGCGCGCGTGCTGAATCTAAGTAGAGGCCATACTCTGGAATGCGGCCGGTAAGCGCCGCACAGAGGTCTAAATATTGCACCGTTTTATTGCTTCGTGCACCCAACACCGAGTTCGCATAAGTCACCGCGTTAGACTCGGCCCAGGCAATACGCTCGCCGAGCACAGGGGGGGGCGGCAAGTGATACGGCGCACAAGTCAGTACAGGGTCACACCCCAATTGCTCGTGGAGGCGAACAACAAGACCCGCTTGTTCTTGATCGATTTGCGGATTAAGCGAACAGCTATCAAGGCAGGCAGAACTTGCGTTCAGCGTTGTTGGCACTCGTACTTTGGCACCCAAAGCGGCAAAGCGACGAAGCAGGAGGAGGTCGGCTTCACCGGCGTAATACGAACCCACTAAATGGCAGCGAGTAATATCTATCAGCCTCGATGCCTGCATCGCTTCTCCAGCAGCAACGAGAAAACGCATCGCTAAGCGAGTCGCCTCGCCTCGATCTCCGGCAAGGCACGACTTATCTTCGGCAGTGAGGTGCATACTCTAGGCGTCGCGAGCTAATGTCTGTAAAGGCAAGTTTACTTGCATAACCTAAACACGAAAAGAAAAGGTTTCTGCTGCATACACGCCTCGCGTTTTCTGCGCATTGCCGCCTACGGCTTACTAGCCGGAATAAGCATATCCAAACCCAAACGCCAGACTTGTGCGTTCTGTGCGCTCAGTTCGATCTTGAACTGAAGCCAATACATCTGCTTCTGGATATGCGTCCCTGCCCAATCCGACTTCTTGCAGCTCAGAGCAAACTCGTTGAGGTCATTTTTACAATTTCTATGTTGTACAATTGCACCTCAGTTT
>LICD01000438.1 GCA_001438145.1 OM182 bacterium BACL3 MAG-120619-bin3 | reverse complement strand
TTACCTCTGCCTCTGGATGACCCAGGCGCGGCTAGCGACGTTGTCTGACGCGTTCGAAAAAGAGGGAATCGAACTGGCCGCCGTTTTGCCTCGCGCGCTGCTTGTCGAAACAAACGTGGCCGCCACCGCTGGCGATACTGGCGGGCAGGGCACTCGATCTGAAAAAGACAGGGCGGATGTTCACCAAACGAGCAGACAAATAGATCAAGATCCGCGTCAAGTTACTCAGGTGGTTATGCGCGCCGGCGCGCCGATTAAATGGGAAACGCTGCAGCTCAGCGACCTAGAGGAGCCCGAGCTGCTCGAGCAGTGGCAAGCCGAACTCAAGTCGACTGAGCTTGCGCACGAAGGCCCACTAGTAACCCATTCTGATCCTGCTTGGCTTTCACAGCGCAGTGCAATACCGGCTTTGCCACTGGCGCTTGCTTCGGGCTTCACGTTTGTTCCGCCGGGTGAACTGAAGCGGCGGCAGGCGCTTAAAAACAAAACCACCGTAGTTGCTCTCGCTGCAGGTCTGTTACTTGCAGCAGTGCTCACTCTCATTCCTTTTGCGGTGCAATCGGTTCAGTTCCGTCTCGCGGCGAGCGAACTTGCCGACCTGCGAGCGCTTAACGATAGCGCGCGGCAAAATCAGGCGTTCGTCGCCGATTTCGACAGCCGCTGGGGCACGATAAACGAATACCCGCAGCAAGACATCATCGCGACGCTCTTTACGCTTCAACGAGTGATTAGTCCCGACACGCTAACCGGATTAGAAATAGAAGAAGGCGTGGTTACCATCGAAGGGACTAGCAGCAATCCGCAAGCGATTCTGCAACGACTCGAACAAGATCCACTCTTTACCGAAGTCTCTTTCTCGCGCGCTACCAGTAACTCACGTTATACGATTGGCCTCAGGCTGAGCAATGTTAGTTTCGAAGGCTATCGGGCCCGTTATGTGGAGGCAACTCGTCGATGAAAAACGTGAACGGCTTAACGCTGCAAACACTGTCGACGCGCGAGCGGATTATCCTGTTACTCGCCGCAGCGGTTGCCGTCGCGTTTTTGGTCACACGCGGTGTGCCCATCGTAACTACCGTCTATTCCGAAAGAGCTGGGAG
>LICD01000437.1 GCA_001438145.1 OM182 bacterium BACL3 MAG-120619-bin3 | reverse complement strand
AGGACGCGCTGACTCGTATCGAGTTTTTGGAGATGGTCTTTGAGTACGGGCTTACGCCTTACGGCTACGCCGGTTGCGATTACATCAATAACCACGAGGTGGGCAATGCGTGAGGACACCGGCGCGAACGTCTCGTGGTCTTCTTCTCTATTTACATAGATCGGTATGGTGCATTCTTGGCTGAGGGCAGTGTCGCGCGGTGCGAGCCCTATCACAGTCGCGCCTGCCTGCCTGGCAAGACGAACACTCTGTAAAAGCGCGGTGGTCTGTCCCGACTGAGAGATGGCAACAACGACATCGTCTCGGCCGAGCGAGATGGCCGACATGTGTTGAATATGCGGGTCGGTATAGGCGGCCGATGACATTTGGAGTCTAAAGAACTTGTGTTGCGCGTCGGCGGCAACCGAACCCGACGCGCCAAAGCCGTAAAACTCGACACGGTTGGCGCGAGTTATCGCGTTGATCGAGCGTTCGAGTGCGATAGGGTCGAGCTCGTCTCTGACCGTGAGCAACGTGCCTATTGTTGTGTCGAAGACTTTGTTGCGCAGGTCTTCGACCGTATCGTTGTCGTCGACAGCAAACTGGGAGTACACGCCACCGCTGCCTAAATGTTGTGCTAGGTTTAGCTTGAATGATTGAAAGCCGTCGAAGCCTATTGCGCGGCAGAAACGAATAACCGTTGGTTCGCTTACCTGCGAGCCGCGGGCAAGGTCGGCAACACGCATTTTAATCACCTCGTGCGCATGGTCGAGCACATAGCTCGCCACCTTGGTCTCAGACTTACTGAGCGTGGATCTGGCGTCGGTGAGGCGGCGTATGAGGTTGGGTGAGCGCAAAGTAATCTCCTTTGAGGCAACGTTGATGCTACCTAATTAGTCGATGCACTGCATCAGGATTAGGCAGGTGGTAGACTCTTATTCTTATACGCCCTTGTCATAAGCCCCTAGCCATCCATGAGCCCCCAGCCTTGAGCCGTTATAGTTATTCATTCGTAAACTCGATAGAAGAGATCGGCGCGGATGCGTGGAATGCCTGCGCGGGCATAACTTGCGGGGGCATAAAGAACCCCTTCACTCGCTACGAGTTTTTGCACGCCTTAGAA
>LICD01000436.1 GCA_001438145.1 OM182 bacterium BACL3 MAG-120619-bin3 | reverse complement strand
AACTTTTGGGCGATGGGTGACACGGGGCCGTGCGGGCCTTGTTCCGAAATCTTCTTCGACCATGGCGAAGCGGTTCCGGGAGGCCCGCCAGGCAGCCCCGACGAAGACGGCGATCGCTATATCGAAATCTGGAATCTAGTTTTCATGCAGTATGAGCGCAAGGCAGATGGCACACTGACGCCGCTGCCGAAGCCGTCTGTAGACACCGGCGCCGGCCTCGAGCGCGTCGCCGCTGTTATGCAGAACGTGCACAGCAATTACGAGATTGATCTCTTTCAAGCGCTTTTGGCAGACATCGGCGAGATTACAGGAGTAAAAGACCTCACCAATAATTCACTGAGGGTTATTGCCGACCATATTCGTTCTTGCTCATTCCTCATTGTCGACGGTGTGCTGCCGTCTAACGAAGGACGCGGCTATGTGCTGCGCCGCATTATTCGCCGCGCCGTGCGCCATGGTTATCAGCTAGGTGTTAAAGAGGTGTTCTTCTATAAGATCGTCGCCGGCCTCGTGAAGGTAATGGGCGAGGCATACCCCGAGCTTAAGGCGAAGCAGACAATTGTCGAGAAAGCACTGCGCGATGAAGAGCAGCAGTTTGCGCGCACGCTCGAAAATGGCATGACGATTCTAGAAAAAGCGATAGCCAATCTCAAAGGAGACACGCTAGCCGGCGAAACGGTGTTTAAACTCTACGACACCTATGGATTTCCTGTAGACCTTACCGCCGACGTTGCTCGCGAAAGTAACATCATGCTCGACATGGAAGGCTTTGAAGCTGCGATGCAAGTGCAGCGCGAACAAGCGCGTGCGGCGGGTAATTTTTCGGCGGTAGATAAGCTCGAGCTCGATGGTGTAGAAATTACCGATTTCCGCGGCTACGAGGCGCTAGAGGCAACTGGTGATGTTGCGGCAATCTATGTCGATGGCGAGCCTCGCGACGCGCTCAAAGCAGGTGAATCCGCGACGCTGGTACTCACGCGTTCGCCGTTTTACGGCGAGTCGGGCGGGCAGGTTGGCGATAGCGGTACGCTGTTTGCCGACGGTGTTGAGTTTCGTGTGGACGACACCCAGAAACAGAACGACGTGATGCTTCATATCGGAGAG
>LICD01000435.1 GCA_001438145.1 OM182 bacterium BACL3 MAG-120619-bin3 | reverse complement strand
GAGGGCGAGGTGCTCGGATTTCTGGGGCCCAATGGCGCCGGCAAATCGACAACAATGAAAATTATCACCGGCTTCCTCGCCCCGACCTCGGGCTCGGTCACGGTAGATGGCCATAATATTGCGACAGATGCGCTCGCAGCCAAGGCGCTGATGGGCTATCTGCCCGAGGGTGCTCCCTCATACGGGGATATGACGACACTCGGTTTTCTAAGATTTGTTGGCGAGATTCGAGGCTATCGCGGAGACGAGCTTGTGCAGCGCGTTGGACGCGTGCTTGCCGAAGTCGAGCTTGGTTCGGTGGCTTTGCAAAAAATCGACACACTGTCGAAAGGGTTTAAGCGCCGGGTTGGCCTCGCGCAAGCAATCATGCACGACCCCAAAGTGCTGATTTTGGACGAACCGACCGATGGCCTGGACCCCAATCAGAAGCAGCATGTGCGGGAACTTATTAAGAATCTTGCCCGCGACAAAATCGTGATTATTTCGACGCACATTCTCGAAGAGGTCTCCGCTGTCTGCACGCGAGCGGTGATTATCGCCAACGGTAGACTTGTTGCCGATGGAACGCCTGCCGAGCTCGAGGCGAGTTCGAAATATCATCAGGCGGTAAACGTGCGTCTAACTCAGCCGCTTGAGCTTGGTGGCCACCTCGAATCGCTTGCCGATATTGCAGGTATCGAGGTCGACGCCGAAGACAGCTTGAGCCTGCGTATACTGGCGCAGGCAGGCAAGTCGATTTACAGCCAGGTCGCAAAGATCGCTCAGGAACAGAACTGGCCGATTGCCGAAATGACTGTCGTCCGTGGGCAGCTAGAAGATGTGTTCAAACAAGTGACTGCAGGAGGAGCGCGCCGTGGGTAATCTCAGCGTCATTTTCAAACGCGAGCTAGCGAGTTATTTCGCCACGCCGCTTGCGTATATTTTTATTGTTATTTTTCTCATTACCAACGGTATTTTCACCTTCGAGCTTGGCGGATTTTTTCTACGGGGTCAGGCTGACCTTCTGCCTTTTTTCAGTTTCCATCCTTGGCTCTATCTCTTTATGGTGCCGGCAATTGCGATGACTCTGTGGGCCGACGAGCGCAAGACAGGCACGATCGAATTA
>LICD01000434.1 GCA_001438145.1 OM182 bacterium BACL3 MAG-120619-bin3 | reverse complement strand
TCACTATTTTTTTATCCCGCCACGATAATGCTCTGCAGACTCATAGTAGATCAAACACCCTATCACCAGCAAACATCTCACAACCGCTTGATCAGCATATTTAGTGCCTCTGCAGAGACAATAATCGCCCCTTATCCTTTTTGATATGATATCGATACTACTTTTCGGGAATGAATTGCGGCACAGTCTACAATTGGAAACACAGCGCTCTCCTCATCGTAAACTAGAGCGAGATCTGTGCCACCAATTAACACCGCATCAACTCCAAAATCCTCGATGAGTTCCGTACAGGCCGCATTGAACGTTTCGCGTTGCAGCGCTGTAACTATGCCTGAAGACGCAACTGACACATAAGCTTCGTGAACATTCTTAAGTAGGTTCGGTGATGGTGTCACCACCTTGATCTTCCTCAGAGCCCCATAGAACTCCGATCTCATCACTTGCTCTGTTCCAATGATACCAAGGCGACTGAAGCCTTTGAGGTCAATTTCCTCTTGGACTGACTCAATCATATCAATAACCGGTAATGGGGACTCATCTTTGAATTCTTCAATACAGAAGTGTCCCGCTATGGAGGTAATAGCAACAAAATCAGCACCCGTGTTTTTCAGGCGATTAGTCAGTCGCGTGTAGATCTCCATCTGACTTTTTCGGTCATCATTCTGCAGGTTTCTCAACAGTGTCGGCGCATCTGCATGAGCGAGCGTCAGCTCAAGCTCCGCGTCTAATTGTGCAAACGCGGCGATAATCTTTCGGTAGTAATAGTCTGTGGCGGCAGGTCCGATTCCGCCGATCAAACCAATGTGTGCTGGCATGTCTGTCTCCTCGTGTCACTCTATGCAGGCGACTTAGCGCGCAAAGTAATTGCAAGCGGAAGCTTTCCCGTCGTCCAACCGTATAACGTTGCTACGCTCAATGCGCCCCTCGATAACTCAATATGTAGCAAGGTGCTTCAGCTGTGACTCGATGGTGGCCAAGCGCCCGTTAGTAATGAAGCCGCTTGCTGTGGAGTGAGACTGAAGATACGCCCTCCAGGATAAAGACCAGCGGAGGAATAGTAACATCGTTTATGCAATCAAATGCAACGTACCTGGTTTGTATTCCCACAT
>LICD01000433.1 GCA_001438145.1 OM182 bacterium BACL3 MAG-120619-bin3 | reverse complement strand
CACTCCCCCATTCAAGTCGAGCCTTGCAGCTGCGGTTTGGCGCTGCGGCAATCCTCGCTTTCGTTTTTGCCGGCACCGGCTTACTACTGGCCACCGTGCTACGAAATGGCAGCGAGGTAGGCTCACTGCTTAGCGCGAGCGCCACAGCATCGGGCAATCCGCTTAGCCTCTACAGCGCGGGTGAATTCATCGCGGGTTTCACGCTCGCCGCCGCTTTCTGTGGAAGCCTACATCTGCTCTCGCAGCGGGGTGCTGTCGGCAGGATAGGCGAGCTTCTATTCATTGCCTGTGCGGTTGTGTTTACGCTCACCGCCCATCGCAACGGCATGATCGATCGCCCCTTCCTGTTAGGCGACTTCGCCCTCATCCGCGGCTACGACCCCGCCTATTTACTGATGACGATAGGCGCTGTTTGTCTGCTCTTGCTGACTGCGATCAACCTGCAGGAGTCAAGCAAAGGTCGAGTGCTCTATCATCTCTTGGTCCTGACTGCTGTGAGCCTGTTGCTGATGCTCTTCGTTAGCCGCTTCGGCTTGCCAACCCCTGAGCTCACGAACGACCTCGGCTTGACAGGGCAGCAGGGAAGTGGCCCACAGGAAGACAATCCCTTCCAAGACAGCACCAACGACCCGAAGGATAAGGCCGCGCCAGTTGCTGTTGTTGTTTTTCATGACGACTATGAGCCCGCTGATGGCTCCTACTATTTCCGTGAATCGGCCTACTCTCAATTCGACGGACAACGCATCGATTACGCGACGCGCCCAGACATGGACACAGATTTGCTTAGAGGTTTTGATGCCAGCGCAGCCGACTCGCTCGCTTCAGGTAACGAAGCCGGCCTAAACTACGCAATCTCACCAGCCTCGGAGGCGCCCCGCAAAGGCGTGCGCACAACTATTGGCACACTGGTACCGCACCGCGCACCTTTCGGACTCGACACGCCCACCCGCTATTCGCGCATTCCTAACCCTAATGCCACGCGCTTCGACAGCACTTATGAAGCGATTTCACAGGTGCCGCTTTTCGACTTTGATGTTCTGCTGGGACGAGAGGTTGGCAATAAAAATTGGCGCAGCGACGTTGCCGCTGAATACCTCAAGCTGCCGGATGACCCT
>LICD01000432.1 GCA_001438145.1 OM182 bacterium BACL3 MAG-120619-bin3 | reverse complement strand
CCACTACCGTCGCTGTTGGCAATGTAAATATCGTAATGGCGATCGTAGTCCCAGCCATACGCGCGTTCGATACCGCTTTCGCGAATAGCTATTTCCTCAGCCTGCTTCGCCTGAGCGTTGGGGTCTTCATGCGTTGACGAATACATAATGAGATCTTGGGTCGGATGTATCCACGCGCAGGTGGTTAAACCGACGCCGGGGGATACGAGCCTGCTAACGCCGCTCGCAAGATCTAGCACAAAAATTTGATAGAACGGGTTATCGCCTGCTTGTTCGCTCTGATAGATCAGCTCGCGTCCGTCGGCACTGAAATAGCCTTCGCCCGACCGTAGGCTGTCGGTAACCAGCTGGCGGGTGTTGCTGAGCAGGTCACTTTCGTTTTCGACGTCGGCGTAAATACTTGGCGTAGGCTCAGCCCAGCTCGTTGCTGCCGCCATGCCGTCGCTAACGTAACCCGACGAGTCATCTGCATCATAGCCAGACTGCTCGCCTTCGGGCCCGCAGGCTGTTAAGGCAATAAGAATTGCCGCGGCAATCGAACCCTTTTTTAAATGGGGTAAAAAAGGCGTAGATGAATTGCGTGGCATTACTCGTGCTCCTGTCTTTAAAACCGATCTACGTGATGACCTATTCACTTAATGACCACTCTAGCCGGCTGCGAAAGTGAAATTCTCTTGTTGCGGGAATACGCCGAAAAGCCCACCGGTATGAATAAATACAATATCTTTTGCGCCCGCGAAACAGCCTTGATCACCTTTCAAAATTTCATTCACCATGCCGAAGAACGCCTTGCCCGTGTAGACGGGATCGAGAAACAGTCCCTCACTCGAGGCGAGCGCCTTAATAATGTCGAAAATCTCGGGGTAGCCGATGCCGTATCCAGGACCAAGATAACCTTCCTGAGTGAGTACGCGTAGAGTTGCAGTATCGATCTCGGCGCCGGGAGTGCCTTTGAGCAAATCGGCGTAGCGCGTTTGCCAGTGCGAAATATCCTCGCGCGCGCGCTCGGCGAAATAGACCGCATTGTCAGAAACATTGAAGGCAACAATCTTCTCAGCCAAGCCAAATATTTCGTTGCCGGCAATAAGCCCGGCTTGAGTCCCACCTGATCCCGTCGCGG
>LICD01000431.1 GCA_001438145.1 OM182 bacterium BACL3 MAG-120619-bin3 | reverse complement strand
GGGATGGCCGACAGCGCGCCCATGACATCCGAATGGGGGCCTTCAGCCGCCGCGTGTGGTTCAACATTGTAATGCGCCGAGGTCATTGCCTGCCAAATACCGCTCAGATCAGGCTTGCCACTTGGCGTGCGCGGTGCTTCTTGAGCAAACGCGGCCGTTGAAATAATCGCTGCTGCAAGTGAGATAAGGCCAGAGGCCGCGAATATTTTTTTCATTCTTGTGTTCATTTACTACCCTTTAATGCTTCTGCTGATTTTTTGTACGCAAAATTAATTACGCGCCATCCTTGATTAAAATGCCTTGAGGGAATGCACGCCCTAGCGACCTATTGGGAACTCGCGTTAGTCACTTTCGCCTTCGGCTGCCATTCTTTCTTCTGCGCGCATGCCGCGAAGAATATTTGTCATGCCGTAATTGCCTTCATGACAGGCGTATTCGTAGATCTGCCCGGCGACTTTAGTCATTGGTACGATCGCAGTGATTCGGTCGGTAAAAGTCGACGGATCATCTATTGTAAACGCGTATTCTACCGTATCGTAGGCCGTGCGAGTAAAGCGCTCAGTGAGCACCATATCCAAATTAGCGCCGGTTGAGTTAAATGTCTGGCGCAGTCCATTGAAGTTTTTAGTTTCGACAACTAACGTGTCTCCATCCCACCAGCCGCGAGAATCGCCAGACCAAAGGCGGATATCATCATCAATTGGTGCGTCTTTGGTCAGCGGGACGATGCGCGCATCGTGAATCATTTCGGTCATGATAACCGCAGTATCTTTGTTCTGAAATATCTGCACGTTATTATTATAGAGACTAGGCACAAAAGGAGGCCCAGAGTTGAAGCCAACTATGCAGCGTTCAGAGAGCCCGCGATCTTCATGTCCGTCTTTGGCAATGCCGCCTACGACGTAGCGAACCGGCCGTGATCCGGGGATATCAGGGCCCAGACCGCCATATTGCCTTGGCGCCCCTTCCACAGCCTCGGGTACTCGCCCATCTTTCGGATACACAATGTGCGAGGTGCGAACAAGGTCGCCAATACCGGCGCTTTCGAACCAAAAGTCATTATAGCCACCGGGATTATCGCCCTCGGGTGGTGCATCCGGATCAACCACGAGGGTTGCGGCAG
>LICD01000430.1 GCA_001438145.1 OM182 bacterium BACL3 MAG-120619-bin3 | reverse complement strand
GTAGCGCAATCGCATTGCAAAGCTGCTCATACTGACCATCGATAGGCTTAGTCAGCAATTTTTTTCCTAGCTGTAAACACTCACTCGATAGTTCAAATCCAGTATTGCAGATAACGCCAGAGCACCGCTCAAGATTCTTATGAAATTCGTCGTGGGAAATTGGATTGACACAGATGTTGCCCTGACTAAAGCCCCGTTCCACACGCGCAAAAACCATAAATCTAGAATGCGTGAAGGGTAACAAGAAGTTGATTACATCCTCGAGCTTCTCAAAACCCATGTAGACGAGGATTAGCTTAGAATCGACTTCTTTGTTTTCGTGCTGTTCGATAATCGGTGGGAGAATGGGTTGATTGAAGTGGTGCCAGTGAACGCCAAGACTGATCTTTGCAGGAGCAAATAGTTTCATGACTAATTTTGAGAAGACAAACCCCTTCACTCGAGGTATATCGTGTTCGAATGCCGATTGATGACTGATAGCGATGCACGACTTGCCGCGCAGTTTAGCAGCCCATGCCGTAACGGGCTCGAAGTCACTTATCACTAAGTCGATATCTGTGAGGTCAAGGGAGACGACGTCTTTTAGGAACTGTATATTATCGTTCTTAACGAGAGTCTTTAGCGGATGAACCTTGCCGCTTTTAATTTCCATCGTAAGACCTTTCCGGTATTCATAATGCTCGAATAGGTCGTTGTCTTTGAACTGATCTTGATCACGCCCGCTTAGAAGAAATTTTAATTCGACACCCGCCGCGCGTAGGGCCGGAATTAAGCATCGCGCCCTCGCGAGATGTCCATTTCCGGTTCCTTGAATACCGTAAAGCACAGTCAAAGTCATAAGAGGATCTCCACAGAGATTACCGCGCACACAATCCCAAGCAGAGCGCCGGCAGCCACGTCGCTTGGGTAATGGACACCTAACACAACTCTTGACATCCCTACCAAGCTAGCCCATGCAAACGCGACTTCGGCCATTGGCGCAGCGAATATGAAAACAATCGTCGCAACTAGGAAGGCCGCTGAAGTATGTCCGGAAGGCATACTGAATTTATCGCTAGGCTGAACTGCCTTGCGACTTTTCAAGAGGACATCGCAGGGACGATCCCGGCGAATGCTATTTTTGA
>LICD01000429.1 GCA_001438145.1 OM182 bacterium BACL3 MAG-120619-bin3 | reverse complement strand
AATAGTCTGGCCTGCTTCGACGTCGAAACTCACGCCGTCGACCGCACTCTCTGAGGTATCCTGAATTTCGCCGGGGTGGTTCTCGCTAGCCGGTGCATAGGCGAAGCGAACATTGTCGAATTCGATATGCTCGATAGCGCGCGGCAATGTTTTCTCGCCACAATCGACCTCGCCCGGCTCGTCGAGCAAAGAAAAAATACTCGAGGCTGCAGAGAGCCCGCGCTGGATAACCGAATTAATTTGCGACAGCTGGCGAATAGGTTTCGCGAGCGAAGCGGCCATCGTTAGAAAAGTGACGAAGTCGCCCGACGAACGGTCGCGCATGAATTCAGGCGCCATCAAAAACCAAATGAGGCCCGCTATCGCACTACTTACTAGGAGCTGAATAACTGGCGTGCTAATAAGTTCGGTGCCAGCCATCTTCATATTCTGTGTGCGATTGCGCTCGCTCGCCGCGTCAAATTTTTCGCTTACTTGGCCTTTCGCATTAAACGTTCTAACGACATGATGCCCGCGAATCGATTCGCCTATAATCTGTGTTACCTCGCCCATCGAATCTTGCATCTGCGTGCTGTAGCGGCGGAAATAGCGAGACGCAATAGAGACTGTCTTACCAACGATAGGCGCTATGAGAAGAAACGCGAGGCTCAGTTGCCAATCCACATAGAACAATGCAGCAAGCAAACCGATAACGGTAAGTCCTTCGCGCAAAACCACGGTAACCGCGTTGGTCACCGCGCCCGTTATTTGATTCACATCATAAGTTACTTTCGATATTAGTCGTCCCGGTTCGGCGCGATCGAAGAAGCGCACGGGCAAGTCGAGAGTATGCTCCATGATCTGGCCGCGCATGCGATGGATAAGATAGTTCGCTACATGGGCTATCGAATAGCCACCAAGAAATCCACCCACTCCGCGTATAAAGGCGATGGCAATACACAGCAGCGGACTGTAGACGCGCCAGTCGAGGTCTTTGCTTTCGATTGCATCGATAGTCCAGCCTAACCAGGCGGCCGCAAGTGGCGTCGTCGCAGCGAAAATAAGAAAACCAAGAATGCTTGTAAACACAGCAGGCAGCTGCGGCTTGAGATACGCTAAGAGACGCTTGTAAAGCGTCCAGCTCGCC
>LICD01000428.1 GCA_001438145.1 OM182 bacterium BACL3 MAG-120619-bin3 | reverse complement strand
GATAGTCTGGCCTGCTTCGACGTTGAAACTCACGCCGTCGACCGCACTCTCTGAGGTATCCTGAATTTCGCCGGGGTGGTTCTCGCTAGCCGGTGCATAGGCGAAGCGAACATTGTCGAATTCGATATGCTCGATAGCGCGCGGCAATGTTTTCTCGCCACAATCGACCTCGCCCGGCTCGTCGAGCAAAGAAAAAATACTCGAGGCTGCAGAGAGCCCGCGCTGGATAACCGAATTAATTTGCGACAGCTGGCGAATAGGTTTCGCGAGCGAAGCGGCCATCGTTAGAAAAGTGACGAAGTCGCCCGACGAACGGTCGCGCATGAATTCAGGCGCCATCAAAAACCAAATGAGGCCCGCTATCGCACTACTTACTAGGAGCTGAATAACTGGCGTGCTAATAAGTTCGGTGCCAGCCATCTTCATATTCTGTGTGCGATTGCGCTCGCTCGCCGCGTCAAATTTTTCGCTTACTTGGCCTTTCGCATTAAACGTTCTAACGACATGATGCCCGCGAATCGATTCGCCTATAATCTGTGTCACCTCGCCCATCGAATCTTGCATCTGCGTGCTGTAGCGGCGGAAATAGCGAGACGCAATAGAGACTGTCTTACCAACGATAGGCGCTATGAGAAGAAACGCGAGGCTCAGTTGCCAATCCACATAGAACAATGCAGCAAGCAAACCGATAACGGTAAGTCCTTCGCGCAAAACCACGGTAACCGCGTTGGTCACCGCGCCCGTTATTTGATTCACATCATAAGTTACTTTCGATATTAGTCGTCCCGGTTCGGCGCGATCGAAGAAGCGCACCGGCAAATCGAGAGTATGCTCCATGATCTGGCCGCGCATGCGATGGATAAGATAGTTCGCTACATGGGCTATCGAATAGCCGCCAAGAAATCCACCCACTCCGCGTATAAAGGCGATGGCAATACACAGCAGCGGACTGTAGACGCGCCAGTCGAGGTCTTTGCTTTCGATTGCATCGATAGTCCAGCCTAACCAGGCGGCCGCAAGTGGCGTCGTCGCAGCGAAAATAAGAAAACCAAGAATGCTTGTAAACACAGCAGGCAGCTGCGGCTTGAGATACGCTAAAAGACGCTTGTAAAGCGTCCAGCTCGCT
>LICD01000427.1 GCA_001438145.1 OM182 bacterium BACL3 MAG-120619-bin3 | reverse complement strand
TATCGTCGTCTACTACTACAATGTGTTTCTTCACTTAAGAGACCTTTGATACAACGCGACTGGTGATACAGGATGATACCTACACTTCGCAAATTTTCAATTGAATTTGACCTTTAAAATATTCGGCTTACCTCCTTACAAGCAACCAGCGAGAGTTTGCACTCTGCGATCGATCCGCTGTCGGTCGGCACTCATTTCATTCTCAATTCGCTGCTAGCAAAAACAAAAAGCCCCCTGCTTTTTACACAGGAGGCTTTTGATTACGATGCCGTCATTGGCTGAAGGGACAACTGCTTCGCAGGCGCTTACAGGCCCGGAGCAACACCGACATAGCCAGCATTCCACCACAGGTGGACCAATATGCTCAGCACATAGCCCATAGCGATGACAGGCGTCCACTTGAGATGCCCGAAGAACGTGTACTTGCCCCTCGCCTGCCCCATTAGTGCAACACCTGCCGCCGATCCTATCGAGAGCAAGCTGCCACCCACACCAGCGGTCAGTGTCACCAGCAACCACTGCATTTCATCCATCACAGGGTTCATTTGTAGGATAGCGACCATCACTGGAATATTATCGACTATGGCGCTTAGAACACCCACCAGGCTATTCGCAAGCGTTGGCCCTAAGCCTTCGTACATCCATTCACTGGCGAAAGAGAGATACCCTATAAAGCCAAGTCCCCCTACGCACATAATTACGCCAAAGAAGAACAACAGCGTATCCCACTCCGCGCGAGCTACCTGTTTGAAGCTATCGAATGCTCCAATATCACCTACCTGTCCATATTCAGCCTCATCGTTTGGATGCGGCTTGTGTGTCATCTTGAGGTAATAACCAAAGATTTTGAGCAGCGCGAGGCCGGTCATCATACCTAAGAACGGCGGAAGGTGAAGGAAATTGTGGAAACTGACTGCAATAGCAATCGTGCAACCGAACAAGCCAACGATTACCCATGCACCTCGTTTAATACGAACCGACTCCTCCGTCACAGCAGGAACCTCCGTAGAAACCGCGAACTGCATGATAAACGCTGGCACAAGATAGTTCACAACCGAGGGTACGAAGAGCGAGAAGAAGGTAGCGAAGGGAATTAACCCACTCTGCCAAACCATCAGCGTGGTGATAT
>LICD01000426.1 GCA_001438145.1 OM182 bacterium BACL3 MAG-120619-bin3 | reverse complement strand
ATCTCGACATTGTGCTGATCCATTCGGACGGCGAAGACCTAAAAATTCTCGAGCAGACCGACTGCCTTGCAACCCTTCTTAAGATGCAAGAAAAAGGGCAGATACGCGCAATCGGTATGTCCACCAAAACGCTAGAGGGCGGTCTTCGCGCGGTCGAGACGCTGGACCTGGTGATGGCAACCTACAACCCCTCTTATACCGACGACGCACCGGTCATAGCGGCGGCTCACGCCGCCAACAAAGGCGTTCTGATAAAGAAGGCGCTCAACAGTGGCCACGACGCGCTCGGCACGCCCAATGAGACAGCGAATAATCTTCGTACCGTGCTCGCTATTCCTGGTGTGAGTTCGGCCATTGTTGGAACGATCAATCTGGAGCATCTGCGCGATAACGTGAAGGCTGCGGTGTAGCCGCCTCGCTAAACCCTTTCGATAAAAACCCTGCGCAAAAAAAAGGGCTAAGCTTAGCGCTTGGCCCTTTTTCCGCGTTTTTAAGCGAGGGGGTTACTGCTCTGCGGCAATCTGCAGAACGATATCCCAATTGAAACGCACGAAACGGTTAAGCTCCGAAATAAGGATTCTTTCTTGGTCGCTGTGCGCGCCAAAACCAAGAGCTGCATCCTCACGGTCTATCGCCGGACCTATCCCGTAACACTCGATGCCCTTGTTGCGCAGATACGCCATGTCGGTTGCGCCCGTGCTCATCGTCGGCAGCGTTACCACACCGTAATGCTTAGTGATGCCCGCCTCGATTGCTGAGAACGCCGGCGTGTTTAACCGCGCCTCGCCGCGCGGCCGCGTGTTTCTCGGCCCCAGCGCAACCTCGACCGCTGGGTCATTAATCACCTCGCGGACTTGATCTAAGAATGCATCGATATCCTCATCAGGCAGTGCGCGGAAATCGACATAGCCTTTGGCCTCCGACGGAATCACATTGATTCGATAGCCCGCATCGATAATGTTGGGCGACAACGACGAGCGCAGCATAGAGGCGTGACGCGGCTCGAATTCGCGGAAATACTCATCCGCCTCCGCCTGCGTTGCCGGATCGAGCACGGCTAAATAGCGCGCCGCCGCATCGGGCGGAGAAATACCCGCGAGGCGCTCGAAATACGCCGCCGTGGTTTCGTTAA
>LICD01000425.1 GCA_001438145.1 OM182 bacterium BACL3 MAG-120619-bin3 | reverse complement strand
ATCTCGACATTGTGCTAATACATTCGGACGGCGAAGACCTAAAAATTCTCGAGCAGACCGACTGCCTTGCAACCCTTCTTAAGATGCAAGAAAAAGGGCAGATACGCGCAATCGGTATGTCCACCAAAACGCTAGAGGGCGGTCTTCGCGCGGTCGAGACGCTGGACCTGGTGATGGCAACCTACAACCCCTCTTATACCGACGACGCACCGGTCATAGCGGCGGCTCACGCCGCCAACAAAGGCGTTCTGATAAAGAAGGCGCTCAACAGTGGCCACGACGCGCTCGGCACGCCCAATGAGACAGCGAATAATCTTCGTACCGTGCTCGCTATTCCTGGTGTGAGTTCGGCCATTGTTGGAACGATCAATCTGGAGCATCTGCGCGATAACGTGAAGGCTGCGGTGTAGCCGCCTCGCTAAACCCTTTCGATAAAAACCCTGCGCAAAAAAAAGGGCTAAGCTTAGCGCTTGGCCCTTTTTCCGCGTTTTTAAGCGAGGGGGTTACTGCTCTGCGGCAATCTGCAGAACGATATCCCAATTGAAACGCACGAAACGGTTAAGCTCAGAAATAAGGATTCTTTCTTGGTCGCTGTGCGCGCCAAAACCAAGAGCTGCATCCTCACGGTCTATCGCCGGACCTATCCCGTAACACTCGATGCCCTTGTTGCGCAGATACGCCATGTCGGTTGCGCCCGTGCTCATCGTCGGCAGCGTTACCACACCGTAATGCTTAGTGATGCCCGCCTCGATTGCTGAGAACGCCGGCGTGTTTAACCGCGCCTCGCCGCGCGGCCGCGTGTTTCTCGGCCCCAGCGCAACCTCGACCGCTGGGTCATTAATCACCTCGCGGACTTGATCTAAGAATGCATCGATATCCTCATCAGGCAGTGCGCGGAAATCGACATAGCCTTTGGCCTCAGACGGAATCACATTGATTCGATAGCCCGCATCGATAATGTTGGGCGACAACGACGAGCGCAGCATAGAGGCGTGACGCGGCTCGAATTCGCGGAAATACTCATCCGCCTCAGCCTGCGTTGCGGGGTCGAGCACGGCTAAATAGCGCGCCGCCGCATCGGGCGGAGAAATACCCGCGAGGCGCTCGAAATACGCCGCCGTGGTTTCGTTGA
>LICD01000424.1 GCA_001438145.1 OM182 bacterium BACL3 MAG-120619-bin3 | reverse complement strand
ATATGCCGCGATCGAGATCAAAATCCTCCCATTTCGCATCGAGCACTTCGCGCTTTCGTGCGCCTGTAAGTATGAGCATTGGAATAATGTGTTTAAGCATTTTGTTGCGCGAATAATTTATGGCGCGCAGAAGGGCTTTGGCATCAAGCGCCGACAAAAAGCGTTCGTTCTGATTATTTTCTTTCAATAATGGGATTCCCGCCGTCGGGTTGCGTGTAACCCCCTTGACCTCCCATTTCATCGCGAGATTGAACATATAGCGCAGTAGAATGACAACGCGGTTAATCGTTCCCGGTTTAAACTTCTCTGCAAGCTCATTAATAAGTGCAACGACATCACGTTTTTCGATGTCGTTCATCCGAATCTTTCCGTAATAGGGAAGGAGATGATTGCGTAAACGAGACTCGTCCATATTCCACGATTTTTTATAGGTTTTCACATAGGGCAAATAGTCTTCGCTTGCAAACGATCCGAGGGTGGGTGAATTGTTTATCGACGCATGTAAGAAGGGGTCCTGCCCTAAGCTTATCTGCGCAAGATAACGTCGGGCGAGGTCTCGCGCCTCGGTAATATTTAGAATGACCGCATTACCAATCTTGCGCTGGCAACTACAGTTCTCGGTATCTTTGTAGCGCAGATAAAATGTTTTTCGACCACTTGGCAGCACTTTAAGCAAAAGGCCGACTAATTTTTTATCGTAGAAGTCAGTACTACTGGCCTCTGATTCAACTTTAACGGTGTCTACAAACGACTGCGTGATGTCTAATTTAGGCATCCTACTCCTTAGATTAACTCGGGTACGGCAAGAGATATTTCATTCGATGCACTACGAAGGGATGTTGTCGATAGGTGCGCATAACGTTGCGTGGTCTTGATCTGAGTATGGCCCAACAAAGTTTGTACTTCGTACAAACTTCTTCCGGCATTCACTAAAAACGACGCAAAGCTGTGCCTTAGGTCGTGAACTCTTACATCGCTGAGGCCCGCTTCTTTACGAGCGGTGTGCCAAGAATAGTACACGCTGCTATAGGGCTTAAGGGTCACAGGGTTGGCAAACGCGTAAGCGCAGCGCTTTCTTTGTCGCAGCTTTGTGAGAAGTACTGAAGCGGTATCCGACAGCGGAACGATACGTGCCTT
>LICD01000423.1 GCA_001438145.1 OM182 bacterium BACL3 MAG-120619-bin3 | reverse complement strand
AAGTGCCGCGATCGAGATCAAAATCCTCCCATTTCGCATCGAGCACTTCGCGCTTTCGTGCGCCTGTAAGTATGAGCATTGGAATAATGTGTTTAAGCATTTTGTTGCGCGAATAATTTATGGCGCGCAGAAGGGCTTTGGCATCAAGCGCCGACAAAAAGCGTTCGTTCTGATTGTTCTCTTTCAATAAAGGGATTCCCGCCGTCGGGTTGCGTGTAACCCCCTTGACCTCCCATTTCATCGCGAGATTGAACATATAGCGCAGTAGAATGACAACGCGGTTAATCGTTCCCGGTTTAAACTTCTCTGCAAGCTCATTAATAAGTGCAACGACATCACGTTTTTCGATGTCGTTCATCCGAATCTTTCCGTAATAGGGAAGGAGATGATTGCGTAAACGAGACTCGTCCATATTCCACGATTTTTTATAGGTTTTCACATAGGGCAAATAGTCTTCGCGTGCAAACGATCCGAGGGTGGGTGAATTGTTTATCGGCGCATGTAAGAAGGGATCCTGCCCTAAGCTTATCTGCGCGAGATAACGTCGGGCGAGGTCTCGCGCCTCGGTAATATTTAGAATGACCGCATTACCAATCTTGCGCTGGCAACTACAGTTCTCGGTATCTTTGTAGCGCAGATAAAATGTTTTTCGACCACTTGGCAGCACTTTAAGCAAAAGGCCGACTAATTTTTTATCGTAGAAGTCAGTACTACTGGCCTCTGATTCAACTTTAACGGTGTCTACAAACGACTGCGTGATGTCTAATTTAGGCATCCTACTCCTTAGATTAACTCGGGTACGGCAAGAGATATTTCATTCGATGCACTACGAAGGGATGTTGTCGATAGGTGCGCATAACGTTGCGTGGTCTTGATCTGAGTATGGCCCAACAAAGTTTGTACTTCGTACAAACTTCTTCCGGCATTCACTAAAAACGACGCAAAGCTGTGCCTTAGGTCGTGAACTCTTACATCGCTGAGGCCAGCTTCTTTACGAGCAGTGTGCCAAGAATAGTACACGCTGCTATAGGGCTTGAGCGTTGCAGGGTTGGCAAACGCATGAGCGCAGCGCTTTCTTTGTCGCAGCTTTATGAGTAGTACTGACGCGGTGTCCGACAGCGGAACGATACGTGCTTT
>LICD01000422.1 GCA_001438145.1 OM182 bacterium BACL3 MAG-120619-bin3 | reverse complement strand
GACGCAGACGGACCGGTTTTTAAAGCGCCCTGGGAAGCAACGGCCTTTGGCCTTGTGCTCGCTTTGCATAAAGCCGGTGCGTTTACTTGGGCAGAGTGGGCGAGCTATTTAACCGGCGCCATTGAATCCGCTCAAGCCAGCGGCGATGCCGACATAGGCGACACGTACTACGAACATTGGCTTGCCGCACTCGAGGCCATTGCGCAGAACAAAAAACTCACCGGTCTTGCTGAACTATTGCAAAGAAAAGACGAATGGGAATCAGCGTATTTGAATACGCCTCACGGCAAGGCTGTCGAGCTTAGCGCTGCTAATTAAGCTAAGCGATCAAGAAAGGCTTGTAGCCAATGCATCAACCCAAAAGTGAAAGAAAATGAGCGGATTCGAAGACATTCGACTGCGAGCAGAAGCGCGCAAAGGCGGTGCTCGCGCGCTAAAGGCGATGCTGCCGACGGTGGCAACAAAGAAGCAGCTCATCGAGCTTGGCGACGATCGTTACCTTGCCATGATGACCAAGTCGATTAACCAAGCGGGATTTAGTTGGAAAGTAATCGAGAATAAGTGGCCCAGTTTCGAGGAAGCATTTCTTGGTTTTGATCCCCGCAAGCTAAGTTATTTGTCGCCCGAGCAATGGGAGGCCTTCACGAGTGATAAGCGCGTCGTGCGCAACTGGCAAAAGATCAAAGCGCTGCAGGACAACGTGTTCTTTGTGCAGGACGAGTCTCGTCGCAGCGGCGGCTTTGGTCAATTTATTGCGGACTGGCCGGTGGAAGATCAGATAGGATTGATGGCCTATCTGAAAAAGCACGGCTCTCGACTTGGCGGGCAGAGCGCACTCTGGTTTTTACGCCGAGTCGGCAAAGACTGTTTTATTCCGGCACGCGACGTGGCGGTGCTGCTGAGAAGCATAGGGCTAGATATCGCCGAGAACCCAACGTCTAAGCGTGACCTCAGCAAAATCCAAGCGCAGTTTACCGAATGGCATGCCGAGACTGGATTACCCTATAGCCACCTAAGCCGAATCGCTGCCTGTTCGGTCGGCGATAACTACTTATAAACAAGGGCACAAAGCGCAGCAAAAAAATAGGAGGAGAAGGGGATGGCTAAGTATGTGTGGAAAACCTGCTTTGTCGCACTTATTACTATGATTG
>LICD01000421.1 GCA_001438145.1 OM182 bacterium BACL3 MAG-120619-bin3 | reverse complement strand
GCTCAGTGGTGCTGCTGGCCTCGGGGGCTCTCAGTCACAAGTTTCGAAATATCAACGCAATACCGCCGCACCCTAGAATTTATCATCCGGACAACATCTCGTCGGCACACAATAGGGAAAGCGACTACCGGGCCATTGAGTTACTCTCTCAAGGGCACCACCGCGAAATTATTGAAAATTTCGATCAGCAATATCGACAGCTTCCTTGGGAGGCATGGGGAGCTCATTATCTGCAGATGATAGGCGCAATGGGTGGGGTTAATTGCACGGCGAAGGGCACAGCACTTTCTGCCTATGAAAATGCCCATGGTACCGGCAATATTCATATGTGGTTTGATATTTAAGCACTCGATTAAAAACAAGAGGAAAGGCAATGTCGGTATTGGATGGTCCCCGTCAAGAGAAACGTCGCATACAAATCTCGGGAGAAGCAGTCTGGGCAACTATGTCAGAAGATGGCATGCTCATTTTAGAGGATGGCTCCAGCGTCAGTGCGGATGAAGTTACACATCTCCCCCCGTGTGTAGCCACCAAGATAATATGCCCACATTTAACCTATACATCCCGAGGAATTGAATCCCGCAATAAACCACAGCCTACGCCCTACCCAACCTACTTCATGAAGCCCGTCACTGCCCTCAATGGTCATAGGGGAGCCATAGTCAAACCTGAAGATTGCCAATACCTTAATTATGAAGGTGAGTTTGCCGCCATCATCGGTAAAGAAACCAAAAACATTACACCAGAGGAAGCCTGGGATCATATTGCAGGGTTCGCTCCTGCTCTGGACATGGGGCTGCATGATTTTCGCGACACTGACTCCGGTTCAATGTTGCGCGTAAAAGGTGGTGATGGAATGTGTCCACTCGGACCTGGCCTCGTTACAGGTATTGACCCGAGAGAGCAGACCTTGCGCACCTATCGCAACGGGCAGCTAGTACAGGAAGCCAATATCGGCGAGGAGCTGGTATGGGGGCCCGATTATATGATTGCTGATCTGGCCCGCCACATTACCCTGATGCCCGGAGATGTCGTCTTGACCGGTACCCCCTGCCATTCGCGGTCCTTAGAAGTAGGGGACTTCATCGAAGTTGAGATTACCCAACTCGGCCGTCTCAGCATGACCGTCGTCTCCGGCTCGGCACCAAGGGCC
>LICD01000420.1 GCA_001438145.1 OM182 bacterium BACL3 MAG-120619-bin3 | reverse complement strand
AAAGGCGTCGTCCTATCATCTGTTGTTTCCTAACCCCGCCGAGCGCGCCGCCTTTGAATCAAGTGAGATGGTCGAGCGCATGGGAAGTCAGTTCCACTGGCATAACCGCGACTACAAAACCTTCGATGACTTTCTGGCGACCATGACCTCACGTAAGCGCAAATCAATCCGCAAGGAGAGAGAGGCGACAGCGGCGGCGGGCTTTGAGTTTAGGCGGACCGAAGGGGCGGCTATAACGCCGCAGCAGTGGGCTGATTTTAGCCTGTTTTATCACCGCACCTATCTCGTACGGGGGCAGCAGGGATATCTTAGCCAGCGATTTTTCGAGCGCTTAGGCGCAACAATGCCCGAGCAGTTGCTGCTTATCGAGGCCGTTCAGGCGACAAGCGAGGGCGACGTGTGTGCGGCGGCGCTATTTTTTAAGAACGACTCTCAGCTGTTCGGCCGCTACTGGGGCAGCACAAGCGACCAGCCTTTGCTGCATTTCGAGACCTGCTATTACCAAGGCCAAGACTATTGCATTGAACACGGCCTGAGTAGCTTCGACTCTGGCGCTCAGGGTGAGCATAAAATTCAGCGTGGCTTCGAGCCAAAGTCTACGTACTCGCTCCATTGGTTAGCCCACGAAGGCTTTGCTGCGGCAGTAGCCAATTTTGTCGAGCAAGAGAGGCCGCATATCGAAGGCTATATTGCCGACGCCGCGACACTCCTTCCTTTCCGTAAAGATTAGCCACTCGAGACAGCAGAGTGAAAGTTTTTCAGGTGAACCTCTTGCGGCAGGGCAAACCATCGCAGCGCTTCGACGCTCGCAGGGAGCGATACGCTATAGCGTGTTCCCTCCCTGTCGCTACGCGTAAGTTCTTCTCTGGCCTGTGCCAAAAATAGGGGAAGATCGCTGCTCGGCTCAAAAGCCGGCTGTCGCGCTTTCCCGTTGCTACCAGCGGCAGCGTCGGCTGCAAAATCGAAGTCTTCGAGAGGGAGGCCCAGCTGCATCGCCCTGCCTTGGTAGCGCCAGGTCGCCGAGGTCGAATCGAATTCGTAATACGGCAGAAGCCCCGCGCCATAGTTGGCGATTAACTCAACGGCGCTGAGCAGATAGTCGAAGGTTGCTTCGTCGATAAAATAGTTGAAGTTAAGCCTTACCCACCCCGGACG
>LICD01000419.1 GCA_001438145.1 OM182 bacterium BACL3 MAG-120619-bin3 | reverse complement strand
AGACGAGACACAACAGTCTGGGAAAAGTCCGCATAGCATAGAATTTCCCTTGGTAATCGACTTTGTCGATGCGGCCAAGCGGCTCGACTCGGTATTCGTCAATGGCGCTAAAAGCACATGGTCTTCAAGCGAAGACCATGTGCTCATTCCGGCAGCAATGTTAGAAGAGGGTGGCAATAGTATTACCCTCGCTTTCGAGGCCGGCGATGCGGCGCTTAACCGCAGCGATGACTTTCTCTACACCTTGTTTGTGCCCGACCGTGCACACTTCTCGCTGCCACTTATCGATCAGCCTAACCTCAAAGGTTCCGTCGCATGGACAATTAGCGCGCCGAGCGACTGGCAGGTGGTAACTAACTCAAGCGAATTATCGGCACTCGCTGTAAAGAGTGAACTTGCACAGGAGAACCAAACGACTCGAGCCTTTGCTCGCACAGAGCCATTGCCTAGTTACCTTTTTGCTTTTGCGGCGGGCAAGTTTCAGCGTGAGACAAAAACCATTAACGACCGAGAAATGACGATGTATCACCGCGAAACCGATCGCGACAAAGTAGACGCCAATATCGATGAAATTTTTGACCTGCATGCACAGGCACTCGCATGGCTCGAAGACTACACGGCGATTCCGTATCCCTTCGAGAAGTTCGATTTTGTTCTAATTCCGTCATTTCAGTACGGTGGCATGGAGCACCCTGGCAACATACTTTACCGCGAAGCAAGCCTGATGTTAGACGCAACCGCCACTCAGAATCAGATTCTCGCGCGGGCGTCCGTGATCGCACATGAAACTGCACACATGTGGTTTGGCGATCTCGTTACCATGAATTGGTTTGACGATGTTTGGACTAAGGAGGTCTTCGCCAATTTTATGGCGGCGAAAATTGTTAATCCCGCCTTCCCCGAAGTTGATCATGAACTGCGCTTTCATACGGCACACCACCCATCGGCTTACGCGGTCGATCGTACCGCCGGTGCGAACGCAATCGGGCAGTCACTCGAGAATTTGCGCTATGCCGGCACGCTTTATGGTGCGATTATTTATCAGAAAGCACCAATCGTGATGCGCCATCTCGAAAATCTAATCGGGCCGGATGTCCTTCGTGAGGGACTGCGTGAATATTTAGAAGACAACGCCTATGGAAACGCCACATGGCCGCAA
>LICD01000418.1 GCA_001438145.1 OM182 bacterium BACL3 MAG-120619-bin3 | reverse complement strand
CATTGGTAGATCTCGCCGAGCGCGACGCAGACACGATCATGCCCGGCTTCACCCATTTACAAACGGCGCAGCCTATTAGCTTCGGCCATCATATGCTGGCTTGGAACGAGATGCTCGAACGCGACTACAGCCGTCTCATCGACGCCCGCAAACGCCTGAATGTCTCGCCGCTCGGTGCCGCGGCGTTGGCTGGCACTACCTTTCCGATCGACCGCGACTACAGCGCCTCGCTTCTCGGATTCGACGGGCCCACGCGCAACTCGCTAGACTCGGTGAGCGACCGCGATTTCGCGATCGAAGTCGCGAGCTGCTGCAGCACAATCATGATGCACCTCTCTCGTTTTTCCGAAGAGCTCGTTCTTTGGACTTCGGCGCAGTTCGACTTCATCGACCTGCCAGATCGCTTCTGCACCGGCTCGTCGATCATGCCGCAGAAGAAAAATCCCGATGTGCCCGAGCTCGTGCGCGGCAAGACCGGACGAGTATTCGGGCATCTAATGTCGCTGCTGACACTGATGAAGTCGCAGCCATTGGCCTACAACAAAGACAATCAAGAAGACAAAGAGCCACTGTTCGACCTTCTCGACACGGTGAAAGACTGCCTATTTGCGTATTCGGAGATGATGCCCGCAGTAACTTGCAAGAAAGACAGCATGCGCGCAGCAGCGCTGCAGGGTTATGCAACCGCGACCGACCTCGCAGACTATCTGGTTAAACGCGGGCTGCCCTTCAGAGATGCACACGAGGTAGTAGGCAAGTCTGTGGCGTTTGGGATAGCACAAAGCAAGGACCTGTCGGAACTCACGCTCGCGCAGCTGCAGGGTTTTTCGGAGTTAATCGAGCAAGATGTTTTTGAGGTGCTTACCCTCGAAGGCTCGCTCAACGCGCGCGATCACTTAGGCGGAACCGCGCCGCGACAGGTATTGATTGCGGCGGGTACCGCGCGCAGCCTGATCGACGCGCGTCCCAAGCGTTAAGCTAATTGTTCTGTGGCGCCTGCAATTCGATTTCGTAGCGCAGGCGCTGATTGTCACGCTGGGTGATTACTTCGACGATATCACCCGGTCGATGCTCCTCCATAACATCCGCATAATCACTCTCGTTAGTAATCTTATTACCATCAATTTCAACGATCACATCCCCAAGCTGAATACGCCCGCGCT
>LICD01000417.1 GCA_001438145.1 OM182 bacterium BACL3 MAG-120619-bin3 | reverse complement strand
AGTCGCGCCGGCACCAGGGATACCGCCAAAAAAGCCAGCCGCCATGTTGCCTAGTCCCTGGCCGACTAACTCCCTATTCGAGTTATGTTTGGTGCGAGTCATATTGTCCGCTACAAGCGATGTCAGCAGACTATCGATCGAGCCTAAGAGAGCGAGGATTATCGCCGCCTCCATCACAATAAGCAGGGTGTCCTGACTAAAACTCGGCATCAAGAAGCTAGGCAGACCCGTGGGAATATCACCGAGAATTGGCGCACCTGGGACAACTAGACTAATAAGGGTAGCGATAACCAGCGCTGCGAGGGGTGGTGGAACGATTTTTCCCCACGTCTTAGGCCACTTAAAAACGATCAGCAGCGTAACCACAGCGATGCCCAGTGCAACGAGATTGGGGTCCATAACCGCCCCCGGAATAGCAGTAAGCGCGGGTATTGTGCCCCCGCCTTCGGGCTCGTGACCGAACATCCTGCTAAATTGCAATGCAATGATAATGCACCCAATTCCGCTCATAAAACCCGATACAACAGGGTAAGGAACGAGCCTGATGTACTGGCCGAGCTTTAGCACCCCAAATAAAATTTGAAACACACCGGCCAGTATCACGGTGGCGAAGACTAACTCAGCCTCGCCGTTTAGCGTTGCATAAACACCTGCAAACACCACAATCATCGGCCCAGTTGGGCCAGAAATCTGGGATTCGGTGCCGCCGAAAAGCGCAGCGAAGAATCCAACAAAGATGGCGCCATAGAGACCCGCGATCGGGCCAGCGCCAGACGCCTCGCCAAACGCTAACGCGAGTGGCAAAGCAACGACACCTGCGGTCAGGCCTCCGTAAAGGTCCCCGCGTAGATTGTCCGTTCTTAAATTAAGCATGGTTTTCTCCTCGGAGATGCGCCTTCTCTCTTAGCGAGCTTGGCAATGCCTGTTATTAGGCTGTAGCTGCAGCGTTGGCGCTTGCTTCGATAAGCGCTGCGTAGCGCTCCTCAATCGATACAAACTCGTGCTGTGTGTCATCGTAGGCGGCAACGGTGCCATGCTCAATGTCATAGACCCAGCCATGCATGTCGATCTCCCCCGTCCCGAGCTTTGCGGCTACTGCAGGATGGGTTCGCAGGTGATCAAGCTGGAGCAGAACATTCTGCTTGGTCACAGCGTCGAGTTCAGAA
>LICD01000416.1 GCA_001438145.1 OM182 bacterium BACL3 MAG-120619-bin3 | reverse complement strand
CTGCTCGACGGTGCCTACGCCACGATGGCAATACCGACGATGGTGTCGACGCTGCTGCTCGCACCCAAAGTGAAAGCGGTCGCGACGAAATATTTCGCCAGACTAGATGCCGGTGAATTCGACTAAGCTTCGCTGTTTTTAGCGAGTTTTTGGAAGCCGCGGCTCATGCCGTAGGCGCTAAGCGCCGAGATCGCCGCGAAGCCTGTTAACACCACAAACACCTGCGACCAGCCCAAACTGTCGGACATGGCGCCGGCAGCGAAGGCGGCAATCGCTCCGCCAATGTAACCCATCCCGTCGATTATCCCAGTGCATGACCCTGCACCCTTGGCACCCGCGATGTCGAGCGTCAGCGCGCCGCTGCTCATCGAATAAGGGCCAAGCAGGAAGAAGCCGCTGCCGCCCAAAAAGAAAATAATCAGATTGTAATTAGGGTTTTCTGCCGCGCTCAGCACCGAGATCGAGAAGGTACATAAAACGAGCACGGCGAGCATAATCCACATCATGCGGGCGCGATCGCCATTGCGGGCGTAGTGGTCGGTATACCAGCCGATGAATAGCGTGCCGGCAACGCCCAATAGCGGAAACACGGCCGATTTGAGGATCGCAGCGCTGGCGCCCTGACCGATATCGAACAAAAACTTCGGCGTCCAGATGAGAAAGACCGAACGCAGCAGCGTCGTAAGAAAACTAAATACCAGAAGCTGGCGGTAGATTGGCATCTTGATCAGGGTTTTTAAGATGGTCATTACGGCGGGCGACTCGTCGTCGCCATAGTCGGCCAGCTGCTTCTTTGCCGACTCACCCTCTACGGCGATCGCGCCGGGCACGACGTCGCTCGGCGTGCCTTTCGAGGCGAAGAACGCCCAAACGCCTATGACACTGAGCGCGATAGCGGGGTAGACGAATACGCCCTGCCAGCTCACGCCCATCGAGACGAGAAAGCCCGCGAAGAGCGCAGCTATAGCCCCGCCGAACTGAAAACTCACGCTGATCGCGCCCATGACGCGGCCGTTTTTATCGCTCGAATACCATGACCCGATTGTCTTGGCGAGGCCGCCCCAGCCCATCGAGAGGAAATACCGGCAGCAGCACCACACAACAATAAATGCGGTGAGCGTGCCCGACAGAGCGAAAATAAGGTTCCAGAAAACTGCGCCGGCCATGCCAA
>LICD01000415.1 GCA_001438145.1 OM182 bacterium BACL3 MAG-120619-bin3 | reverse complement strand
CCAGTCAGTTAGGCTTGTCGGCTCGCCGCTGTCGCCACCCATTTTCCAATACGTATGCCAATGAGCCGCCGGGGTGAGGCGCAGGCCTAACCACTGTGTCTCGCCCGGCACCAGTGTTGTCGATTCACTTAACAGCTCAACTTCAATACTGTTATCCCAAGCGATAGCAGTGCGCTGCGCGAGCAGGTCATAGCCGTGCAGCCGCCCCTCGCTATCGACAAAAGCGAGCATGCCTTCGAGTTCGCCCTGCTGGGGTTCGAAACGGCGATGCTGCTGGGTGCTGATCTGAACACGGTCACCGTCGAGCATGACCTTGCGCACTGGCGCGTATTTCATTACCCGGCGCTGCTGCGGAAAAAACCATGCTTCGTCAGCATCGGCGAAGCGCGCATCGGGCGCCTGCACCATGACATTAATCTCGCCGCCGTGCGCATTGAATGTAGCGGCTAATTGATGCTCGTCGCGCTTCAACGGCGTGTTCGCGCGCGCCTCTGCAAAGCCGTCTACCCAGCGCGGATCCGCTATGAGCTGCGAGGCAACGGGAAGCGTGAGCGAGAACTCGGCTGCGCCCGGGATACAGATTTCATCGCACACCTGCCAATCGATCTGGGTCGCGAGATTAAATGATGAGTCAGCGTAGTCGGCGGGAATGGTAATTGGGAGAGGCAAATAAACTTCGCGCTCGTAGGTGAAGGTCACAAGGTCGCTGCCGGGGAACGGCGTCCACTCAGGGATTGGCCATTCAATCTCGCCGGCGCTCGCGCCAGAGGGCAAACGCCATTCACTTGTGCTCGTAGCCTCGCCGCTGTCGCCGCCAAATTTCCAATAAGTGTGCCAGTGCTCAATAGGCTTGAGGCGGATCGCAAGCCAAAGAGTCTCGCCGGGCACCACGTTAGTGGTCTCTGACAGCAGCTCGACTTCGATCTGATCGGTACGGTGAACCTGCCCAAAAGTCGAGAATGAGCTTAAGCTTAAAAAGATCAATAACAACAGCTTATAAGACTTAGTTAACATGCATTATTCCATTGCTAGAGAGACGCTTCGCCACTTATCGGCACACTGCTTTCGCGTTAGTTATCGGCAAGCATCGACAGTCAGTTTGCGGGCGAGTAAGAGACAGAAGGTAACAAATACGCCCAATGCTGTCATTGTAGACCTATAATCGATTCGCATCAG
>LICD01000414.1 GCA_001438145.1 OM182 bacterium BACL3 MAG-120619-bin3 | reverse complement strand
TTGAGTTGAAGCACCCTCAACAGACTTAGCGATTAATGTTTCCAACATCGCTGTGCTTGGTGCTTGGTTTAACATGCCCATCGCCAGCTCGACGATGCTGCTTCGTGTTTCAGCTGTAATAAAAGCCATTGTGGTGTATCTCCTTGAGATCGATTTCAAATTATAAACGTTTACGATTGCGACCGGCCCGTCCCACAAAGTTAGGCCGGCGGTTTTCCATCGTTGAAACAAGCATAAGCCAACCTCTGCGCCAGGGCCTGTGATTGAAGTCACACACACTCGCGAATTAGTCGGAAAACGCCGTTACATCAGGCCTGAGGTCGATAGAACCCACAACCGCAACCAGATATCGGAGCGAGAATACTAAAACTTGAGCCTAAGTTCAACTTTTTGTATCAAAGTAATACTTGGAGTCGAGCGCGTAAGTTGAGGTTTTTATTCTGAATTTGCCTGTGGTGTTTTGCACGCAGTGTCACAGATTGGTGGCAATAAAGTGAAGTGAACGGATTTTGCGTGTTCTGTCAGGATTGGTTGTTGGTCGATGGGTTGGCAAACAAATCAACTAGCAGCAAGTAATTTTAATTAAATTCAATAATTACAATTACTTAAAGAGCTATGCTAATGCCAAGCTCGATGGCCGTATCGGTTAGCTCGAAAAGCTCGATATTACTCGCCTGATCCTGATGGTAGAGATTAACCATGAATAGAGCATTCTTGTTGCCCACCCTGAGTGGTGTTCGGTGCTGAATCAGTACCTGATTTCTTTCTTGCCAGCGCGACGCACCATTGGCAAGAATCGAGCTGTATCCCTCATCGTCGTTCAACTTTGTATAGCTCGCCTGCGCAGTAAGCTCGCCACCAAAGAGTGCTCGCTGTATTCGTGCATTAACTTGCCAGCCGTCTCGATCATCCCCTGGACGCCTTGAATCCAATGCTCGATTGGAAATATAGCCACCATCGAATCCGTAACGAATAACAGCGCCTGTTTTGGTTGCGGCGACGCAGTTAGCCCCAAGTGTTGCTTTGCTTTCCCATGCATCTAGCGCGACCTGGCTGTGGAAACGCTGGTATTGGCTTGCTATTTCGTAGACTGGTGCGCACTGCTTTGGGGAATTTGGCTGGTAGCGAAATCGAGTCTGAGCCGCGGTGTAGAGGGCGCTTCCGCCGAAGAACAATG
>LICD01000413.1 GCA_001438145.1 OM182 bacterium BACL3 MAG-120619-bin3 | reverse complement strand
AGCCCATCAGAGCTGAGGCGCCATGCATTGCTTAGCGATTGATAGAGCGTTGACCAACTAGATTCAGCCTCATTGTTAAGCGCTGTCTGGATTAGATTTTGACACTCGGTAGCAAACCAGTCGGACATGTTTCGTTCGCGGAGCTCGCTAAGAAGCTGGTTTCTCAAATCGATGAGGTGTACGACATCGATCGCGGCATAGCGCAGCTGTGCGTCGGTCAGAGGGCGTTGCAACCAATCCGATCGGGTCACATCTTTCTCAATAACCGCATCCAAACGCAGCAAGACAAGCGCTGCGTAGCTAAGGCTTGGCCCTAAACCAAGGAACGAAGCGGCGAGCTGTGTATCGAAAAGTCGTTCGGGAACGAAACCGAAATGCGACAGGAATACACTGAGGTCTTCACTGCAAGAATGGAATATAAATTCTACGATCCCTGCACGGCACAGCGCCTCGAACGGCGCCCAATCGTCGATCTCTAAGGGGTCTAG
The DNA here is from genome assembly GCA_001438145.1 of OM182 bacterium BACL3 MAG-120619-bin3. Taxonomy (GTDB): domain Bacteria; phylum Pseudomonadota; class Gammaproteobacteria; order Pseudomonadales; family Pseudohongiellaceae; genus UBA9145. Next base: position 701 of record LICD01000413.1, on the reverse strand, counting down.
CAGATAACTACAATGTCCATCGCCGATCTGTAAAAGGCCCAACTTCGCGTAGAACGTGTTTGTCCTCATGAACTCGGTATCGACAGCGAGCGCGTCTAGCTGAGACCAGCTCTCGCACAGTGCCGCTAGCGAGTGTGAATCAGCGACATAAACCATTTGAGGCGACTCAGTGTATTCGCGCACTTCACCCATAAAATCCATCCGAAAGAGTTTTGCGACCAGCAAAAGCATGCGTAAGAGTGCCGCCGTCGACATACTCTAATTCGCCGCCAACAGGGACGCCATGTGCTATTCGAGACACACGTATTTTCTGCGCCTTTAGGCTCTCTGCAATAAAATACGCGGTGGCGTCACCTTCGACAGTGGGGTTACAAGCGATAATTAGTTCTTTTATTTTGCCGGACTCAACCGTCGAAAAAAGCTGTTCTAGCCCGAGCTGCTCAGGACCAATACCGTCGATCGGGGACAAATGCCCCATCAAAACAAAGTAGCGGCCGTTGTAACTACCCGCCTGCTCAATTGCGAATACGTCTCCAGGGGATTCAACGACACAGCAGAGCGACTGATCACGTTTATCGCTTGCGCAAAGCCTGCAGACAGTCTCTTCGGTAAGCGTCCGACACTCGGCACAATTTCCAACAACATCGAGCGCGGCCGTCAGCGCACTCGCTAAACGCGCGCCGCCGACTCGATTTCTCTCG
>LICD01000411.1 GCA_001438145.1 OM182 bacterium BACL3 MAG-120619-bin3 | reverse complement strand
GGTCTTGTTCATAGGCCGAGCCCAACAGATCGACATTGAATTTTACTGCAGCCATGCCGCGAGCCAGTTTTCTGCATGTAGACTCAGGTAGGCCGACGGCGGTGGAATGGTCAAAGGCGCAATCGATCATCCACTTTATATAGTTGTGAGTGGAGACATGGCCGTAGCCGTCAACCTCGCTGACGCTGACGACGGCATCAATTACAAATGGGTTGCTGCGATCCCAGATAAATTCGATTTCTCTGCTCCTAGTTCGTCGATTTTCTCTGTGCCAAGTGGCATTCATCTTACACCTTACTAAATTACAAAATCAAAAGGCGATTCACAGAGTTCAGGGCCTGCAATGCTTCCCCGCGCTAACAAAAGGAGTTCGACGCACATTCGAGTTGAGTTTGCCTTATCTCCGTAATAACTGAGGAGAGCAATGGAACCATTCCGACTTATCGGGGTGTGCCCCTAGGGTGGGGTGCTGGCTGGGCGGTTACTAGGAAACAAGGCCCTACTCCAGGCGTACTTGACACCCAGGGTTATAATACCGGCCGTTAAACCATACAGAAGCCTTGACTATGCAGATTGGACTTCCCAACTTTTACTAGACACTTCCTAGCTTGGAAAAGTAATCTTCTTCAAAAGTAGCAGAACTTTACAACAATGTTTACAACAAAAACGAAGAAATGCGTCTTTACAACAAGGGAAACAGGGAAGGAATGGGGGTTTTAGGGCTTGTTATTACTCCCACTCAATAGTAGAGCTAGATTTAGCCCAATAAAAACAATAGGTTACAAGCACTATTAATAGGCTTGTAACTGGTTTGTAACTTACATAGCCTTTTAGGAAACTTCCCCGCTATTTTTTCTTTAGCCATTTCAACACAATGGATCATTTTAGCTTACAAACCTTGTAACAAACGAGAAGACATTGTTACAGTTTACTGGTATTTATTAACTAACCGACTAATCCAACCAACCTAGATTATAACTCAGTCCAAAATCGATCTACGGTAAATCCGATTCAAGCATTTGCACTACCACGTAAGGTTGAAAACGGAGTACATCAAAAATTGTACTTACTCCTTGGTGTGGATATTTAAAATATCAGATACACATATACCTTAAAATTCAATTCAATCAGTATTTTATGGTACTTTAAAGGCCTTTTCTGGTTTTTGGTGGTGGCGGCGGGAACTGTACTTAGACTATAAGCAA
>LICD01000410.1 GCA_001438145.1 OM182 bacterium BACL3 MAG-120619-bin3 | reverse complement strand
ATCGATGCAATAGTAGCCGAGGTCCTCAAGAATGCGGAGGACCGTACTTTTCCCAGATCCTGAGCGACCGCTTATGATCGTTAACTTCATTGCGCAGCGTGCCTTTTCAGTTTGCATGCAATAGTGTTTAAAAGTCGACGTGCCGGAAATCGGTCTGCTGGCGTTCTGCGCGTCGACGCTTCTACGTCATTATAGCAACGTTATAGAGGTCTTCATCGTCGTTCGTGTGACGCAGAGTGAAACATAAATCCTCATCAAGGAAGAGGCTCGCAATTTCGCCTAGCGCCTTAACATGCTCTGTATCGCCCCCCTCAGGGACTACTAACGCGAAGACAAGGTCGATTGGTTTGCCATCGATAGAATCGTAGTCAACTGGTTCGGCCAATGAAATGAGTGCACCGACTAATCTATCGCACTGGGTTAAACGGCAATGAGGTATCGCAATTCCGTTGCCCAGGCCAGTAGTGCCGAGTTGCTCTCGGCTCATTAGCGCTTCAAATACATCGTCTTCGTCGACGCCTTCAATCTGTCCGGCGATGAGACTGCTCATGATGCCAATAACACGTTTCTTGCTTACTCCCTCAACTTTGCTTTTGCATAGGCTTGGGCTAAGAATTTCTTCTAGATGCATCTGCTTACTACTCTCTTCGTGTTTCTCGTATATTTCTCTTCGCTGTTGTAACGCAGCGAGGGAGTGACAAATTACCTCGCATGCTTCAACGACGCTTTATTCTGCGGTTAAACGCTTTCGCTCATTAGAGGGTGGGATGTTTAGCCCTTCTCGGTACTTCGCTATCGTTCGCCGCGCAACGTTAATTCCTTGGTCTTGCAACAGGTCAGCTATTTTACTATCACTGAGAGGCTTTCGGGTATTTTCTGCTGCAACAAGTTTGCGAATAATTGCACGGATTGCTGTCGATGAGCATTCACCGCCACCGGCCGTTGATACATGGCTTGAGAAGAAGTATTTAAGCTCAAAAATACCGCGCGGTGTATGCATATATTTTTGAGTCGTGACTCGCGAAATTGTGGACTCATGCATTTCGACGGCTTCGGCGATATCGTGAAGCACCAGCGGCTTCATCGCTTCCTCTCCGTGCTCCAGAAAACCAACCTGATGCTCGACGATGCGAGTCGCCACTTTCATAAGCGTATCATTGCGGCTTTGAAGACTCTTAAGAAACCATCGCGCCTCTTGAAGATTGT
>LICD01000409.1 GCA_001438145.1 OM182 bacterium BACL3 MAG-120619-bin3 | reverse complement strand
AGCATGCACTTTCATGAGTGCATTCCACATCGCCGGGAAGCGGCGGAAGTCGACATCGTCGGCTGCCTTGGATTCCCAATCGGCGACTAATGGCTCGAAGCGGAAACAGTGCGAACAGCCGTACCAGAACGCTTCTAGTACTTCGATTTTGTTGTCGTCTGGCGTATTTACCGGCGCACGAAGCTCGGTGTAATGCGTGCCCGCAACGAACTTTTCGATCTGACCAAAGCTCGTAGACGCGAAGGGCAGCGTCGCCACCAGTGCAAATACGGCACTAAGAAATGTCTTCGGTAATAAAGAGCGTGTGTTCATGATTCAACTCCGAGTAGTTAGCTTGCTAAACCTAGGTCGCTGCCTATCGATGGCTAGTTAAGGCCTTCGAGATAGCTTGCGAGTGCTTCGATCTCTTTGTCGGTAAGGCGTTCGACGGTGCTGCGCATCATCGAACCCGAGTCATTATTACGCATGCCCGAGCGGAATGCCTTGAGCTGCGCGACGGTGTATTCGGCGTGCTGGCCGCCCACCGCTGGGAATTTCGCCGGTGCGTTGCCTGTGCCATCCGTTGAGTGGCATGAGGTACAGGCGGCAACACCTAGCTCTTTGTTGCCACCGCGGTAGATCGACTCGCCGAGTTCGATAAGCGCGGGATCGGCACCGCCGATTGTGACCTGCTGAGACGCGTAGTAGGCCGACAGATCAAGCATATCTTGATCAGACAGGCTCATTACCATCGCCGCCATTGTCGCGTTTTGACGCACACCAGACTTGAATTCAACCAATTGCTTGTAAAGGTAGCCAGCGCCTTGTCCTGCTAGCTTTGGGTTCATCGCAAGGGCACTATTGCCGTCGACACCGTGGCAAGAGCCACACAGTGCTGATTTAGCTTTGCCTGCTGCAGCGTCGCCTTGGGCGAAAACGAGGGCTGGCGCCATGGCGCTGATAAGTAAAGACACTACTAAAGACACTAGAGCTATCGCAAATTTGTTCATTATCATTCCTAAATCATTCCTAAATCATTCAAAGTGGCCTGAAAAACCTAAATACCGAAAAAGTGAGCCGAGCGTTCGCGGCGTCAGATTATAGCCCATTTCATCGATCGACTCTAATAGTGGTGTGATCGTGTTGTAATAGTGCTGTCGCCAAGGTGGGCTAAACCGTTATCATGCGCGCCATGCACTATAATCAAGCCACATTCGTTACCAGCGCCGCTAATCT
>LICD01000408.1 GCA_001438145.1 OM182 bacterium BACL3 MAG-120619-bin3 | reverse complement strand
TCGACGCGGTGCGTGGGTCGCGGAAAAATAGGCTACCGCATTTAGGGGCATCTAGGCTGATGTAGTAAACACCGCTAAAGTAGCAGTTGGCGTGGAAATGCACCTGATTAGAGGCGCCTGGCGGGCTAATATTGACCCAGGCTTGGTGATCGAATGTGAGCCCAGGCATAAAGTGTTGAGATTCGGCTATGCGCTCACAGGCCTGCAGGATTCGTTGGTTTATTTGCGCAAATTCAGGCAGTTCTTGAAGAATGTTATTGCTCTGCCATCCGGCGACATTCGTCCGGCTTACCCCGCGGGCGTCTTTTGCGCGAAGCGCGTAGGCGAGCGCGAGCAATTCTTTGTTGAGTGCGACGTAATCGTCGAATACTGTGCCCCAAACAACGCTAGGGAATAGAGCCTGAGCTTTTAATTCCAAAAACTGCTCCTTTTTAATTTTATGATGACGGCACAGTAACTCTATTCTGGGGCCTTGTCTAACGGCATTAGTTTTACCAATGTAACGACTTATTACTTGCCAAATAGGCCCAATCAACCTACTTTTACCCCTCTACAAAAAGAAGCTTCGCTCATGAGGCGAACAAAGGATGGTTCATGTTAAAGCGCGTTTTCGCCCTGTTTTTAGTCCCCCTAACCTTGATCGTCGCACCCCTCGCCTTTGGCGCAGAAGCGGGTCACGATCGTTTAGATTTAACCTCTAGCTGGGTTGGTCTTGCATCAATCCTCACGTTTGTTGCCGCGTATGCGCTGGTCATAGGTGAGGAGTATACCCACCTGCCAAAATCCAAGCCGGTAATCTTAGCGGCAGGGATAATTTGGGCGATGATCGCGTTCGTTTACGCACAACAAGGCTATGATCATATCGTCGAAGAATCAGTTCGTGAGTTTCTAATCGAATTTGCGGAACTATTCTTATTCCTTCTCGCGGCGATGACTTACGTCAACTCGATGAGTGAGAGACGCGTTTTTGAAGGCCTGCGGACATTCCTTGTCAGTAAAGGACTAGGCTACCGTCAACTATTCTGGATTACCGGCTTACTTAGCTTTTTCCTTTCACCCCTGATAGATAATCTGACCACCGCTCTGGTTATGTGCGCGGTAGTGATGGCGGTGGGTAAAGACAATGCGAAGTTTGTCGCGGTGAGTTGCGTCAATATCGTTGTTGCCGCTAATGCCGGTGGGGCGTTTTCACCGTTTGGTGATATCACCACGCTGATGGTTTGGCAGAG
>LICD01000407.1 GCA_001438145.1 OM182 bacterium BACL3 MAG-120619-bin3 | reverse complement strand
CTTTCAAAAATAACACCGGCTTTTCGCAACTCTGTCTCTGGGTGCTGGGGAGTAATTTCTATTATGCCCAGCTCCTCAACCTGTTTGTCTGTTACACCGGTCATACGCCGACCGGTGATCAATGGCTTACCGTCACGGTCTTTTGCATTAATGAGGCCCAATACGCCGTGGCAAACGCCACCAATAACCGGTTCGTTGCTGGCGTAGTAAGCTTCACTAACCTTCTCGGCCAATACTGGTGAATAGCCGAGGTCGTAGGCAGCTCCAAAGCCCCCGGCCATAAAGATGATGTCGTATTGGGTAAAATCAACGTCAGCAATGCCCATTGAATTTTCGACCTTGGCTAGAAATGTAGGGTCGGCCAGGAAGCGGTCGTCTTCCGGTGTTTTTAACACGCGGTTTATGCTCTGGGGGTCGACGGGGATTTTTCCACCTTTGACGCTGGCGAGGTCAACCTGCATGCCGGCATCGAGGAATCTATAGTAAGGATGGGTCATCTCTGAAGCCATCACGCCTGTGGCATCGCCAGAGGTTTCACCGGGAGCAGACAAAACGGCCTGGTTGGTCGCAATAATCAACGCGCGTTTACCGGCGGGTAGTTGCACGGCTTCGCCGTTATATTCAGGGTGTAAACCCGCCTTGTGCATGATCGTTGGCAGCGCCGGCACTAATGAGGCGACTCCGAGGACTATATCGCCTCCAATTTTGATTAATTTCGCTTTCACGTCGCACTCCTGTTCAGGTTAGATGGATTGGCTTAATGCAATGACCGTGAAGTAGCCTATCCCCTATTAGCTTACGCGTAAATTATCGAAAAATGCATAACCATTGTGCTATTGTGCACACATGGATTGGGGTCATTTAGAGTATTTTCTGGCGGTAGCGCGCACCGGCTCCTTGAGCGGAGCGGCCAAGCTGCTGTGCGTCAATCATTCAACTGTTGCCCGGCGCATGGAAAAACTGGAGCAGCAACTCAACGTCCGCTTGTTTGATCACCTCAACAGCGGCTATCAGTTAACTGACGATGGGCTTGCTCTCAAAAAGCACGCTGCTCAGGTGGAACGTGAGATAAATCAGATCCAGGGTGCCTTCAGCGGTAGTGAGACTAAACTGCGTGGTACCATAAAAATCAGCAAGCCCAGTAGCGGCCTATTGAATCTGGCCCCATTACTGGCTGCCTTCCACCACCGGTACCCGGACATCAATTTGGTACTGACCGCAGGCGGTAA
>LICD01000406.1 GCA_001438145.1 OM182 bacterium BACL3 MAG-120619-bin3 | reverse complement strand
CAAGACCCTAACACCGGCATGACCTATTACCTTGCGCGCGTCGAAGTATCGCCCGAAGGCATGGCCGATCTTGGCGATCTCGAGTTATTACCCGGCATGCCTGCCGAGGTGTTTATTGCGACTGGCTCACGCACATTGCTGCAGTATTTGTTTAAGCCCTTCTCAAACGCCATGGCGCGAAGCTTTATCGAAGACTAACTAAGGCTAACTAAAAAACTAAGAAGAGGCGAACGATTGGGCCCCGACGGCACGTTCGCAGCATAGTCATAAGAAAGATTACCGGATAATATTGTGAGCAGAATCAACCGACAGACCACCGCGAATCGCACAGCTCATCGTCTAATGAGTAGCGCGGTGATTAGAAAGGCAGCTCTTAGCGCGAGCTTGCTTGTTGGATTGTTCGGCATAGCCGCGCAGTCGGCAGCGGCCGAGCTGCCTTCACTAGGCTCGAGTAACGCACCGGTTGTAGGCGAGACACTCCAAGACTTTTTTAGCGCCGCACTCGATTTTAGCCCTCGTCTGCGTATCGCCGAGCAGAATCTAAACATCGGCGCGGCACGGCGCAGCGCGGCTACCGGTCAGCTGCTTCCGCAGGTACGTGCGAACGCGAGTCTGTCGGACAACACGCGCGTTCAATCCGGACAAGAGACGACGTTCGACGGTAACCGCTACTCTTTACAGCTCACGCAGGTGCTGTTTAATTGGCAGGCGTTTGCCGCACGCGCGCAGGCGGTGCTGCGTGAAGATCAAGCCGAGCAGCTTTACTATAGCGAACTGGCGATTCTTTTAACCGATGTTGCAGAGAAGTTTTTTGACACGCTTCAGGCACGTGACGCCCTCGATTCGATTGCATCCGAATACGAAGCGGTCAGCAACCAGCTTCAGCAGATCGAGTCACTTTACGCACGTCAACTCGCGCAGATCACCGACCTCTATCAGGCACAGGCGAGTCTCGCCTCGGTCGAGGCGCAGCAAATTCAGCTCGAGAGTCGTCTCGACATTCAGCTCGAGGCGCTGCGTTCGGTAAGCGGCATCGAGCCGGGCGAGCTGTTTCGTTTAGCCGAAGGGGCGAAGGTGCCACCACTGGAAAATAACCTGCATTATTGGGTTGATCAGGCGGAGAAGAACAACCATTCGATTAAAGCGCAGCGACTCGCATTCGAAGCCTCTAAGAAAATGATTTCGCAGCGACGCGGTGCGTATATGCCACAAGTGTCGCTTGTACTGCAGCGCCAAGACTC
>LICD01000405.1 GCA_001438145.1 OM182 bacterium BACL3 MAG-120619-bin3 | reverse complement strand
CCCTTCATTACAATACGTACTATTTGACGTATCTTTACTTCCCCGATCGCCAATACGACCGCCTGCCTTCGAGCAAAGGACTGAAAATGACCGACGACGCCAACACCGCAGCAAGCAGCGAAAGCTTGGATACAGCCGCCAAACCCAAGAAAATCGTTCGCGAAGAAATTAAAGACCGTCATACCAGCCATTGGGACATGGATATGATGAGCCGCGCGGAGCTTGAAGCACTGATGACACAGAAGCCGGCCGCCAAGCCCAAGTAAAGGCTGGACCAGTGACGACTAACCCCGTTGTGACCAGATCAGTTGTAAAAAGGCACTTGTCCTCCTTTCTCGCCTAGGCGTAGTATCAAGCAAAGACAACTGCCCTAATAACAAGAGAGAGAAACGCATGATGCGCCGAATAAGATCTGCCGCGTTAACCCCCAAAACACTCACCTGCGCCCTCGCTGGCCTCGCGCTATTTACCAGCAGCCTGGCGAGCTATGCCGCCGACACATGGCCGGTTAAAGAGGCAGGTGCAAAGGCTGCCGGTTTCAGCGAAGAAGGCATCGCCTCACTAGATGCGGCGATGGCCAAAGTCGTCGCCGACCAAGATGTCGCCGGTATGGTCTGGTTACTCGCGCGTAACGGCGAGGTTGCCACATTCGAGAGCGCAGGCCTTGCACGCGTCGACGACCAAGCACCAATGACAATGGACTCGCTCTTCCGTATTTACTCTATGACCAAGCCGGTTACCGGCGTGGCTCTTATGATGCTGCATGAGCAGGGGCTCTGGAAATTCGATGACCCTGTCAGCCTGCATGCCCCGGAACTCGCCGGTCTCAAAATCATGACCAGCTTTGATGACAATGGCAACATGGAGCTTGTGTCGCCGAGCCGCGAACCAACCATGCGCGAGCTGCTTAACCATTCAGCCGGTTACGGCTATGGCCTCAGCGGCAACGATCCGGTGAATGCCAAATTCCGCGATACGGGTGTGCTCGCCTCAACCGATCTCGACGACCTGATCGCCAAAGTCGCGGACATTCCTTTGCTTTTCGAGCCGGGCGAACGCTGGTCTTATTCGATCTCGGTCGATATTCAGGGCTATATCGTGCAGCGTCTGTCTGGCCAGCGCTTCGGCGACTTCCTCGAGCAAGAAATCTTCAAGCCTCTGGCCATGAACGACACGCGCTTCTTCGTGAAGGCCGAAGACGTTGGCCGTTTTGCCGAAGTCCATAACTGGGACAGCGAGCGTAACCGCCT
>LICD01000404.1 GCA_001438145.1 OM182 bacterium BACL3 MAG-120619-bin3 | reverse complement strand
GCACTCCGCATTTACCAAGATGTAATGAGTGATGCGAGTATCGTGCCAAGTGCGTTTTATGGCGTGATTGTGGGGTTTTTGTGCGTTGCTCGTGCGGGGAGACTAGGTATTCTCGCCAAGTTTTGATTTATCTCGCCAATAATTTAAACAAAAGCCGAGCGCTCTCTGTAGATGAGTATTTCGTCAATACTCATAGTGATAAGGCGTCAGAGATCGAGCATCAGCATTTAGATACTTGGCAAACCTAAATTAACGAGGGGTCTGAAACCCCGGCCCATGCAGCACTCTCCCAGGGCGTGCGCCGGTGTGCTTGCCGTTCGCGACGACGAGTTCGCCATTGACCAACACAGTGTCCACGCCAACTGCGTACTGATGAGGCTGCTCAAATGTCGCTTTGTCTATTATGGTATCCGGATCGAAAATCGTAATGTCTGCGAAATAGCCTTCGACCAATAGACCTCGATCGCGAATGCTTAAGCGCTGAGCGGTAAGGCTAGTCATTTTGCGAATGGCGTTCTCGAGGCTTATCACGCCGCGTTCACGAACATAGTGACCTAGTACTCGCGCGAAGGTGCCATACTGACGCGGATGCGGCGCGCCCTCACCGAATACGCCTACCGGGCCGTCTGAACCGATAGCAACCGCCGGATGCTGCATGATGCGGTCCACATCCTGTGGGCCTATCGCATGATAGACCGCGCTGACATTGCCGATCTCGACAATCGCCATCGTCACCTCGGCGGCATTCTCGACATTGGGTTCGAGTCCGCGGTCGCGCGTAATTTCGGCGAGATTTTTGCCTTCGATTGAACGATCGTTTGGGCTGCGCGAGATAGACACATTTTTGGGGTCGCCGCCGCCGCGGTCGAACAAAATCTTATCTATGATTGCCGCTTTGACCGTTCCCCGAGTCTCGGGGCTCTCGAGGCGCTCAAGCATTTTTCCGCGACCGCCTTCCTGCGCCCACTGCGGGATAAGGGCGTTGATGCTCGTTTGCGACGCGGTGTAGGGGTATTGATCGAGCGTGACATCGACTCCGCGGGCGCGGGCTTCATCGACCAGTTGTAGGCTGTCGACCGAGGCGCCCCAGTTCTGCACACCGATCACCTTGTGATGGGTTATCTGAACGGGAATACCGGCCTGCTCCCCGATAGCGATCGTTTCGCTCACCGAGTCGAGCAGCTGATTAGCTTCCTCGCGCATATGCGAAATATAGATACCGCCATACTGCGCGGCAACTTTCGACAGT
>LICD01000403.1 GCA_001438145.1 OM182 bacterium BACL3 MAG-120619-bin3 | reverse complement strand
GGCGCCCTTGGCAGGTTTTAGGCGCCCTTGGCAGGTTTTAGGCGCCCTTGGTAGGCGCATTCCGAGTAAAAATTTCACCCCACGAGTGCACTCACGCTTAACACCCAGACACAGAGACGAGCATAGGCAGTGCTAGCAAAATTGAGAAAACAACCATGGATCTAATCGCTATTGCAGTCCCATTTTTCCTTGCGCTTATTTTGGCTGAGTTTATTTATGGCATCGCTCGCGGCCGCAACACCTATCGCCTCAATGACACAATTAACAGTCTTTCAATGGGCTCACTCAGTTCACTCAGCGGGCTTGTGATCGTAGGTGGATCAGCCTTGATCTATGAGTTTATTGTTAAGACTTTCCAGCTTACGCAATTACCCGCAGAGTCAACCCTTGTATGGGTTGCCACTTTCGTTCTATATGACCTAGCCTACTATTGGAAGCATCGCCTAGGTCATGAGGTCGCTCTGTTTTGGGGCTCGCATGTCTCTCATCACCAGAGCGAAGATTACAATTTAGGCACAGCCCTTCGCCAGACAAGCATCGATTTTCACGGCTTTTTATTCCTAATACCCTTCTTCATCGTTGGCGTGCCAGGCGAGGTCTTAGTCGCAACGGTTAGCCTCAACCTGATTTATCAATTTTGGGTGCACACGCAACATGTACCTAAACTTGGGCCTATCGAATGGATTATGGTTACACCCTCTAATCACCGCGTTCATCATGCACGCAATGATCAATACGTAGACAAAAATTATGGCGGGGTCTTCATTATCTGGGATCGCCTATTCGGCACGTTTCAAGACGAACTTGCCGAGGAGCCCGCTGTTTATGGTCTGCGTAAGCCCTTGAATAGCTGGAATCCACTCTGGGCGAATACCCATGTCTACTGGCGGCTACTAATCGATTTCGTCAAGATGAAAGGCATCAAAAATAAGGTGCAACTCCTGTTTAAACCACCGGGCTGGCTGCCCGCCGACTACACGAAAACCTGCAAGGCCGCAGCGCCTGTCGATTTAAAATCGAAGTACGACCCTAAAGTTGCAGGCATCACTCGGGCCTATGTGTTCGGGCAGTTCATCATCACTGTGGTTGTAAGCCTCTCTCTCGCTGAACTCGCCACCGTGGCGAGCACAGTCGAGCTGTGGGCGGCGGCAGGCTTCATCGCACTGTCGCTCTTTACCCATGGCTATATCCTAGACAAGCGAGTGCGCAGCACGCCCTTAGAATGCAGCCGGCTCTTGCTCGCTGTGGGACTCGCTT
>LICD01000402.1 GCA_001438145.1 OM182 bacterium BACL3 MAG-120619-bin3 | reverse complement strand
GGACGCTCTGTGACGAGCATATCGCCGTTGGGTAGCCAAGTCATGGACCAAGGGACTTCTAAGCCCTCTGCGACCGTGGTGATCTCGAAGTCATGGGCGGCTGAACTGTAGCTGTCGGTTTGAGCGAGTGCGCCGAGTGGTGCCAGCGCGGCAATTGCGGTGGCGAGTGCAAGGCTCGCAAAGGGTCGGATAGATCGTTGTCGCATGGTCATAGGGTAAACTCCCAGTTATTCTCAAAAGGAACCGTGCTCTCGACTCAGGGAATACCCCCAAATTTTCAGTCGAGCATGGTGTTCGAATTATGCTGTTGCTCTCGTCGAGCATTCTAGACGCTATTAGGATAAGAGGCTATGTCTCTTTGGCAATTGACGCTGTGATAAAGCTCGGTGTCACCTTTAGTAAACACCTAGTTTTAATAGGGTTTATTGTTGTTTGGTAGTATACGGTTGTAGTCCTATTGGCGATCAATAATAGTCGGTTTTGGAGAAAACATGATTAACGTAACCTCACTCAGAAGCGCTTATTTACTCATTTGCCAAGGTCGTTGGCTCCGGATCAGTGCACTTTGGCTGGGGTTGGTTTGCGGCAGCGCGCATGCTGACGACGCAGCGCTTGTCGATCTTGCGGCGGCGCTGCCTACTATCGTGGTTGAAGCACGCTACGCCGGCTCACATAATTTTGTCGGGGTGCCGATCGAGGGTTATCTCGACGCTAGAGTATTGCTCACACAGCCAGCGGTAGAGGCATTGGGCGCAGTGCAGGCGGGCCTCGTGGAATTTGGGCTGGGCATTAAGGTGTTCGATGGCTATCGCCCCCAGCGTGCAGTGGATCATTTTGTGCGCTGGGCGAGTGACCTGAATGACCTTGCGACGAAAGCCGAGTTCTATCCGCAGGTCGACAAAGCTAATCTGTTTAGTGACGGCTACATCGCAGCGCGTTCGGGCCATTCTCGAGGCAGCACGGTTGATCTGACGCTCGTAGATTTAAAAACCGGAGTTGAGCTCGACATGGGCACCCCTTGGGACTTTTTCGACCTGATGTCGTGGCCCTCTAGCGAGTTGCCGACCGCTGAGCAACGAGCGAACCGCGCGTTGCTGCGCGCGGTAATGGCGGCGCAAAAATTTAGACCCTTAGAAACAGAGTGGTGGCATTTTACGCTTGCAGACGAGCCTTTTCCCGATACTTATTTCGATTGGGTAATTGATTAGGTGGTCGATTAAATGATCGATTAAATGGTCAATTAGATGGTCGATTAGCCTGTCGTT
>LICD01000401.1 GCA_001438145.1 OM182 bacterium BACL3 MAG-120619-bin3 | reverse complement strand
CTCGACAATCTCCTTATGGATTTCTCAATCCGTGACGAAAGCGTCGATGATGATTCTGTGAATGATCTTGATCAAACCACTTACAGTGTTGGATTCAACTATTCGCCGACAGACTTCGCCACGTTGCGTGCGTCATGGAATAGTTCGTTCATTGCGCCGAGTCTGACTCAGCTCTATAACTCACCTACTTTGCAGGGCCTGTCGCAAACAACAGACCCCTTCACTCGTAGTTCAGAGTTTACGTCTAGAACGACTGGCGGCACGCCAACACTCGCGCCAGAGAAAGCAGATATCTTTAACGTCGGAGCAACGTTTACGTTCCTCGACAATGATCTCTCCTTCTCTATTGACTACAAGTACTTCGATTTCACCGACCGAATCATTCGTCCGGCGTCACAAGAAGTGCTAGATGCGGAAGCGGCTGATGCGGTTGCGGCAGGCTTTGCTTTGACGCCAGCCGGACTCGCTGCATTCGAAGCGGCAGGTCTGAACAACCCAGGTATCCAGCGTAGCCCCAACCCTGGCCGACTGCTCGAACTGGTCACAACTGATCAGATCAACGCACAAAGCATGGAATGGAAGGGGTTTGATGCGTCAGTTAATTACAGCTTCGATGCGAACGAAATCCCCTTCATTGGAGGCGACTACGGCCAGTTTAACGCAGGCCTAGATGCTACTTATATCGAAGCTTACGATTACACGAGCTTCACAGGAGAGACGATTCAAGGCGCTGGCAACCGCAATTACCGCGTAGCTGCTGTTCCACCAACGCCGCGTATCAAAGCGAATGCAAGACTCGCGTGGAACATGAACGATCATCAGGTTGTTGTTTATGGCCGCTATCTAAGCAGCCTCAATAACGTGCGTGATGGCGACCCGTTCTCGACTACTGATCCTGGAACGCGCGGATTCTTTGCTCTGCTAGGAGTAACGAACCCAACACCTGACCGTATTGGCAGCTTTACAACGTGGGACGTACAGTACAGCACGTCTTTCGACACGTTCTTCGACGGCAAGACAAGCGTGCAACTTGGTATGCTTAATGCCTTCGATCGTAAAGCTCAGCCACTCGTAACTTTGGGAGGGCTGGAAACTGCCCTATACGATCCGCGTAACAGAACCTTCTACGCAAGACTACGACACGAATTCTAAGTCGTAGAATAACGTCAAACTAGGCGTTAGAAACCCCAAGAGTTAGCAATAGCTCTTGGGGTTTTTTTATGAGTGTTCGTCAGCATCCTTGTTTTCTCACACTAGCCCTTTAAGGT
>LICD01000400.1 GCA_001438145.1 OM182 bacterium BACL3 MAG-120619-bin3 | reverse complement strand
GAACTCGCCGCGCGCGAGCGTGAAGCTCAGGTTGGCGAGTGCTTGCTGACCACTGGGGTAGCGTTTGCTAACTCTGTCGAATGCAATCATCCGGTTAAAGGGCCTAGCCCTTGGCTCCTCTCTGGCTGTTCCTGTCGTTAACTCTCTGTCGTTTGCTCTTGTGAACTCGGCAGGCTGACGCGGGTTAGCTGTCTCGATTTTCCTCGTCGCCAAACAGCGCTGCAACGAAATCATGCGCGTTAAAGGGCCTAAGATCGTCGATCTGCTCGCCAACGCCGATAAACCTGAGCGGAATACCCAGCCGCTTCGCGAGGGCAAAGGCGACGCCGCCCTTAGCACTGCCGTCGAGCTTGGTCAGCGCCAAACCGGTAAGGGTAGTCGATTTATGAAAACTATCCGCCTGAGCCAGCGCATTTTGGCCAGTGGTCGAATCGAGCACGAGCAGAATCTCGTCGGGCAGGCGCGGGTCTTGCTTTTTTAAGACCCGTACAATCTTCTCAAGTTCGGTCATGAGATTGTCTTTTGTGTGCAGCCTGCCCGCGGTGTCGGCGATGAGTATATCCATGCCTTTGGCTTTGGCAGATTGGTAGGCGTCGAAGATAACCGAGGCGCTGTCCGATCCGGTGTCCTGAGCCACGACCTGCACGGCATTGCGCTCCCCCCATACCTGCAGCTGCTCGACCGCCGCGGCGCGGAAAGTGTCGCCCGCTGCGAGCATCACACTATGGCCTTCGCTCTGATAGCGCTTAGCCAGCTTGCCGATTGTCGTGGTTTTGCCGACGCCGTTAACCCCGACCATCAAAATAACGAAAGGCTTTTTGCTCGTGTCGATAACCAGCGGTTTGTCGCACGGGGCTAGTATTGCGCGCAGCTCCTCGCGAAGGGCGGCCATAAACTCGTCTGCGTCGGCGAGTTGTTTGCGCCCGAGACGCGCGCGAAGGCCGTCGATAATGGCGTCGGTGGCTTCGAGTCCTACGTCAGCGGTCAGCAGCTGCGTCTCGACCTCTTCGAGCAGCGAGGCATCGACTTCTTTACGCCCAAGCACCACTGCGCCGAGGCCATCGCTAAGTTTGCTTCGGGTGCGACTGAGCCCGTCGCGCAGCCGGCCGAAAAAGCCGCGTTTGCTGGGTTCTTCGGCTTGCTCTGCAACCGCTAAGTCGCTCGGCGCCTGAGCCTGCTCATTGGCCTGACTCTCGACATTTGCATCCACAACTGAATCGACACCCGAATCCACAGCCGAATCAGCAGCCGGCTCCGGCGCAATAGCC
>LICD01000399.1 GCA_001438145.1 OM182 bacterium BACL3 MAG-120619-bin3 | reverse complement strand
GATGCCCTCACGGCGACAAAGCTCCGCGACTGAACTCTCTCCCCTGAGACCATCCAGGACGATACGAATCTTCTCCTCGGTGGAGAACTTGCGGCGGGTGTTGCGACGGATATCCTTGACCGTCTTTTCGGTGTTTGACATGCTCATGGTGATACTCCTCTACATCAGTTTACATGTAGCAGATGTATCTCTTAGTGAATCAGGTCATTTGGTGCCAGATAGGCTGACGCCACACACAGCCAGGGGATTGCTCCGCCTAGAAATACTCCAAAGAGTCCTAGTTGTTCCAGGTTCACCTTAGATATCCCTTTCGCGCCAGGCGAGAATCATCGAAGGTGCTGCAGCGCATGCAATCAAGGTTGCAATCATCAGGTAACTTCCGTCATTTCCTTCAGATCCGAAAAGCTGTAAATCGGGACCAAAGAACATCAAGAGAAGAAGAGCTAGAACAAGATAGCTCATCGAAAAATAGGCATACCTAAAGGATGTGTTGCGAACCTGAATCTGCCTCTCGTCTAATAGCTCATCTGGTGCGTCAGCGATTCCTCTAACCGCGACTCTCAACAGCGTGTATCCGCCTAAGACCATAATCACAACCAATAAAGCAAAGGCAACCAGTATTGCGATCTCACTTTCCGTAGTGAGGTTCAGGCCGGCCTTTAGCGTCGGGTAGTAGCTACCGAGTGCTATCAATGCAAGTCCTAGCATGTTGATTACGACAAGCACCCGTCGGTTTCGTTGAGATCTCAGCCACTTAAAGTTCGAGTTCTCATCTGTTAGCAATGCCCGGGTACCTTTTTCAGTCACACCTTCAAGCCAGTAGATCTTGTTCTTCTTGGACATTATTTCTTTCCTTTTTTCTGTTCGGTTAGTGAAAACAGCTCTGCAACTTCTCTTTTCAGGGCCTTTGCTATTCGTAGAGCTAGGACTAGCGAAGGGCTGTATTCCCCGCGCTCTAGGTAGCCAATGGTTTGGTAGTGGACTCCAACCAGATCAGCTAGCTCTTGCCTACTCAACCCTTGGGCAGTGCGAATCTGCTCGATTTGGTTGAATACCGGCTCTTCGGAATTTCTACTCATAGATGTAGTATAAATGCTACATAGCATTAATGCAACAAAGGGACTTTTCTAACTGATCCGGCAGACCTAAGCCCAATTACCAAAGTATTAGAACTATCGCCAGCACCAGGATCAATAAAGCTCCTGAGTACTGGATTTCTTGCTGAACTTTGTGATTGGTGAATTTAGAAGTAATGGTGGCTGCAAAAACTAGG
>LICD01000398.1 GCA_001438145.1 OM182 bacterium BACL3 MAG-120619-bin3 | reverse complement strand
AGAAAATACAGCAACGCCGGCAGGGTAGAGGCGGCGATAATAGTGAGGTAGGAGATCTGGGTGTAACTGGCGAGGACAAACGCACCTGCGCCCATTACTGGCGGCATTAGGGCGCCGCCAGTCGACGAGGCGGCGACCACACCCGCTGAGAATTTGGCAGGGAAGCCCGATTCGCGCATCATTGGAATCGTGATTACGCCGGTGGAGACCGTGTTAGCAACAGCCGAGCCAGAGACAGAGCCCATGAGGCCGGAGCCGACAACAGCCACCAGACCGGCGCCACCGGTATAACGTCCCGCGAGGCACCCTGCCAGACGCACGATGAAATCGCCCGCGCCGGAGCGCAGCAAAAACGCGCCGAAAATAATAAACATAAACACAAACGTGGAGGATATCTGTGCGGTTAGGCCGAACATGCCCTCGGTGGTAAAGAAGCTGCGGTACATCACGGTTTCGAGGCTTAAGCCGGGAAAGGAGAACACGCCGCCGATATAGCGCCCGAGGAACAGAATATACGAAAGGCTTAGCACGATTAGAATCGGCATGAACCAGCCCGTGGTGCGACGCGTGAATTCGATAGCAAGACCAATCGCGATAAACGAGAACAAATAGTCGGTGAAAATGTATTCGGTCTCGCGGGCGTAAAGCGCATTCTCAAACAAAATGAGATAGGCGGAGGTGGCAATGGCAAGGCCGGCGAGTGCGACGTTTATCCAATAGCCAAGACTGCGCCGCGTGAGGCTGTCGGATTCGTTCGCCATGAGTGCGCACAGTGCGCAGAATCCACCAAAGTGAATCGCCGCCAGCCACAGCTCAGAAATACTTGCGAACACGTTGCAATAAATGTGGAATAGGGCAAAGCCAAATGCTGCCCAGCGTAGAGCGGGTGACTTCATAGTGTGCCGCCCGTTTGTTTGCCGCGAGCAATGGCGGCAGCGCCACGCGCATCGGTTGCGAACGGCAGCGCCTCAAGTTCGCCCTCTGCCCAGTCTGATTCAAGTATTAGGCGCTGAGGGATAGTTAGCCCCACCTCGCGATAATAGCGAATCGCGCCACGGTGCAGCGGTGCGCCGAGGCCCTCTATGGCAATGTCTAAACGCATGTCTTTGGTCGCACCGTGGATTTCTTGCAGCGTGGCGAGGTTTTCCCAAATGACTTTTGTGATCTGATAGACCGCGTCTTCGGGAATATCTGAGCGCGTAACGAGCACATTGGGCGAGCCAATCGTGCGAATGTGCTTGGTCTGATTAGGGTAGGTGCCGGGCGGGAAATCGTACCAGTCCCA
>LICD01000397.1 GCA_001438145.1 OM182 bacterium BACL3 MAG-120619-bin3 | reverse complement strand
GAGTGTACTGCCGGCGAGTCCCAAGCTGATTGCAGCAAGTGTTACTGCTATCGAGTTTAATGAAAAGCGTCGTGCTCGTTTAGCGCAATTCTCTCCATCACTGATTGAATTGCCCGCGAAGTAAGTCGGTCTGTGCATCGTTTTCCCCCTAGCAAGCTCGAAACGTGAGCGCTAATAAAGTATGTGCTCTTAAAGCGAGCGCTAGTTTTTATTGTTTTGGGGGAAAGCAGCTTTACCCCCCTGTCAATTCTGCCGCCAACGCCTGCAACTGCTCGGTGCATCCGCTTTCACTCTTGAGTGTGAACAAATCGTCGGCACGCGTTGCGCCGGGATTGATACACGCGAGAGGGAAGCCCGCCTGATGGGCGTGGCGACAAAACCTGAAGCCCGAATATACCATTAGCGAGCTACCGATAACCAATAATGCGCCCGCGGCATCGATGGCTGCGAAGATTTCTTCGACTGTTGTGCGAGGCACCGAATCGCCAAAGAACACGACATCGGGTTTGAGCACGCCGCCGCAGGACTCGCAGGCGGGCACATTGATTTCGCTGATTATATCGTCTGGCACGTCTGCGTCGCCATCTGGCGCGAGTGCGCCCGGACTTGGCAGCGTGTGATTATGCGCAACAATGCGCTCTTGCATGCGAGCGCGCTCGCTCTTCTCGCCGCATCTCAAACACACCACGCGGTCGAGCCTGCCATGGAGGTCGATAACCTTTTGCGAGCCGGCACGCTGATGCAAGCGGTCTACATTCTGGGTAACCAATAGCGAGCCAAACCCCGCCGCCTCTAACTGGGCGAGTGCAAGATGTGCGGCATTGGGTTGCGCGAGTCCTACAGCTGGCCATCCGGCGTAGCTGCGCGCCCAGTAGCGCTGCCTAGAGGCCGGTTTTTCGACAAAATCTCGGTGCTGGATGGGGTCGTTACGCTGCCATTTGCCTGTGCTATCGCGATAGGTAGGAATACCCGAGGCGAGACTGATACCGGCGCCCGTTAGGACAACCGTCTTAGGATTGGCTTTAAGGAAGTCTTTGATCGCGTCGGTCACGGTATGCCTGTCTTGAATCGAAAAGTGTGGAGAACAAGCTTACGTTACGACTCACAACCGCGCTAGATCACATTAGACTAGTAGCAAAGGACAGCTAGCCGCACTCGACTCAAGCGCCGCTCGACTCTACACTCTTTCGCTAAGTTAACATCCCTAGAGACCCATTATGTTTACCTCCCATTTCCAACGCGTCCTCGCCCTATTTCTCTTCTCCGGTCTCGCGAGCCTTCTTGGC
>LICD01000396.1 GCA_001438145.1 OM182 bacterium BACL3 MAG-120619-bin3 | reverse complement strand
TCAGCCAGGCGGAGGCGAGCGCGGCCAAGAGCGTCTTTCAGTCCTTTTCCAAGATGATCAGCTTTTACAGATTTCTGGAGATTTCAAGCCGACTGAGCCTGAGACCGACGGTTAGTGCCATAAGCTCGATAGATAAGGTGATCTGGAAAGAAAAGCTATCCTCAAAGGCATGTCGTCAACTCAGCCCCAAAACGATTTCTAGAGATCTCTCTCAGCAGATAATTTCCCAATCACGGCTATATCCTCACCCTTGTTGATGGGTGGGGTAACAATAAATACTAGCAGCACACCTGACTCCGGTGCCGTAATTGTCTCCAATTCGCTGCCATGATAATCGGAAATCACTCCAAGGCGAGTGCCTGCGTTTATATAATCTCCAGTTTTTACCAGAGAGTCTGGACTCCAGATACCATTATGATCGCTTTTTAGACGAACGCGATCACTAATAAACAGAGAGTTTTCGTTTGATTCTGGAGAACCATCGATCATTTCTAACTCACGCATGACATTAATTACACCCACGGTAATCGGGTCCACGTACTGACCGTCAATTAAGCCGCGCTCACCTGACTCAACATCTATGGCAGGGATTCCGAGTGTTACAGCCTGAGAGCTCGTGTAAATGGCATCTTCAACTGAATCATAGGATCCGGAAAACAAAACAATCGTTTTTAGCCCAAAGGCACTCGCAATTCTTCGCGATAAGCGGATTACTTCCTCCCCTCCAGCCTCGGCATAGTAAGCGCTATAAGACGGCCGCAAACTTTCGTTTCCGTCGCCTGCATGGATATCAATGACAAAATCAGAGCGTTTTATTATCTGCTGAGTAAGGACGAAGGCTATGCGTTCGGTAACGGACCCATTTAAACTTCCTGGAAAAGATCTATTTAGATTTTTAAGATCATTCGGCCCGAAGTAAATAGTCCTGCCCACAAATGCAGGAAGGTTCGCGATATGTACAATGACAATCGTACCGGTTAGATGAGTTGGGTCGATCTGTCTCGCCAAATACTGCATAGCAAGAATTGGTGCATACTCTGATCCATGTATCCCTGCAATCAACGTTAGAGTTGGGCCACTATATGTCCCGTTGTGAACTGTAATCGGAATCTTCGATTCAATTTCGTCATCCCCAGCTGGCACATGAATTGAGCCGCGATACGTCTCTCCAGCTTGGACAATCACATCACTGATTTCAAATGCCAAATTTGCTTCTTTTTCCTGAGCCTGAGCCATGCTTGCTAGTACTAAAAGCGAAAAACCTAGCACTTTTCGCAGCACACCTATTCC
>LICD01000395.1 GCA_001438145.1 OM182 bacterium BACL3 MAG-120619-bin3 | reverse complement strand
AAAATGCGCATGCATCGCGGGAAGGCCGGTCAACGATGCTGAAGCAACCGTAACGCCATGATAAGACTTCTCGAAAGCAATAATTTTCTTCTTTTGAGGCTTCCCAATAACGTTAAAATAATAACGAAGCATTTTCACATGAGAATCGTTAGCTTCGCTGCCTGAATTGGCGAAAAAAATACGCGCATCGTCTACCGGAACCATCGATGCCAACTCATCGGCGAGGTCTATTGCGCGCTGATGAGTACGACCACCGAATAATTGGCTATAGGGGAGAGTCCTGAGCTGTTGGGTTATCGCGTCGATGAGTTCTTCATTGGCATAACCCAAAGACGCGCACCAAAGCCCAGAGAGTCCCTCGAGATAACACTTACCGTCTTCATCGTAAACATAAATGCCATCACCTCGACAGATTCTTAGCTGCTCGATCTGATTAAGATTAGTTGTTGGGTAAATAATTGTGCTCATGTTTCTCGTAATCACCTAGCTGCGTCTATAACCTTAGGCCGAATTCAAAATTATGGGATACTAAGCTTCAGCGCTAGGTCTTGCCGCCATACGCACATACCACTTGGCGATATGCGTGTGGTCTGGCGACATAGGCTGACCGACAGCCTTGCCAAAGGTGAGCATACAATAAAGAAAGACATCGGCGAGCGTTACACGTTCACCAACGATGAATTGGCGACCATCTGCCATCTGTTGATCTAGCCAGGCAAGCCTATCTTGAGCCACATTCTTTAAGCCTGCCGCTGCTTCAGGAATCATAATCATTCGATTCTGAAAAATTGGCAGCCCCTCAGAGTAGCGAAAACCATTTAGCATCGGTTCACAAATAGATAGGTCGAGTCTTCGCGTCCACATTCGAGTTTGCGCGCGCTCTGCGGCGGTGTCGCCTAATAAGGTTTTTGTGCTCGTCTCATCAAGATATTCACAGATAGCGGTAGACTCAGCAATAATCTCTCCGTCATCTAGCTCAAGCGCAGGCAATTGACCCGCTGGATTCCGAGCGAGGTAGGCGGATTCGCGATTCTCGCCTGCCATCAAATCAATCTCAATGAGTTCTAGCGACACGTCAAGCTCGGCAGCAAACATGCGGACAATATGCGGGTTGGGGCCCATAGAGTTATAGAGTTTCATTATGTTCTTGGTCCTTTCTGTTATTGATCAAGTTGAGAAATTAAACTAATGCTAATTAACACCCGTATGCAACGAAAAGCAATTATTTCTACAGGCTCTATAAAGCACACCATCGTGTGATAGTATGATTTCGGACCTGCAAAAACAAAAAA
>LICD01000394.1 GCA_001438145.1 OM182 bacterium BACL3 MAG-120619-bin3 | reverse complement strand
GTTGCTTTAAAGGCTGGCAATATCTCTTACGCTCCCTTTGCAAGAAATGAAACATTTTTCACTAAACATGCGCACAGAACATTGGTAATAAATGGCGTCGATGCTCAGACTAATGCGCATGATATCGGGACATTAACTAACTGGTCAGGAAGGACGGCGTCGGGGTTTCCTACTCTGCCATCGTTGTATTCGGCCACATTTGCGCCAGAAAAGCCCATGTCATTTATAAGCTTTGGAGGGCTTGATAGGACGGAGGGTTTAATCAGGCATACGATGCTTGATCATTCGGCGGGGCAACTTTCGAATTTATTGAAGCCAAATCAATCTTATAGTAACAGCATGATCGACCCTGAGTTATGGGAAATCATAAAACAAGTTCACACTTATGATTCTAAAATATTGCTTACGGATCAAACATTAGTGGCAGGAAATAGACTGCTGATTGATAGTTATATGTCGTCTATGGAAAATACTGCCCCGCTGCTTGAATTTGCAGATACACTGCGAACTGGGTTAGATCCTGCGCCCACAAAAAATTATCTCATTACTCAAGCAGATTTCGCTGTGCTTGCGTTTAAAGCCGGAGTGAGTGTTAGTGCTAATCTCTGGGCTGGGGCGTTTGATACGCATGCGGATCATGACAGGGATCAGAGTCTCGCGTTAATTGAACTGACTGAAGGGCTTAATTACTTATGGGATAAAGCCGAGGAGGCGGGTATAGCAGATCGGTTGATCGTCGTCGTAGGGAGCGATTTCTCAAGAACGCCATATTATAATGAACATCATGGCAAGGATCATTGGCCGATTGGTAGTTATTTGGTCATGGAAAACGGAGCGAGTTATTCAAATCGAGTAGTTCAAGGCTCTGATGAGGGGCAAAATGCAGTTGGTATCGATCCGGCAACACTTCAACCATCTGGATTTGGAACTAAAATTTTAACTAGCCATGTACACGATGCGCTTCGCAGTTATCTTGGCCTTGAAAATCTGGGAGAAATATTTCCGATAAATAATAGCGTAAAGTTTGATTTTTTCAGTTAGTTTGAGCTTCAAGTTATAGCCAGTCCTCGATCAGTCCTGTTCACGTGAATAACATAGCAGCCCAGCTGTTCAGGCTTAAACCTGAAAGGGCGCCCCTGAGCATAGACCAACAAACACCTCTCGATCGTCCAGTAACCGCTTGATCTGCATATTCAGGCCTCTGTGTGGTGGAACGGCCTGTATTATAACCCCACGAGTCAAGCGGACTCAGACCCCACCCCCTAAAACCTCAAAACTGCCATAGCCAGCA
>LICD01000393.1 GCA_001438145.1 OM182 bacterium BACL3 MAG-120619-bin3 | reverse complement strand
CCTAACCGGTGCCCACGTAGGGAATTAAGCGCCCGAGAAGCAACACCGCACTCCACGCGAGCAGCGACACTGCCGCGGAGATTTTGGCAACCGCTGGCGTTCTCGCGCCCTCCTCCAAGCCAATAAGCAGTGGCGTAATGCTGATGTGATGATAGAGAGCATTGGCGCCAGCGAGGAGTACGAAAACCATCTTCGCCTGAAATCCGATATTGGCAGCATAGCGGAAAGGATCACCAACACTAAAAAACACACCGCTAATGAGGTTTAGCCCAAAGCCCAATAGCACAAGGGGCAGCAGCCGATACGTCGCAAGCAAGGGGGTCGACGCGCTAACGCCAAGCACGCGCAAATCTACAACGAGCAAGCCTCCGATTAACAACGTTAAGCCGATAAAATGCGTTATTTCAAGCACAGGCCAAAGCCATGCTTGCCCTACTATCCAAGTGTGAAGGGCCGTGTCGCTAAGAAATTGTGCGAGTGTCATCATCCTAGCGGCGCCTCAAAAAATATAGGCTATGAGGCGACCGGCAACGATAGCCGATAGCCACAGCGCTAAAGAGAGGACTGAGAGCCTTTGTATAGCCGGGCTTTCGAGCAAAACATCGCTCTCACCGACGTGTGCTTGTCCTACGATTGCCGCGCTAAAACGTGCGTGAATGATCAGTGCAATAGCACTCGCCAAACCGACACAAACCATTTTAATCAAGAACGGGACACTCTCAATCAGCACTGTTGCTTGCGAAGAGAAAAGGAGGAAGCCAGAAACAACATTCAAGGCGAGACCCGCAAGCGCAAGGCGATGGAAGCGAACAAAAAGAGGCAAGGGTGGCTCGCTCACAACGCCAAGACAGCGCAAGTCGCGCATTGCATAGATTCCGGCAACGATGCTAAGCCCAACGATATGAACACTTAAAAGCACAGGGTAAGCCCAGAACGAGAGACTCACCCAAAGTGCCAGCGGCGTGCTTTCTAACCAGAAAAACATGAAACCTCAACATTCTCGAATAGACGACATCTTAACCCTAGACCTTATCACTCACAGCGCATCTGCAGAAACTCCTTTATTCCCTCCCTGTAGGCCAATACTAGCTCCCTTACGTTATATTCTCTCGATAGTCGGCAAGCCATCGCCCAATCTGCCGACATAGAATGGATAAGGGCATGCAGCCCAGAATGTGGAGCATCCATGCTAGAAAAAACGGTTAAACGCATACTCAACGCCGACGTCTACGCCGCCGCCGTCGAGACGCCACTCGATGTCGCAGCGCTATTGAGCGCGCGCTTGGGCAACAAAGTATGGATT
>LICD01000392.1 GCA_001438145.1 OM182 bacterium BACL3 MAG-120619-bin3 | reverse complement strand
TCTTATGAGCAACATCGACAGGTACCACGACGTATTTCCCATCGGCCTTAGACTCGACAACGGCAAGCGTGCCGGCGCTGAGTTGCTCGCGAGTGCGTGCGTCTACCCACAGCTGTTTTACCTTGCTGTCGTGTTTGAAGTTAAATTTGAGCTCGCCACCGACCTTAACTAAATTCGCTTCGATAAGCTGACGTATTTGCGCCATCTTCGCGCGCCATTCGCCGTCGCGGTTGCGCTCCTCATTTAGCTTGCGATCGCGCTCGATCTGTTCAAGGCGCAATTTTTTGCGCGCCAGCTCCGCCTCTTGTTTCACATTTTTCTGGACGGTTTTTTTCTGCGGAGGCTGTTTGCTTTCTTTGCGTTTGGCACGCTCGAGCTGCTTCGCTTTCTTCTCGTCGACGAGTCCCGACTTTTTAAGTTGATCTTGTAGGGACAATGCCACGCGTGTTTCCTCTTAGTTGTGCAGCCTTTAAGCCATTACGAATGAGTCTATGCAAACTCAGGAACGATGTATTTCAGGCGCTATAGCGTTAATGTTATCTGCCTGAGGTGTTGGTGGCTAGCTGTTACGGAATAAAGTACACGGGGTTACCGACTAGTTTGGTGTTTCCGCGCTCATCGATCAGGTTCATTCGAATCCACAAAGAGGAGTCAGTGGGTAACGATAACACCGCGCTGTAGCCCGTACTGCCATCCGCTAACTCATCTGTTGTTTCATCTGTGATACGACTGCTCTCTAAATTCTCGCCATTGACTAGCCAACTAACCGAAAGTATTTCATCGCTGCGCCAACCCAGAGAAACCTCGAGCGGCCCATCGGTGCTCGCGAGCGAAAATTCGCCACCCATTGCCGCGCCGGCGACGCTGAAATCGGTGAGAGTCACTGCTCCACCGCTGGCGTCCACATAGACATTGCCACGCCGAATGCCGGCAATCAGTGCGCCCTCAGTAAGCTCATCGGCGTAAATCCAGGTGCGAGGATTACCTATCGCCGAAGGCTGTCTGGACGGCCTGCTTGGGTCATGATTGTCACTGCCAGCAATACCCGTTATGCGAAAGCCCTCGTTTAATTTATCGTGCCAGAAGGCTATGTGCGCGCGGCCACGGGGCATGTCGACAAACCCCGTGTTAACTATCTCAATCGCACCAATGCGTGAATAGTCTGTGTCCTCTAACACCCACCCGCAGCCCATACAGTCTTCGCCAGAAGGTGAGCCAGGATGGTTAATAGACAGGAGTGCACCGAGATCGTCTACTTGGTTTTGCAGTTCGTGAATGCCATAGCCGCTTGAGGACTGAAGCCGGAAGTCGATG
>LICD01000391.1 GCA_001438145.1 OM182 bacterium BACL3 MAG-120619-bin3 | reverse complement strand
GAACTCCCCGCGCGCGAGCGCGAAGCTCAGGTTGGCGAGTGCTTGCTGACCACTGGGGTAGCGTTTGCTAACTCTGTCGAATGCAATCATCCGGTTAAAGGGCCTGGCCCTTGGCTCCTCGCTGGCTGTTCCTGTCGTTAACTCTCTGTCGCTTTCTTTTGTAAATCCGGCAGAATGAGGCGGGTTAGCTGTCTCGATTTTCCTCGTCGCCAAACAGCGCTGCAACGAAATCATGCGCGTTAAAGGGCCTAAGATCGTCGATCTGCTCGCCAACGCCGATAAACCTGAGCGGAATACCCAGCCGCTTCGCGAGGGCAAAGGCGACGCCGCCCTTAGCACTGCCGTCGAGCTTGGTCAGCGCCAAACCGGTAAGGGTAGTCGATTTATGAAAACTATCCGCCTGAGCCAGCGCATTTTGGCCAGTGGTCGAATCGAGCACGAGCAGAATCTCGTCGGGCAGGCGCGGGTCTTGCTTTTTTAAGACCCGTACAATCTTCTCAAGTTCGGTCATGAGATTGTCTTTTGTGTGCAGCCTGCCCGCGGTGTCGGCGATGAGTATATCCACGCCTTTGGCTTTGGCAGATTGGTAGGCGTCGAAGATAACCGAGGCGCTGTCCGATCCGGTGTCCTGAGCCACGACCTGCACGGCATTGCGCTCCCCCCATACCTGCAGCTGCTCGACCGCCGCGGCGCGGAAAGTGTCGCCCGCTGCGAGCATCACACTATGGCCTTCGCTCTGATAGCGCTTAGCCAGCTTGCCGATTGTCGTGGTTTTGCCGACGCCGTTAACCCCGACCATCAAAATAACGAAAGGCTTTTTGCTCGTGTCGATAACCAGCGGTTTGTCGCAGGGGGCTAATATTGCGCGCAGCTCCTCGCGAAGGGCGGCCATAAACTCGTCTGCGTCGGCGAGTTGTTTGCGCCCGAGACGCGCGCGAAGGCCGTCGATAATGGCGTCGGTGGCTTCGAGTCCTACGTCAGCGGTCAGCAGCTGCGTCTCGAC
Organism: OM182 bacterium BACL3 MAG-120619-bin3; assembly: GCA_001438145.1. Lineage (GTDB taxonomy): Bacteria > Pseudomonadota > Gammaproteobacteria > Pseudomonadales > Pseudohongiellaceae > UBA9145. Next base: position 312 of record LICD01000391.1, on the reverse strand, counting down.
CTCTTCGAGCAGCGAGGCATCGACTTCTTTACGCCCAAGCACCACTGCGCCGAGGCCATCGCTAAGTTTGCTTCGGGTGCGACTGAGCCCGTCGCGCAGCCGGCCAAAAAAGCCGCGTTTGCTGGGTTCTTCGGTTTGCTCTGCAACCGCTAAATCGCCCGGCGCCTGAACCTGCTCACTGGCCTGACTCTCGACATCTGCATCCACAACTGAATCGCCAACTGAATCCACGTCCGAATCGCCAACTGAATCCACAGCCGAATCAGCAGCTAAATCAACAGCCGGCTCCGGCGTATTAGCCAACGCAGCATC
>LICD01000390.1 GCA_001438145.1 OM182 bacterium BACL3 MAG-120619-bin3 | reverse complement strand
CTATGGTTTAGGACCTGGAGCACAAGACTTGGGGCACAGGCCCTCGGACACAGAACTTCGAGCGCAGGACTGGGGGCACAGGCCCCGGGACACAGAACTTGGAGTACAGGACCTGGGGCGCATTGGAGTCCGGCAGCTCTTTTGCTCAGTGATACTAAGTCGCCACATTACAATCCAAGGACACGCACAATCATGCTCGATCACCCCGCACTTAACTGGCTTCGCCAGCATCCGCGCTTATTCGCGCTGATCGGGTCTCTGTTGATCGCAGGGTATGTGTTGTCACTCGGCGAGCGGCCTAACGACGACGCCTACACCTATGTCCGCGTCGCCGACATTCTATTGCACGACGGCCTTGCCGCTGCCTATGCCTATTACCCATGGGCGACCTACTCTGTTTTATTCGCGCATTTTATTCTCATCGACCTCGACCTGTTTACCGCAGGCCGCGTGCTCAATGCGCTTCTCTATGCACTGCTGGCGGTGAGTTTTGTGTCGCTCGCAGGCGAACTCGTTCGCAATGCAGAATCTCAGCGCCGCAGCGCGATATTGTTTCTTGCCGCAGTTACCGTGCTGCTTTATCCACAGCTTAACGAATACCGCTCGATGCTCATTCGCGACGTTGGCTATTGGGCGTTTATGCTATTAGGGCTTCAGCAGCTTATTGTTGTCGTGCGACTGCCGGCGCGTTCATCACAGTTTTGGGGCAGGCTGTTTGCGTTTTTTGCTGCGCTGCTCTTCGCGTTTGCGTTTCGGGCAGAAGCACTCGGTTATCTTATTCTGACACCGCTACTGTTTTGCTTTTTACGCGATCATATCGGCAATCGGCGCGTAGGCGATGCCCTGCGGGTAAGCCTCGCCCTTGCAGCTCTCGGCGTTCTGGCGCTGGTAGGCAGTCTCGCAGCCGGCATCGAGTTGTTCGCCTTGCTAAGCAAATTCTTCGCCACTTATCTGCCGTTTTTCGAGGCGACCTTTTCGCCCGACGAAGCACAGCGGACCGAGCTTAGCAGCGTACTTTTCGGCACGCATGCCGAGGCCTATTCGAGTGACTACCTTCCTGTTTTTTTAGTCACCGGCCTGCTCAGCATTCTTATCGTGAGTTTAACCTCGGCTGTCGGTTTACCGTATCTCGTTGTTATCGGAATCGCTTCGATTAAAGTGTGGCTTGAGAAAAAGCAGCGAGCCGCGACCAGCTTAGTGGACAGGCTCGGCGTTGAGAAAGACGCGTTGATTCTAGTCGCAGGATTCGCCCTGATTAATCTAGTTATTCTTATTGGATTCGTGCTTATCACGCGTTTCGTTTCGGCTCGCTACGGCA
>LICD01000389.1 GCA_001438145.1 OM182 bacterium BACL3 MAG-120619-bin3 | reverse complement strand
CTCCCCTGTGAAGCCATCAGCTTAAAGTAGATGCCGAAGCAGAGAATGGACGGAACCCAGACGGCGGTGAAAAGACCTTCGTCTTGTTGTGGACTTCCCAGGGTTTGCTAGACACTTCCTAGCCTCGAAAAATAGTCTTTTTCATATTGTGCTGGGGATATACCGCCTGTGTGACTATGACGCTTTATCGGATTGTAGAACATCTCGATAAAGTTAAATATCTCCGACTTTGCTTGGTCTCGAGTAGCGTAGATCTTCTTTTTCGTAACGCGTTTCTTGAAGGTTGCAAAAAAGCTCTCAGCGACTGCGTTGTCGTGACAATTTCCGCGGCGACTCATAGACGGCTGAAGGTTATTCTCTTTGAGGAAAGCGAGGTAGTCGGAGCTGCCGTACTGACTTCCTTGATCACTATGGACCAGTACCCGCTCTTTGGGTTGCCTCTTCCATACCGCGGTCATCAGTGCTTGTATCACTAAATGTCGGTCGATATTCTTGTCCATGGACCAACCTACTACCCTGCGAGAAAACAGATCCAGAACCGTGGCGACATAGAGAAATCCTTCGTGGGTTCTCACGTACGTGATATCGCTGACCCATGCTTGATTCGGTTTGCCGGGATTAAAGTTGCGCTCGAGAACATTACTGGCGATGCTGCCTGTTTTCCCGCCCTTCATGTATCGACGTTTATACCCTATCTGAGCTTTGAGGTGGTGTTCGCGCATGATTCGAGCAACGCGGTGGACGCTGCAGGACTCGCCTGCGTCTCTCATGTCTCTGTGAATCCAAGGGCTTCCGTAAGTTCCACCACTGGCGATGTAGAACGTCTTTATCTGCTTTAGTAGCCGCTGATCTTCCTGCGCGCGAACTGAGACGGGGTTAGACAACCACGCGTAGAACCCGCTTCGATGCAATATAAATACGCGACACATGGCGCCTACTGAAAATTCGTGCCGGTGATCGCGAATGAACGCGTACTTTACCCTGGGTCGTTGGCAAAGTACTTTGCGGCCTTTTTTAGAATGTCACGCTCCTCTGTCATTCTTTTCAAATCGGCCTTCAATCGCGCATTCTCGGTAGCAAGATCATCTTTGTCAGCTTGTCTTGGGCTGGCCTCTCCGAACTTTTTCAACCAGAGATACAAGCTATGTGTTGTAGTCCCAAGTCGCTCAGCTACTTCACTAACCGAATAGCCCCTCTCAGTGACCTGCTTGACAGCCTCTTTCTTAAACTCGTCTGTATATCGTTTGCCTTTCATAAACACCTCTCCTAGAGTTAGATTCTAACGCTATTTGGTGTCTAGCAAACCCTGGGAAGTCCAAAGA
>LICD01000388.1 GCA_001438145.1 OM182 bacterium BACL3 MAG-120619-bin3 | reverse complement strand
CCCAAGAGCGATCAAAAGACGGAATGAATTTACTGACAGGATCATCGAAATTGAAAAGCTCCTCTTCGTAAAATCTTAGCGCCAAAAAACTTGTTAGCACCTTTGTCATACTATACATTCTAAACATTGAATCAGTCTGCATAGCTTTTTTTGATTTCAAATCGCTAACACCAAACGCCTTGTGATAAACCTCGTCTCCCCGTTTAGCTAACACCACAAGTCCAGGAATAGAAAGATGTTTGTCTTTTAGGATACTTTCGAAATGATTGTCGAGAAGTGATTCATAATTTTTGCAAAATTTTGGTGCGCCATTCATCATATCTAACTCCAATCTGCGGAATATTTATTTTTCAGGTTTAAGGCCATTTGCAAAAAATTTTTGACAACTGAAAGGGGTTTCTAAACTATCTAGCCTCTCACTAATCGAATGGCATCGTACTATCAGGGATTCAGCTATAGGAATATCAGCATCGGTCCACTCTAATCGTAAGGCCCACTAAATATACGAGCTGCATCCGCTGAAATTCGCAATTTCTTACCGTGAAAACCACTTTATGCTTGAAATTGTGTGCTTATTCTTAATTAGATCGACAAAAAAACCCTACCCCTGTCCCAGAATAGTATGTACTAGCAAAATAGGGAACCTTTCTGTGCAAGTGGGGGTATCCCCGGGGGGTAGGGTGTGGATAAGGCCATTTTACGGTTTTAGGGGTGGGATTAGAGAAGCACTTGACACGCATGATCTAGAAATCTGGCCCAAGGCAATCAAGGAAGCTATGTCATGCAAATCGAGCGCTTCTAAAGTAATGACTATTCGAGAATATATTGGACCATCGTCATTGTTCTTGCTAAGGGATCAATTCTAATCCTGCCTACAGTTTTAGTACCGTCTGAATGACTTACTATTTCGTCCATAACAACCAAAACACCATCTCTATGCCAGACCCCGGCAGCGTATGCTGAAGTTATAGTATTGGCGTCAACATATCCGCGAGCATTTGCAGTATAAGTACCACCATTTCCATTACTGTCATAACTTAAATGGTAACTTACGTATGTTCGGCCACCTTCATCAGACTCCCTTTCTACTGTGATAACAGATTCGTCAGATGTCAGATCGATCGAGGTTATCTGCCAAGCCATTTCGGCCTGAGTTGCCTCCAATGTAAGCGCATGGTGATCCGCGATCGCAAAGCTTGGAGCTGCCAAAGTCAAAATTAAAAAAATAGCTTTTCTCATTATCTTTCCTCCTTGTATATTTTTGAGGTACTTATTAACAATTAGACGGAAAAAAATCTAACCGTTCACCCAAGATACTATGTACT
>LICD01000387.1 GCA_001438145.1 OM182 bacterium BACL3 MAG-120619-bin3 | reverse complement strand
GGTTTTGGTTCTGCGCATCTTTTAAGGCTTCTAACTCTTTATCTGTAAGCTGGACGTTTTCTTCAGTCATTGTATCTATCGCTTCTTATTGGACTAGAAATTCAGTGAACAGCACTAAATCAATACCGCTATAAATTTTTTGTTCTTCCAACACCGAGTTGGCAATCAGGCGTAGCTCCTCTGCAGCGCTTTTTCTAAAATCTATAGCTGTTATCCTCTCCTCCGAAATTTTTGAGAGCTCTTCAAGCAACGCAGCACGCATACCAAACTCATGCGCCACGATTTTGTCCATCATCTCTTTCCCATAAGGTGTGCGAAGCGCAAGCTTTACTTGCATCATCTTGCCTGAATCGAGGATATTAACTGTGAAAGAATTGTCCAACTCATAATACAGGGTTTCGCCTATCTCTGGTTCGGCAATCAATGTCGCCGCTTCTGCTCTTTCGGCCGACAGGACATCATCTGAGCCCATGCCTTCATCGTCTCCGGACAGAAGGAAAAAGTATACTCCGGCACCACCTCCGCCTAATATTAGTAGCGTGGTTACTATAATGATTATAAGCGTTTTTTTACTACGCCCTTCTTCAGCGCCTTCTTCGACGTCTTTATCCTTAGCCATGACTAACCCTGATTTTAAGCGAATGTATCAATTAGCGAATTTGAACCATCTCCAGAAATAGAGCTTTTTTCAAGAGCATTGTTTGATTCTCCCGAATCAGATTCGTCAAATACACTATATTTTTCTCTGTTAGCCTCATCCCTTTGATTCCCTTGGAAACCAAATTCGGCAGTCCTAGAGTCATTAATGTTCAGGGCCACAATGCCCTTATGCTCTATAGCGAGTTGATCACGTAAAACGGTTGCGTTTGCTTGCATAAGCTTAGCAACTTCCGCATTTTCAGTTCTAAGCGTGATTTGAATCTCAGAATCTTTTGAGAATAATAAATCGACTTCTACCTGACCTAAGGATTCTGGCGAGAGCAGCATTTTAACGGAGATATTTTTCCCAGTAAATGAGTTAACTAATTGATTTTTAACTATCTTTCCAACTTCTTCATTGAATCTGTCGACGTCGAACTTGGCCATTGCCGAGTCAATCGATGCTTCAGATTGAGTGGTGTTTTTGAGTGAGCTCACCTCTATAGATTGTACATCTGCCAGTGGCGCGGCTTGTTCATTACTTAATCCCTTAAAAGCCTGCAATTGGCGTAAGGCGCTACGAGGTGTGAACGAATTTAGTACTGATTGCTGTTGATTTGCAGAAGCAGAATCAACTGAGCCGTCTTTTTTACCATTCCCGCTTGCAGCTAGCTCAGCTCGCTCGAA
>LICD01000386.1 GCA_001438145.1 OM182 bacterium BACL3 MAG-120619-bin3 | reverse complement strand
TCCCGCCGCAAAAAGAGCAAGAATTGGGATGACATTTATCTACAACACAAATAACTACGGCATTAGCTAATTCTCTAATTTCTGAATATAATTCGAATAATTGAACAAGGCTAAATTTTTGTGAGGATGCATGCTTGAACCCAAAATGTGTTGGGGAAAGGCTGCGAATTTAAAGAGCCTTTAACCTTTTTATGGATATCTCCATGACAGAGCGTGTAATTTCCCTAATCAGCTCAGCAGCAGTCGTTATCTCCTTAATATTTGTGGGCTTCGAACTTAGGCAAGCACGCCAATTAGCCCTTGCTGATCAGATGAATAATAGAATGAACGTTGTCATTTCGTTTATCGGTACTTATCTATTCGCCGACATGTGGTGACACGAGGCTAGTTTGCCACATCAGCCACGTTAGCCATCAAATCCCTAACCTTCTTTCGTCAAGAATTACGCTTCCCACTCAATATAACCGCCAACTCAATTGCAGAACTCTTCTCGGGCTACTTGCGGAACTTTTTGCTAAAGGCCTCTCCAAGTTGACGGTATAAAAATGATGTAGCCACCATGTACCGTCAGATATACCGTCAGATGTACCGTCAGATATACCGTCAGATATACCGTCAAAATTACGATATATTAGCGAAAGTCTCAAGCGCTCAGCGGATCAACAGCCACAAAAAAGCCCACAAATAGTGGGCTTAGAAGTCTTCTCGGAAGTTACGGGAAGTGTTTGTGGTAGCGGGGGCTCGCAACCGCCGTTGCTTACATCTAGATTTTGCGTACATTGATCGCTAAAGAGCTAAGTGCTGTAAAATCGCGCAACGTTGAGAAAAAGTACTGAAAGTACAGCTGAAATAAAACCCTGAATCGCCACTAATTTGCTAGAAACCTTTCGGTCGCACACAATAGCGATTAGCGAGGTGTAGTGGTCAACTGATTAAGGACAGTAAGATAATCATATTGGTCAGCAGCGGGTATGCATACTCGTCCATATACGTATCGCATCTGGGAAATCCCTGTGCTGGTTTTATTCCACAGTGCTATTTTAACTCCTCACTTAGACATTAATTGTCTGTATGGATTAAAACGTGCCGCGGATTTTGATCGCGTAGACAGGGCCATTTATTGAACATGAGTCCTCTACTTCGTCCACATAACCCGTAATGGTCGTGCCACCAGCATAGCGCGTGCGTAGCCTACACCGTTCACCAATGTCTCTTGCCTCAAACCTGTACACAAGCCCACCCCAAGCCTGAGTTTCCACCCAGGCAAACCAGGACCAATCAGGGGGGTAATACTCGGTCTTATCAATATCCCAGTTCATGAAATCGTTTAAAAACC
>LICD01000385.1 GCA_001438145.1 OM182 bacterium BACL3 MAG-120619-bin3 | reverse complement strand
CGCTTACGATCCTGCGCTCGTCGCTTTCGATCCGCTACTGCCCGCGCTTATAGCGTTAGGCGGCGACCCTGCCTTAACCCGCGAGACCCGTGAGGCGATTGCCCATTTAGAGGGATGGGACACGCAATTTGGGCTCGACTCAACCCAGACATCGCTCGCGGTCTATTGGGGCGAGGAATTAATGCGCGCGGCGCGCCCGCTGGCCGCGGCGCAGAACAGTGATATCTACGACTATCTTGCCGGCAACATCACAGATGAACAGCGCATTACTGCACTTGAGAACGCGATGGCGATGCTGACAGATGGCTTTGGGAGTTGGCAGGTGCCGTGGGGCGAAATCAACCGCTATCAGCGTAATGACGGCGCTATCGTGCAGCAATTTGATGACAGCAAGCCTAGCTTACCGGTTGCCTTTGCTTCTGCGCGCTGGGGCTCGCTAGCCTCGTTTGGCAGTCGCAGCTATCCAGGCACAAATCTACTATACGGCACGAGCGGCAATAGTTTTGTGGCGGCAGTAGAGTTTGGTGAAAAAGTACGCGCGAAAGCGGTAACGGTTGGCGGGCTAAGCAGCGATCCTACATCGCCGCATTTCGACGACCAAGCGGCCCTCTATACCGAAGGCCGCTTCCGCGATGTGCTGTTCTATCCAGAGCAGGTCGATGCGAATCTGGAGCGGGTTTATCACCCGGGCGAATAGGACTTAATAACCTACGGCCGCGCCATCGCCGCGCCGCGAGTCCGAGGCGCCTAGGAGCAGGCCCGCCTCGCGATCGTGGTAAACCGCCATCGCGGCACCTTGTGCACCGCGGACGCGAACGGGATGCCCGAGCCCCTCGTACATCCGCAGCGAATCCGCCGACACAGCGCGGTCTTCGATGCTGGTGACATCGGGCAGCCACTGGTGGTGAATACGACCTGCCTCAACCGATTCGGCGATATTCATCTCGTGGTCTATCACATTAAGAATAAGCTGCATGGTTGTATTGATGATCGTTTTGCCGCCGGGGCTTCCCGCGGTAAAAACAGGCTTACCATCTTTCGCAACAATTGTCGGTGTCATGCTCGACAACATACGCTTTTGCGGTGCTACGAGGTTTGGCGCAGTGCCGATGGCACCACGGGCGTTGGTCACACCTGGCATTGCATTAAAGTCGCCCATTTCGTTGTTAAGAAGATAACCTCCGCCAGCGACGACAATCGCAGAGCCGTAACCAAACTCTAGCGTATAGGTCATGCTTACCATATTGCCGTCTTTATCTACTACCGAGAAATGCGTCGTCTCTTCACTCTCGTAAGGTTCCGCAAACTTCGATGGGTCGCTGATATCTGCTTTCGCCA
>LICD01000384.1 GCA_001438145.1 OM182 bacterium BACL3 MAG-120619-bin3 | reverse complement strand
CAGAAAGGTTCCCTATTTTGCCAGTACATACTATTATGGACCAATAGGCATACTCGAAAATATAAACTTGTAATTATGAAAAATATAGATGAAATCTTAAGTAGGTATATTGCTAGTGGAGATCTTCCGTGCGCGGTTGCGGGCGTCGCTAATGCAGATGGCACTTTGTATATGGGCGCCGCTGGGTTGCGTAGTCTTGATGAAACTCAGGCAATGACCACAGATACTATCTTCGCCATTGCTTCTATGACTAAGGCGATTACTACCGTTGCAACTCTACAGTTGGTAGAACAAGGTCTGATTGATCTGGACGCACCGATTACCACCTATCTCCCTGATTTAGACAGGCTTAAGGTTTTGAGCGGCTTTGATGATGAGGGTAAGCCAATGCTCGTCTCACCCGAATCCATACCTACCACCCGACAATTGCTTACTCATACCTCTGGTTATGTATATGAGATATGGAATGCTAATGGATTGAAAAACGTCGCCAATGGAAATTTGGACAGCTTCTTCACTGATGGTGGCAATGGCATGATGGCGCCGCTTGGTTTTTCGCCCGGACAGCGCTGGGAGTATGGCATTGGTATTGATTGGGCGGGCGTAGTCGTCGAGACTTTGAGCGGTAAGAGTTTAGACGTTTACTTCAGTGATCATATTTTTTCTCCCTTAAGAATGCAAGACACCTTCTACGAGGTACCTGAGGAAAAAACAGCTAGGCGCGCTGCTATCCACTCTAGACAGGTATCTGGTTTAACAGTAATTCCGCACTTAGGCGAACCCGTATCTGGTGGCGGCGGTTTAAGTTCAACCATTGCAGACTACCTTAGATTCATGCGTGCAATACTCAATCAAGGTACATTGGACGGTGCGGCGATCTTGCAACCTTATACTGTTGATATGATGTTCGAAAATAATATCGGTGATTTAATTGTCACACCCGGCACAACATTAATGCCAACTTTGAGTAACGACTTCGATATGGGCTTTGGCACCCCGTCAAAATGGGGGCTAGGTTTTTTACTTCACCAAGCGCAAACCGAATCCGGGAGACCCAAAGGCACTGCATCTTGGGCGGGCCTGTTTAACAGTTATTTCTGGATAGATCGTGAAAACGATCTTTGTGCGGTAATCGGTACCCAGGTGTTACCTTTTTACGATACCCATGCGATAGCTATGTTGAAAGACTTTGAAGCAGCAGTGTATGAAAATCTGAATTCATAAACAGATTGCTATAAATGTGATCACTATGAATGGGCGCAGGCAATTTTGGAGGAAGCAGATACTCAATTGGATTTCGTCATGATATGCCCAGACTAAACAATACAAACTGGGGTTTTAATGCAAGTAAAA
>LICD01000383.1 GCA_001438145.1 OM182 bacterium BACL3 MAG-120619-bin3 | reverse complement strand
GCCATGGTCAGTCGTGTAGCGAACAGCAAAAACGTACAGATAGTACTTTGCTCAACGCTGAGCGAATTGCCCGGCCTAAAAACACAGCTTGCGCGCGTCGCGCCAGTAACGAGTAGTAATGCCGAGCAGCATCTAGCGAGCAGCCTTGCCCATAGCGATCAGATTCTTAGCTCCGGTGCGGGCAGTCTGCGTAAAGAGCTTGCGCTCACCCGCGCTGCCTCGGCGTCGCTGCCAAAATCACCAAGCGCTAGTGAGCCTGCTCTCTCTAACGAAAGCCGCTCTCAAAAAAGCCCCGCTGGGGACAGTCACGCTTTAGAGAATCACGCTGATAAAAACCGCGCCGCCCGCAGCCCCCACGCTCAGCTCAGCGCAACCGCGCAGGGTGTGCAGGCAAACGCGCTGCTTAAAAACTTACGCATTAACGGCGAGCGCATCGCAGACACTGCCGAGCTCGTATTAAAAGAAGGCGACGAGCTTACGCTGAGCTTCGACGGCAGCGAGTCAACAACGGTAGACGAATCCCTAGGCACGCTAACTTTTAATCTTAAAAAGCTAAACAATGGCGCAGACTAAATCACAGAAAAGACAAGTAAGCCCGCTGAGCCTTGCGTTTCTCGACGTGATGTTCTGCGGTTTTGGTGCGGTGATTTTACTGTTCCTTATTCTCGACCACGCCGACACGGTGGCGGCTGTCACAGTCGATCCCAGTATCGCCTCCGAGGTGAGTCTGCTCGAAGAAGAAGTATTAGAGGGCGCGCTTAATCTCGAACGAATTCGTAATACCGTTGCCGACGTAAGTTTAGAGGTAGTCACCGCCGAGGGGCTTGCGCGCGAGATTCAAGAGCAGCTGCAAACTTTTCTGCAAGAGCTTGCTGCGCTCGAAAACTCGAGTACCGCAACCGTCGAGAGCATCGAAAAACTGCGCGCCGATGTGCAAGCGCTCGAAGAAGAACTCCTGCGCCTGCAGGCGAGTGCGCTCGATCAAGAGGGCAACAGCGTTCGTCAGTTTTTAGGCGATGGCAGTCGCCAGTATCTAACGGGTCTTTTTCTTGGCGGGCAGCGCATCCTTATTTTGGTCGATAGCTCGACCAGCATGCTCGACGAAACGCTGGTGAATATTATTCGTACGCGCAACATGAGCGACGAACGCAAACGCGAGGCGCCCAAGTGGCAGCGCGTGGTCAAAACCGTCGACTGGGTGAGCACGCAGCTGCCTATTACCAGCCGGTATCAGCTCTGGCAGTTTAGCAACACAACCGAGGCCTTATTGGCCGGCGACAAATTTACTTGGCAAGAAGTCGCCGACCGCGACGGTCTTAACCTAGGTATCGAGAACGTGAAGTCGCTTGTCCCCAATAACGGT
>LICD01000382.1 GCA_001438145.1 OM182 bacterium BACL3 MAG-120619-bin3 | reverse complement strand
AGACCTACTCGCGATGGGAATCTATTTCATTGTCCTAATTGGAATAGGTCTCAGAGTCGCACGCTCAGAAAAAGAAGGCGGAGACAGCGAGTCGTTCCTGGCCGCCGATCGCGATATGAACCTAATACAAACGACTGCCTCCACCGCTGCAACCGACATAGGAGGAGGCTTTAGCATAGCGATGGGCGGGCTCGGCTTTACACTCGGGATAGCCGGCTCATGGTTTATCGCGATCTCTGGGTTAAGCATCATCATCGTTTCCTTTTTCATGGTGCCAAAAGTTAAACGTTGGGCGGACGCCGTAAAGGGGCTGACTACGGGGGATTTATTTGAAGCGCGCTTCGATCGCCGTACGGGAACCATCGCTGCAGTTGTTATCGGGCTTGCGTGGTTTACATTCGTTGGCGGGCAGATTATCGCCGGCGCTAAACTCGTGCAAGTCACCATGGGCGTTGACCTAACACTAGCTGTTATTGCATCTGGCGCAATCGTCCTAGCCTACACCGCGATGGGTGGACTTAAAGCAGTCATATTCACCGATGTGTTCCAGATGGTGGTCCTTATGGTGGGGATCGTATTCATCGCGGTGCCGATTGGTCTCATTGAAGTAGGAGGCTGGGAAGGTATTGTTGCGCACTTTGAGTCCGACCCCGAAACAGCTTCTATGGTCGAATGGGGCGCGGCAGGATGGGGAACGATCGCCGAGTGGTTCTTTGCGGTATTTCCTGTTTGGTTTATTTCAATAGCAGGGATGCAGCGCATCATCGCTGCCCGGGACGAAAAAACTGCACGCCGAAGCTTCCTCCTCACAGGTGTGCCAATCGAGTGGCCTCTTTTTGCTATCGGCAGCACGTTAATCGGTATGATTGCGCGGATGTTACTGCCAGAAATCACAGACCCAGAGATGGCTACTCCCATGATCATCTTAGAGCTACTGCCATCAGGAATTGCCGGTATTGTGATCGCAGCGTATGTGGCCGCGGTGATGTCCTCTGCTGACTCGATGCTAATGGGTCCGGTCGTTATTTTTGTCAATGATATCTATCGAAAGAGGCTCAAACCGGAGGCGAGTGATAGAGAACTTGTCCGTGTCGCGCGCATCGCAGTAATCGTATTCGGCATACTCGCTATCGGGCTCGCGTATCGAGTTCCTAATGTGTTGGAGTTAATTCTCTACGCCTACACATTCGGTGCAGCAGGTCTATTCTTTCCAATGTTGGGGCTGTTGTTCTGGCAACGGACTACAGCGAAGGGGGCATACTGGAGTATGCTTTGCGGAGGGGGATCTGCAGTGATTTGGTCATTGGCCGGAGAGCCCTTTGGGCTGGCCTCCTCTTACATGGGCTGGATTATTGGCCTGCCAGTTATG
>LICD01000381.1 GCA_001438145.1 OM182 bacterium BACL3 MAG-120619-bin3 | reverse complement strand
TTCTGGTGAAGCTCGCATCGAAAAGGCGAGCAGTGACAGCGATACAATCGAAGCCCATCTTTCGCAAACGAGCGGTGAGACCAACATTCTTCTGTTCGCAGACACTGATGTGTTAACCGATAGACTTTGGGTTCAGGTGGCCCAATTTATGGGGCAGCGAATTCCGCAGCCTTATGCGAACAATGGTGATTTTGTCATTAACGCGCTGGACAATCTTAGTGGCGGCGCAGACCTCGTCAGCATACGCAGTCGCGGCCGTTACTCTCGCCCTTTTGAGCGCGTTGTAAAGCTGCAGCGCGAAGCCGATGACCGACTGCGCACTGAAGAAGCGGCGCTACTCGAAAGACTTGCCGAAACCGAGGAGCAGTTGGCGGCGCTTAACACAGACGAGGGTGGTCAACTTTTGGGTCAGCTAACGCCGGAGATTCAAACCGAAATTGATCGCTTCAACGCCGAGCTGCTCGACACGCGGCGCAGCCTTCGAGATGTGCAGTTTCAGCTGACGGCCGATATCGAAGCGCTAGGCTCGAATCTAAAATGGTTTAATACAGCAGCTATTCCTATGCTGCTGACAGTGATAGCACTCTTTATGAGTTTGACGCGAGCCCGGCGCCGACGAGAGCTTGCTGCTCGTTAGGCGTCTTCGGCACTGATCTGCGGCGGACGCTGCATCAGGCGTATGCTAATGCGGGTACCTTTGCCGAGTTCGCTGTCGATTTCGAGCGAGCCGCCATGGGCTTGGGCAATAAGACCAGAGGTAAAGGCCTAAACCGAACCCGCCTGTGTTGCGTTGTCTCGAGCTGTCTGCGCGGTAAAAGGGTTCGCAGACCTGATCAATGTGCTCGGGACCAATGCCTTCGCCGTTGTCTTGAACAACGAGAGAAGCGCTGCCCTCGTGAAAAATAACTTCGACGCGTAGGGGTTTGTCACGGCCGTGCCGTATCGCATTGTTAAGTAGATTGGTTAAGAGTAAGCGTATGCGCAGTTTGTCGATGACAAACTCACGATCCTCAGAAGGCAGAACAATCTCAAGCCCCCCTTCGTAACTAAAGTATTGGTCAACAACAGACTCCACGAACTCTGCAAGCTGAACCGGTTCGGCAGACAGCGCAGTGTGTTCGTCATTCAGTCGTTCGGCCTCAATGAGGTCGCCGATTAAGTGGTCTATTTCGTCGATATCCTCGCGCAGTTTTTGCTTCTCAATGCTGTCTGGCATGAACTCGAGCCGCAGTTTCGCTTTCGTAAGCGGGGTGCGTAGTTCATGGCTTATTGCGAGTAACAACTGGCGTTTAGCTTCTAGCATCGACTGCAACGAGTCGGCCATGTGGTTGATACTGTCGGTCAGTGCGCCGAGTTCATCTTG
>LICD01000380.1 GCA_001438145.1 OM182 bacterium BACL3 MAG-120619-bin3 | reverse complement strand
GGCAGCTCTGGCTCAGGCAAATCAACGATGCTCAACATCCTCGGCTGTTTGGACAAACCAACCAGTGGCCAGTATCACCTCAATGGGAAAAATGTCGAGACGCTCGACCAAAACCAACTCTCCGAGATTCGTAATTTGGAGATAGGCTTTATTTTTCAGAGCTTTAATTTGCTGCCGCGCTCGACGGCCCTTGCCAATGTCATGCAACCACTCATCTATCGCAATATTGGCTATGGGCAGCGCAAGAAACGCGCGCTCGAAGCGCTTGCCCGCGTCGGTCTGAGCGACCGTGTTGATCACCTGCCGAACCAACTCTCGGGCGGCCAGCGCCAGCGCGTCGCGATCGCTCGCGCGCTCGTTACAGCGCCTTCGATACTCTTAGCTGACGAACCCACGGGTAACTTGGATTCGAAGACCACTGTTGAAATTATGGCGCTATTCGACGAACTCCACTCCGAGGGACAGACGCTTATCGTCGTGACACACGAGGATGAGATCGCACAGCATTGCCACCGAGTCGTCGAAATGAAAGACGGCATTATTGCCCACGATAGCGGGATGCGCCTGTCGCCTTCGAGTAACGAGAGACTAGCGGAGGCAACCCGCTAATGTTTTTCGCCTTATTCGAGAGTTCACGCGCCGCCTTCGTATCAATCTTCGCGCATGGGCTTCGCAGCTTTCTTACCACGCTAGGCATTGTGATTGGCGTGGCCAGCGTCATCGCGGTTGTCTCAGTAACCCAAGGCATGAGTGCGTTTATTGGCGACACTTTTTCGAGCCTCGGATCCAACAGCTTAACCATTGAGTCCTACACGCCTTTAGAAGACCAGATGAAGGGGATTCGAGCGCGGCTTACCCCTAACGATCTGGAACTCATCGAGAAGCGTGCCGACGGTATCGCCTCCATCACACCGATTTTGTATGCCAACCGTGCCTCACAAGTAAAATACGGCTCACAAACTGCCTTCAGTCAAATATTCGGCACGACCTATGCGTTTCAAGATGTCTCGCAGTCTTATATGCGCGTGGGGCGTTTTATCGCACAAAGCGACAACGAGACTCGGCGCCGCGTTGTCGTGATCGGCGAAAAAGTGAGGGAAAACCTGAGCCTGCCTGAGAATCCGGTGAACGAGTTTGTCGAGATTGGTGGCGAATGGCTAAAGGTGGTTGGCCTGCTCGAGCCCAAAGGCGATCTCATGGGCTTCAGCCAAGACGATCTCGTGATTATGCCGTTTAACACTATGCGCAGCATTCAGGGCAATCAGGCGCGCTCCGATATTCAAATCCAACTAAGCCTCACCGAACAGGCTAACATCGAGACGATTTCGCAGCAGCTAACCACCCTACTGCGCAATGCGCATGGACTGAGTGGCA
>LICD01000379.1 GCA_001438145.1 OM182 bacterium BACL3 MAG-120619-bin3 | reverse complement strand
CTGTCGATGAACTCGATGGTCTTATCCACCAGGAAGCGCGAAGAGTAGAAATCTTCAGGGAGCTGGTATTCCTCGCCGTCGGCGTACCAGTTGGCCTTGTCATACAAAGGAATGTAGGGCCGCTGCTCCCAGTTATCGGCTCCGGAATCCGCCAGGGCTAAAGTACGTTCAAAACCGCGTTGGCTGGGGAGCTTGCCGGGGCCTGCGCCCAGGTGCCACTTGCCCGCCATGTAGGTGTGATACCCGACTCCCTCCAACAGGGTGGCCACGGTCACTACATTACTACCGAGCACGCCCTGGTAGTGCGCGTGGCGCTGCTGCTGCGGTGCAAGCATCTCCGGAATATTGGGCACACCAGCAAGGTGCGCGTCAACGCCGGTGAGCAGCATGGCCCGGGATGGCGCACAGTTGGCCGCCGTGTGGTAGTTGGTAAAGCTCACGCCCTGCCGTGCCAGCGCATCGATAGTGGGCGTGCTAATTTCACTGCCGTAGGAGGCGAGATCGGTAAAGCCGAGGTCATCGGCCAATACCAGTACGATATTGGGCCGCTCAACCGTTGTTGTATTGGGGTCTTTTATAAGGGATGTTGAACCCTCCGCCAGCAAACCCATTGGCGCAAGCAGCCCCAGCGCGATAATTGTATTGCGGAAAAATCGGCTAACCGTCACGGTTCAGGGTTCCTGCGCGAGGCGACGGGAAGCGACAAGCAGAATCATTGCGACCACAACCTCTACCCCGATCTGCGATGCTAACGCCGCATCATGTAACAGCCAGGCGATCACGCGACCGACTGCAGTCAACATCAGCAACAGCGCTGGCAGGTCGTACCAGGCGCTGCGCCCACTTACAAGGGCCACCAACATACAAATACCCAGAGTGAGGAAAAAGCCCGACATGTCGCCCACCTGCGAACTGAGCCCTAAGCCCTCGCCCAGTACGAGCCCGAATTCGGGTGCGATTCCGGCAGGATCTATCAGCCAGCGCAGGCCGGTGACTAAAAATAAAACGGCGGGTAAGAGTACCAGCACACTCAGTATTCTATCCATTATGACTTCCCTTACGTTTATTGATTGCTCTCTTTCAGAAGCTCTTCGCGATATCTGATCGATGCGCAGTTATCACTGAATTCTAAACAGATCGAGGTACAATAGTTATTATATGTGGCAATATTATTTAAATATGAGGCAATGAATTGAAAAAAGTAGTAATAAAACCACATTACGGAATAACAATTACACTAACGGGCCTGATTAACTATCTTGCAGGCAATCCGTGGACCATCGTTATGAACTGCGTGTCTGTACCTGCACGACGGTGCTTTGCAATCGCTTGATACTCTGGATCGCCAAACCAAGCCTGAGCGGCAGTTTCAGA
>LICD01000378.1 GCA_001438145.1 OM182 bacterium BACL3 MAG-120619-bin3 | reverse complement strand
ATAACATCAACTATTGGCTCATTAAGATCTACTATCCCTTCTTGCACAAGCTGCATAATCGCAATACTTGTGAATGGCTTTGTGATCGATGCAACTGCAAATAAAGAATCAGGTGTGATCGGTGCTCCACTTGTAAGATCTGCTTCTCCGAACCCATTTGCATACACTAACTTATTTTTATGAACTATTCCTACTGATATTCCTGGCAATGATTGAGTTCGTCTAGTTGTCTCCACCCAGGCTTCAAAGATCTGGATCCTGTCATCTAAAGTGATGATAGCTTCAGATGCAATTGATGGTGAAGCCGCTATACAGAATAATATCAACGATAGGATTTCCGCCGAATTCTTTATAAAAAAACGCAAGCGATCGCCATTTAAAACGTATCGCGGCAAAAAAATCATGAGGTAACTCCCGACGGCGCGATCCAAACCTAAAATCCTATTCAGAAGATCCACTGAACACAATTAGCCCTATTAATAACCTTATTCTATTCGATTTTTAGCTTAATGGTAATAGGCGGAAATCATTACCCCTGTAGGTAAGCCTTAGTTGGTGATTCAGAAGCTCTGCAGCTCAGTCGATACGGGGCTGTGGAGGGTTATGCTGGGCTATCGAGGGGTTGTGTTGGAGGAGGTGATAAATAGGGTTATATTATAGGTTACTGGGGCGCATATTTAGCACCTACTTAGACTCTCACGCTCGCGACTCAGCAAAGAAGCAGCATTGCCATTTAGTAGATAAAAACCACAAGTATTCGATATGAAAATTAAAAATGATGTCATTCTTAATTGATCCGATCAGCTTAATCGCTGTTCTCTTACCAGTGCTTTGCACACAGATAGCAGCTTCTTACTTTCGCAAACGGCATTGGTCAGAAGTTTGGCTAGCACTGGGCATCCCAATAGGTCTGCTTGGAAGCGTTGTAGGAGCTACGGGAATGGCTCTATTTACGAACTTTACCTCGGTTTATCCGGCTTCAGCTATTATGCTACTGACTATCCTTTATGGCGGCATCGTATCTATGCTCGGATATTTTGCCCGTCAAGAAAAGCAAACAGAAACTATCGACTCTATCTCGACGATACAATTACTCACTTTACTGCTTATATTCTGGGGTCTTTACTTGTTTGTCATGGACATTGCTGCCGGAATTGATCCTTATCTCTCGATAGAAGTCGCTGTTATTCATTTATCCGTTATAGGTGCATCACTTTTTTTATCTGCAAAGCCAAATTATATAGACACCATTTGCGAAGCAGCTCTAATGGGCGCGAGCATTAGTGTTGTCGTCGGAGTGACTGCGCTTTACTCGGGTCAAACAGAGAGGGACACAGCGATTTTAATTTCAATGAATGGTCTTACTTACGGTCTGTTGATC
>LICD01000377.1 GCA_001438145.1 OM182 bacterium BACL3 MAG-120619-bin3 | reverse complement strand
GACCGGTCATGGGCGTGTTCATTCTGTTGGTGCTCGTTGCAGCCATGTTGATGACCGGGCATTACAAGGTGCTGGAAAAATCGATCAAAGTAATCGTTGTCTTTTTTACCCTG
Organism: OM182 bacterium BACL3 MAG-120619-bin3; assembly: GCA_001438145.1. GTDB lineage: Bacteria > Pseudomonadota > Gammaproteobacteria > Pseudomonadales > Pseudohongiellaceae > UBA9145. The sequence continues at coordinate 1,270 of LICD01000377.1, read as the reverse complement.
CTTACCACAGTTTGTATGCTGATGGTCGTAGACCGATTGGATTGGTCTGTGAGCGCATTCGCTCTGCCCCCTCTGGATGTACCAACGATACTGTTTATAGTGGCTCTGGTAGGGTTTATGCCCTCACCGACTGACGCCTCGATACTGCAATCGTTATGGACGGTAGCCAGGGCCGAGAGCGAGGGGCGCCGCGCTTCTAAAGAAGAATCACGTTTCGACTTCAATGTAGGCTACATCACCAGCTGCATACTCGCCGTTTTCTTTCTCTTCCTCGGCACTGCAGTTTTATTCGAAAGTGGAGTTGAAATGCCTGCCGACAACGCAGGGTTTGCTCGCGGATTGCTGGAGGTCTACACATCCGTCATCGGTGATTGGAGTTATTATGTGATGGCAATTACCGCTCTGTGTGTGATGTTATCAACCGCATTAACGGTTACCGATGGCATGACCCGAATGGCGCTGGCTATCGGTTCAGAGTCTCTCCCCGAACAGGACTGGCACAGCGATCGTTACTATAACGTTGTACTGATAGTCTTGTGCCTTGCGGCCCTGCTGGTTATTCAGACCCTGCTGCAATCTTTTGCCCGATTCATGGACATGACATCGGTCATTGTCTTCTTCATTGGGCCCTTCCTGGCCCTTCTAAACCATCGTGCAATATTTAGCGACGAGATCCCTAAAGATAAACAGCCTGGGCGAATTATCAGAATCTGGAGCATCGTCAGTATCGTCAGCTTATTCCTGCTGATGGTAGTGTACTGCTATTACAGACTGTTCGTTTCAGGATAAGCTATCAGACGGGGCAGCAATTATATCGCGGCGGGTTTCTTCTTATCATTTTCATTGGGTATTGACAAGTTAACTCTTAGACCGTGAAGAACTCCAACCGGCCTTTCTATATCTCCACCGCCTTTTCCTAAGACGCAAAGCCATGCTGCCTAAGATATCGGTAGTTATCAGCTGATACTAGGTGGCGACCTAAATTGAATTAATTGTATACGGCTGTATGCGCTCCTAAAAATCGCTGTGCCTGATGCGTAGTTATGCCATTAAATATTCAACGTCAAGATGGCTCAAGTTGAACCGGTGGTAGAGTAGGACGGCAGATTAAATGATTTCAGGCTGGAATCGGTGGCGCTTATACAATTTTGATTGTGTCATGGACAAAATACTGGCGGATTGGGAATTAACTTGTCAGTGCCCAATCAAAGAGTAGGGGCTACTGTCGCGATTCCTCTTTTATTTACTCTATCTTATTCTCTTATTTTGG
>LICD01000376.1 GCA_001438145.1 OM182 bacterium BACL3 MAG-120619-bin3 | reverse complement strand
TTCTTCGCTACACTAGGCTCGAAGCCGCTCTCGCCTGCAATTCGACTGTCGCTCTGCTCGTCACAGCTTCCAGTCAGTGTGCCTATCCATTCACGTATCAGCGCGACCCCCTCTTCGTGCACAAGCGAGCGTCCCAACTCGGGCATCATTTCGTCCGGTTTGGCAGAGGCGACTCGGTAATGAAGGATCGAACTATCTGGATCGCCGGGTACGATGCCGTACTGCAGATCGCCAGCGCCGCCACCAGCCGCAACAGGAGGCTTGCAAACGCCCATGCTTACCGCGGTTTTATGCCGTCCGGTGAGGACAAGGCCAGAGGTATCTGCCGCACCGTCTGGATTGTGGCAGTGCCCGCATTGCATATTAAGGTAGGCAAGCGCACGCTGACCGATCGGAAGGGAAGTATCTTCATAGGAATCAAGTGCGGGGCCTTGTGGTGCGCGGTCGAGCCAGCCACGTGCAACGAGCGTTTCTATCTGAGGCTGAAATTCGCCGCTCGCCGAATGCGACGAGGCGGTAAGCTGGCTCGCTATAGCGCCCAGCGGATGCATGCCGCCGTCTGGATGTTCGGTTGTATGACAGCCAGAGCATTGATTTTCATTGGGTACAAAATAAGCGAACTGGGTTGCGGGCGTTTCGGGTGAGGCCGCGGTTACCATAGTCAGTGGGCGACTCGCGCCAGCGACACGGAGAAAAGCTTCAGTTTCCTCTTCGTTCCACACATAGGGCAGGGCATCCCAGCCCGCTTCTTGGCGCACCAAGACGCGTGTCTCAATGAGGCGAGAGTCGGCGAGATTGATTTCACGAGCGCCCTGATCGGCGACGCGAATAACATTGCCCGCGTCATCGACAGGATAGTAAAACGTCTTGCTCAGCACAGTCCCGACAGGGTAGTCGATCTCATCATTCACAAGCGTTGCCTGCGTGCCTTCAGGCATCCACAACGTGCGAAGTTTATGCGCATAGTCTGTGAAAAGTGGATTAGCTGGTTTCACTACCTCGACAATGGGCAAGGGTTGTAAACGCTGCGTGTTTAGATCAAAAAGATTCCATTCCGAAAGCCTCTGTGGCCGCGCATCAGCAACGAAGCTAGGCGTCACCTCGGTGCAACCTGCGAGGAGCAGAAGTGTCGAGGCGAGCCCCTTGGTCAGAAAAGCGCGTAATGCTGAGTGTGTCACTTTCTTTCCTCTTAAAACCGATTACTCAGCACTGCCGGCATCGCCGGGCAGCACGATTTTGCGCAGGCGGGGTTGCTCGCACAGATGCGGGGCGGGATCGAAAGAGGGCGCAGCAAAGCCGTTCATTGCATCCAAATTCACGAAGCTCATACCGCCCTCTCCTAGGCATAAGATTTCGGCGAAAGTTTTGCTAGGCTCGCCTTTAGCGTCGGGC
>LICD01000375.1 GCA_001438145.1 OM182 bacterium BACL3 MAG-120619-bin3 | reverse complement strand
CTCTTCGCCACACTAGGCTCGAAGCCGCTCTCGCCTGCAATTCGACTGTCGCTCTGCTCGTCACAGCTTCCAGTCAGTGTGCCTATCCATTCACGTATCAGCGCGACCCCCTCTTCGTGCACAAGCGAGCGTCCCAACTCGGGCATCATTTCGTCCGGTTTGGCAGAGGCGACTCGGTAATGAAGGATCGAACTATCCGTGGATCGCCGGGTACGATGCCGTACTGCAGATCGCCAGCGCCGCCACCAGCCGCAACAGGAGGCTTGCAAACGCCCATGCTTACCGCGGTTTTATGCCGTCCGGTGAGGACAAGGCCAGAGGTATCTGCCGCGCCGTCTGGATTGTGGCAGTGCCCGCATTGCATATTAAGGTAGGCAAGCGCACGCTGACCGATCGGAAGGGAAGTATCTTCATAGGAATCAAGTGCGGGGCCTTGTGGTGCGCGGTCGAGCCAGCCACGTGCAACGAGCGTTTCTATCTGAGGCTGAAATTCGCCGCTCGCCGAATGCGACGAGGCGGTGAGTTGGCTCGCTATAGCGCCCAGCGGATGCATACCGCCGTCTGGATGTTCGGTTGTATGACAGCCAGAGCATTGATTTTCATTGGGTACAAAATAAGCGAACTGGGTTGCGGGCGTTTCGGGTGAGGCCGCGGTTACCATAGTCAGTGGGCGACTCGCGCCAGCGACACGGAGAAAAGCTTCAGTTTCCTCTTCGTTCCACACATAGGGCAGGGCATCCCAGCCCGCTTCTTGGCGCACCAAGACGCGTGTCTCAATGAGGCGAGAGTCGGCGAGATTGATTTCACGAGCGCCCTGATCGGCGACGCGAATAACATTGCCCGCGTCATCGACAGGATAGTAAAACGTCTTGCTCAGCACTGTCCCGACAGGGTAGTCGATCTCATCATTCACAAGCGTTGCCTGCGTGCCTTCAGGCATCCACAACGTGCGAAGTTTATGCGCATAGTCTGTGAAAAGTGGATTAGCTGGTTTCACTACCTCGACAATGGGCAAGGGTTGTAAACGCTGCGTGTTTAGATCAAAAAGATTCCATTCCGAAAGCCTCTGTGGCCGCGCATCAGCAACGAAGCTAGGCGTCACCTCGGTGCAACCTGCGAGGAGCAGAAGTGTCGAGGCGAGCCCCTTGGTCAGAAAAGCGCGTAATGCTGAGTGTGTCACTTTCTTTCCTCTTAAGACCGATTACTCAGCACTGCCGGCATCGCCGGGCAGCACGATTTTGCGCAGGCGGGGTTGCTCGCACAGATGCGGGGCGGGATCGAAAGAGGGCGCAGCAAAGCCGTTCATTGCATCCAAATTCACGAAGCTCATACCGCCCTCTCCTAGGCATAAGATTTCGGCGAAAGTTTTACTTGGCTCGCCGTTCGCATCGGGC
>LICD01000374.1 GCA_001438145.1 OM182 bacterium BACL3 MAG-120619-bin3 | reverse complement strand
TCAGCGGCGAGCACCAAGGTTTTGATACCAGCGCCACTGGGAGTGCTGAGGGTGAAATCATCGAGGGCGAGATTGTAAGAGAGGGCGATAGTACAACACTGGATAAAGGGGTGAGTGAGGCGGATGAAAAAGCCCGCTCATCACATTCCTCGAGCGAAGAAAATAAATAAAAAATCAATTAAATTCAATAAGTTAAATAATTTATCTCGAAGAATTCTACTAAGAATTTTCGAGTCACCATCGTGCTAACCGCGATCGCCTTTAAACAGGCCATTTGATTGGTGCTGAGTTAGCAAAGAATTTGCCCTCTAGGCATTGAATTCCTGCCACCAATCCCCATCTTGCACTCATCTACTAACTCGCCGCCACAGGGCGTCGACACTTGGTAAGTGATGATCGGCTTCTCGACGGCATAGCCCCGCGTAGCCCTTTTCAATTCTGGCAATCAAGACCTTTGATTTAGGAGTGACGAAAGATGAATATCCGCCCATTGCAAGACCGCGTTGTTGTAAGACGCACCGAAGAAGAAAAGACAAGCGCAGGGGGCATCGTGCTGCCCGGTTCTGCTTCTGAAAAGCCTGCTCAAGGTGAAGTAATCGCCGTGGGACCAGGCAAGCGTCAAGAGAACGGCGACACGCAGCCGGTCGACTTAAAAGTAGGCGACACCGTGGTATTTGGCAAATACGCCAGCAACACGGTCAAGATCGGCGATGAGGAACTATTGATCCTCAGCGAAGGCGAGATCTACGGCGTTATCGAAAGCTAAGAGCTATGCGCTCGAGTTTTCCAAGAACAACCTCTATCTAGACAGGAATATTCAACATGGCTAAAGAAGTAAAATTCGGCGATCCCGCGCGCCAAAGACTCCTCGCGGGTGTCAACATTCTCGCAGACGCGGTTAAAGTTACACTTGGTCCCAAGGGCCGTCATGTCATCCTCGACAAGTCTTTCGGTGCGCCGACAGTCACAAAGGATGGCGTTTCGGTAGCGAAAGAAATTGAACTCGCTGACCGTTTCGAGAACATGGGTGCGCAGATGGTTAAAGAAGTTGCCTCGCAGACGTCTGACGTCGCTGGCGACGGCACAACGACTGCCACCGTTCTTGCTCAGTCAATCCTCAACGAAGGCCTCAAGGCCGTCGCTGCGGGGATGAACCCAATGGATCTTAAGCGCGGAATCGATAAGGCTGTTGCAGCGCTCGTGTTAGAGGTAGGCAAGCTCTCAACTCCTTGCACCGACTCTAAGGCGATTGCACAGGTAGGCACTATCTCTGCGAACTCCGATGAAGAAGTCGGCCGCATCATTGCAGAGGCAATGGACAAGGTAGGCAAAGAAGGCGTCATCACAGTCGAAGACGGTTCTGGACTAGAAAACGAGCTAGACATCGTAGAAGGT
>LICD01000373.1 GCA_001438145.1 OM182 bacterium BACL3 MAG-120619-bin3 | reverse complement strand
ACTTCGCTCACTGCCTAAAGCGCAACCCATACGGAGCCGCCCGCCATCGACTCTACCGCCGCTCCAACGAAACGTACACCCTTTACGCCGTCGGCGACAGTGGGAAGAAGCCGAGCTTGATTAGACGCAGTCGCCGAGACTCCGCCCGTCACCGCGGTCGATTCGATCAAGTCGGCGAAATCGCTGTAAAGCGTGGCGAAGCCTTCGATAAATCCTTCGGGGTGGCCTGCTGGAATTCGCGTGACCGCACCAACGGCAGCCTCCGTCGACAGTCCAGACCCGCCGCGCGTGAGCGTGCGCATCGGTGCGCCTAACGGACGGTGAAGCAGTTGATTGGGGTTCTCTTGAAACCATTCGAGGCTGCCCGTCTCGCCATAGACTCGAAGCCGCAGCGCGTTTTCTTGCCCAACTGCAACCTGACTCGCCCAAAGCATGCCGCGTGCACCGCAGGCATAGCGCAGCAGAATATGCGCATTGTCGTCGAGCACACGACCAGGGACGAAAGACGTTAAATCGGCGAGCAGGCTTGTGGGCTGCATGCCGCTGACGAATCCTGCGAGGTGAAACGCATGTGTGCCTATATCGCCAATACTGCCGCCTGCACCTGCACGTGCAGGGTCGGTGCGCCATTCGGCTTGCTTCTGACCTTCGGCCTCAATATTGGTCGCGAGCCAGTCTTGCGGGTATTCGACCTGCACTAAACGAATCGCACCCAGTGCGCCGCTGGCGATTAGGTGACGCGCTTCTCTAACAAGCGGGTAGCCACTGTAATTATAGGTCACGGCAAACTGTGCGGCACTTTTACTCACGATCTCTGCGAGCTCCTGCGCTTGGGCATAGTCACTGGTTAGTGGCTTGTCGCAGATGACATGAATGCCGGCGGCGAGCATCGCTTTAGCTGGCTCGAAATGCAGATGGTTAGGCGTAACAATTGCTACTGCCTGCACGCCATCTTCACGCTGCGATTCCGCTTGTGCCATTTCCTCGAAAGACACATACGCACGATCAGCTGAGATGCCTAGCTCTTGAGCAGACGCACGCGCTCGCTCGGGGTCGGCGCTGAGAGCGCCGGCGCAAAGCTCGAAGCGATTATCGAGGCGAGCGGCAAGGCGGTGAACCTCGCCAATAAAGGCGCCCTGTCCTCCACCCACCATGCCTAAGCGAATTCGTTTTGCCATCAGTCTAAACCCAGAATCCGTGCATTGGCTGCGTCATTAGTCCCCGCATCGGCGAAGTCGTCGAAGGCGCGATCGGTGACTCGAATGATGTGGTCTTTTATAAATGCAGCGCCTTCGCGTGCGCCGTCCTCGGGATGTTTAAGACAGCATTCCCATTCGAGCACCGCCCACCCTTCGAAGTCGTTTGCGGCGAGTTTAGAAAACATCGAGCGGAAATCGACTTGTCCATCGCCGAGT
>LICD01000372.1 GCA_001438145.1 OM182 bacterium BACL3 MAG-120619-bin3 | reverse complement strand
TGCGTCATCAAGCAAAAAGTCTTCTTCGGTGGCGATCTCGGTCTTCGCATAGCGCCACCCGTGCAGGTCGGTGTGCACAATAGAGGCGGCGTCTAAGTTTAACAGTGAGCAGGTTTCGTCAATAAGTTGTTGCTGTATTTCCGCCCGATCGCCCTCGAAATTTTTGCGGGCCCAATGGTTATCGCTGTGTACGAGTAACGAGTGACTCGCTGCTCGCCCAGGCTTGCTCGCATTGGCCACTATAAGCGCCACCGATGATTCCTTCACTGTCGCGAGGTCGAAGTTGAGCTTGGGCGACGCATCGAATCCGAGCATCAAGCTAAAGCAGGGCAGGTGTACTGCATCGCGAAGACGGTCTAAATGGTTAAAGGCGGTATTAGTAAAAAGCGCTTCGGTTTGTGCAGAGGGCGCGGCGCTTAGCACCCAGTCGAATTCGCCTAAGACCTCTTGCGTTGAATCTAACTGCTTGCCGAACACTCGCCAGCGGCAGGGAGCATTGCCAGTGTCTATTTTCTCGATAGATCCAACTTCGCATCCAAGAATAATGTCGACATGATTTTCTACTGCCTTCAACGATTCTTTGCAAAGGGAGTTCATGCTTGGTGTTGCGACGAAATGAGGTTCGAACCACTCGCGCTTGTAGGGCTCGCGGCCAGCTTCAAGTGTTGTGAGTCGTGGCTGCCACTCCTGTATCGCGTCGCGTTCAACTGGCTGGGCGAGAAACTGCGTAAACTCTGTCGAGCGCGCAGTGAAAAATTGAGCGCCATGATCGAACTCAAAGCCTTCGCGCCGACGTGTCGCCATGCGGCCGCCAAACCCCCGCGACTTTTCTATGAGCGTAACGCGTGCTTTGCCCGCGAGCTTACTCGCAAGCGCGGTCGCTGCCATTCCTGTGCCGATTATCAAAACGTCTTGCATGGGTAATTATTATCCTGAGCCGTATCGAGAGTTGCTGCTCGCTATTGTACCTGCATACGCAAAGACGCGGGGGCGAGATTCATTGGGCTGGCTGCAATGACGCGGAGACAACGCTACACTTGCTAAGGATGAATGAATCATAGCGTGAGGAAAGTAGGATGCAGCAGAGGCACGGGAAGTTGGCTAAGCGTCAAACTAATAGCACGACGCTTATGCGCCTAGGGTTACCGGTTGTGATGTTGGCTATTTTGTCGCATTGCGCACCGACTGCCGATAAATCTCTCAGCGGGAGCCAGAGCAGTTTTTTAGACGATCCTCGGCTCGAACGAGGAGTTTCTTGGCAGCTCGCCGAACACCGCAAGCGAACGCTGTCGGCGTTAGAGTATGACTTTGCGCTTTCTATTCCGAATGAGCTAAGTGTGCCGATTAGAGGCGAGGCGACCCTGCGGTTTCAGTACAACCCTCAAACCTCTCGTGCGCTTGCCACAGGCGTCCCAGCTAAAGG
>LICD01000371.1 GCA_001438145.1 OM182 bacterium BACL3 MAG-120619-bin3 | reverse complement strand
CTCGTCATCAAGCAAAAAGTCTTCTTCGGCGGCGATCTCGGTCTTCGCATAGCGCCACCCGTGCAGGTCGGTGTGCACAATAGAGGCGGCGTCTAAGTTTAACAGTGAGCAAGTTTCGTCAATAAGTTGTTGCTGTATTTCCGCCCGATCGCCCTCGAAATTTTTGCGGGCCCAATGGTTATCGCTGTGTACGAGTAACGAGTGACTCGCTGCTCGCCCAGGCTTGCTCGCATTGGCCACTATAAGCGCCACCGATGATTCCTTCACTGTCGCGAGGTCGAAGTTGAGCTTGGGCGACGCATCGAATCCGAGCATCAAGCTAAAGCAGGGCAGGTGTACTGCATCGCGAAGACGGTCTAAATGGTTAAAGGCGGTATTAGTAAAAAGCGCTTCGGTTTGTGCAGAGGGCGCGGCGCTTAGCACCCAGTCGAATTCGCCTAAGACCTCTTGCGTTGAATCTAACTGCTTGCCGAACACTCGCCAGCGGCAGGGAGCATTGCCAGTGTCTATTTTCTCGATAGATCCAACTTCGCATCCAAGAATAATGTCGACATGATTTTCTACTGCCTTCAACGATTCTTTGCAAAGGGAGTTCATGCTTGGTGTTGCGACGAAATGAGGTTCGAACCACTCGCGCTTGTAGGGCTCGCGGCCAGCTTCAAGTGTTGTGAGTCGTGGCTGCCACTCCTGTATCGCGTCGCGTTCAACTGGCTGGGCGAGAAACTGCGTAAACTCTGTCGAGCGCGCAGTGAAAAATTGAGCGCCATGATCGAACTCAAAGCCTTCGCGCCGGCGTGTCGCCATGCGGCCGCCAAACCCCCGCGACTTTTCTATGAGCGTAACGCGTGCTTTGCCCGCGAGCTTACTCGCAAGCGCGGTCGCTGCCATTCCTGTGCCGATTATCAAAACGTCTTGCATGGGTAATTATTATCCTGAGCCGTATCGAGAGTTGCTGCTCGCTATTGTACCTGCATACGCAAAGACGCGGGGGCGAGATTCATTGGGCTGGCTGCAATGACGCGGAGACAACGCTACACTTGCTAAGGATGAATGAATCATAGCGTGAGGAAAGTAGGATGCAGCAGAGGCACGGGAAGTTGGCGACAAGTCAATCTAATAGCACGACGCTTATGCGCCTAGGGTTACCGGTTGTGATGTTGGCTATTTTGTCGCATTGCGCACCGACTGCCGATAAATCTCTCAGCGGGAGCCAGAGCAGTTTTTTAGACGATCCTCGGCTCGAACGAGGAGTTTCTTGGCAGCTCGCCGAACACCGCAAGCGAACGCTGTCGGCGTTAGAGTATGACTTTGCGCTTTCTATTCCGAATGAGCTAAGTGTGCCGATTAGAGGCGAGGCGACCCTGCGGTTTCAGTACAACCCTCAAACCTCTCGTGCGCTTGCCACAGGCGTCCCAGCTAAAGC
>LICD01000370.1 GCA_001438145.1 OM182 bacterium BACL3 MAG-120619-bin3 | reverse complement strand
GCAGTGGCCCGGACATCAATCAAACCCAACCGAGACAACACCGAGCTCTCCATAATTGGCGTAGAACACATCTCCCGATCGCACTGCTACAGGACTGGTGAAGGAACCGCTTAGTACCAAAGCGCCGGCCTCCAGTCTTTCACCATGGACCGCGATTTTATTGGCAAGCCATGCTACACCCTGAGCGGGGTGTGTAAGCACCGCAGCAGCTACGCCGGAGTCTTCGATTACCTCGTTGCGGTTGAGCGTGGCACTGACCCGTGCTAAATCCAGCTTGTCTGGCCGCATAGGTCTGCCGCCTAGAATAACGGCCGCATTGGCCGCATTGTCCGAGACTGTATCCAGCACCTGTCTCCGAGCGCCTGTCTCAGCATCTTCAATTTCAATTCGAGCGTCAATTAATTCCAGTGCAGGCATTACCCATTCGGTAGCAGAGAGTACATCGGTCAGGGTACAGTTTGGCCCCTGCAAGCTAGTCTTTAGTTGAAACGCCAATTCGGTCTCAAGTCGCGGTACGATAAACTTATGACTGTCGAGCCTGGAGCCGGACTGCACGATCATACTATCCAGCAACTGCCCATAATCGGGCTCGGAAATGCCGGCCGAACGTTGCATTGCCCGCGAGGTAAGCCCAATTTTCCATCCCACCAAGCGCTGAGAAGATGCTAATTTAAGTGCCACCCAGGCACGCTGTATGGCATAAGCATCGGACATGTCCATGCCGGAGAACTGTTTGGAAACATGGCCTATCTGGGTCTGGGATTGCTCAGCTTGCTCCAGTTGCTGAGCAATGGTTTCTACATCTTCCTGCGAAAGGGTCATACTGCGCCTCGATGACGTTAATCGATGGATTAGAGCATCCAACTTGCATAATTTTAGCAGCTAAAGCAAGCAGATAATCGAGAGGTTGCAGGCTAAGCAGCGGTTGAAGGCGATGCTTGACCCCGTTGCATCTCCCCTCTAACATGAAATGGAGAGATAGGCAGCCGGCCACACCCACATTAAGCCCACTAAATCATTTTTACGCTGTACTGCTGATAAATACCCATATTGGATACTCACCGAATTACACGTGCATTTGCCTCCTTAGGCCCTGGCCTTCTATACGCCGCCGTTGCTGTTGGCGTCTCACACCTGGTTCAAGCTACGCGCGCGGGAGCCGATTTTGGTCTGAGTATGGCCCTGGTAGTAATTTTTGCCTGCTTGATGAAATATCCTGGCCTCCGATTCGGCGGAGAATATGCGGCTGCCACAGGCAAAAATTTGGTTGTCAATTATCGCCAACGAGGCTGGCTCGTGTTCGGGCTATTCTCTATCAGTCAGCTGTTCAGCATGGTTTTCATAATTGCTGCGGTGTCACTCTTTACTTCCGGTTTGTTGCAGGTCGCCCTCGGGTTTGAAACTGGACCGGTCATGGGCGTGTTCATTCTGTTG
>LICD01000369.1 GCA_001438145.1 OM182 bacterium BACL3 MAG-120619-bin3 | reverse complement strand
GATGACTGACGCGAACGACGACAGACCGATATTTTTAAAGCCAGGACACAATGCAGGCGACTTACTTGAATCGCGCGAATGGTCAATTCTGCGCGAAGAACGCGGGTTGATTGAGGTCGAGGCGCATCTTCCCAGCCATCTCCTTAATCCGCGAGATCAACTCTTCGGCGGATTCACCGGCACCTATGTAGACATGATCTCTATCTGGACCGTGCGGTCTTTATTCGACTCGCAGCAACAATTTAAATGGTCTGCGACTGTCAATATGCGTATCGATTATTTCGCCCCAGTATTCGGTCCACGCTTTAGATTACGCGGCGAATTAATTAAAGACGGCCGCTCGACTTGCCTTGTAGCGACTCATTTCGAAGACCTCGAAGGTAATAAATTAGTCTACGCGATAACAACCCTTCGAAAGAGCGATTAGTTCGATTGCGGCAGTCCTTCTGCGGGAAGCGATTAATTCCGGTGCAAGAATCTCTAAGCAAAAAAAAGCCCCGCTGGGAGAATCCGGCGAGGCTTTTTTTGTGATGACGCGCAGCTACATTGAGTAGCCTTTCTCATCGTGGTCGACAATATCGAGGCCGATCTGCTCTTCTTCGGCAGACACGCGAATACCACCGGTAAGGGCGCTTACGAGCTTAAGAAGCCCGAAGGTTAAGACAAAGGTAAACAGCGCTACAACGACTATGCCAAAGGCTTGAATAAATAATTGTGAGCCAATAGTCATGCCTTCTGCCAAGCCGTTTCCGCTGAAGATGCCGAGATCACTCGAAACAAGCACGCCAGCGAGAAGAGTGCCAACGATGCCACCAACGCCGTGCACCGGGAACACGTCGAGAGAATCATCGATGCGCATTTTCTGTTTCAGGTACGTTGTGCAGAAGTAGCAGACAACACCACCAGAGAGTCCAACGAGCAGGGCGGCAGCTGGGCCGACCGAGCCCGACGCCGGTGTGATTGTCGCAAGACCTGCGACCATGCCTGTTATGGCGCCGAGGCCACTAGGCTTGCCGTATTTAATCCACTCAATCGCCATCCACGTGACCGCGCCAGTCGCCGCCGACAGATGGGTAACAAGCATAGCCATTCCCGCGCTGCCGTCAGCTGCAAGGGCGCTACCGGCATTGAAGCCGAACCAGCCCACCCAGAGCATACCTGCGCCGGTGAAACTCATGGTCAGGTTGTGCGGCATCATTGGTGCAGTGAGAAAGCCCGTGCGAGGGCCTAGATAGAGAGCCGTGACGAGTGCGCCGATGCCTGCGGTGACATGCACGACCGTGCCGCCAGCGAAGTCGATAAGACCCATTTGCTGCAGCCAGCCGCCACCCCAGACCCAGTTGGCGACGGGGAAGTAGACGAGCAGAGTCCATAGAGTCGAGAAAAGCAGCATCGATGAAAACTTAATGCGCTCGACGAATGCACCAACCATCAGCGCAGGGGTGATGATT
>LICD01000368.1 GCA_001438145.1 OM182 bacterium BACL3 MAG-120619-bin3 | reverse complement strand
ATTAACAGGAAGTATGGCTTTACCTTGCTAGGTCACAGCAGCTGTCACCCTGACATTGGTAACTACATATGTAAACCTCCCTTAGAATAGGGGCATCCATTTCTAGAGTTCTCCGGGGTAAAATACCTCAATCAGGAGAACCAAAAATGAAGAAGTCGCGCTACACGGAAAGCCAGATTGTTAAAATATTAAAAGAAGTCGAAGGCGGTCGACTGGTAAAAGAAGTTTGTCGTGAATACAGTGTTTCTGATGCCACTTACTACAACTGGAAAGCAAAGTATGGCGGCATGGAAGCATCGGATATAAAACGCCTGAAGGATCTCGAGGACGAGAACCGCAGGTTGAAGTCGATGTTTGCTGAGCTGAGCCTGGAGCACAGGATACTTAAGGACATCATTGAAAAAAAGCTGTAAAGCCAGCTGCTCGACGCGAACTTGTTGATTACGCCTGTCAGGTGCATGGAGCAAGTTTAAGGTTAGCCTGTCGAGCGGTTGGCATCAGCGACTCAGTGTACCGGTATACACCTGATGCCAGCCGTGACGATGGTGTCATCGCTAAACTGCAGGAGGCGGTCGAGCGTTATCCGGCTTACGGTTTTAGTAAATTGTTTAAGATTCTGCGGCGCTGGGGACATGTATGGAACCACAAACGTGTCTACAGACTGTATTGTGAGCTTAATCTAAACAGGCGCCGCAGAGGAAAGAAACGGTTACCGACTCGTCATCCGGAACCTCTGGCGGTACCAGCTCGCGCGAACCACTGTTGGTCGATGGATTTTATGAGCGACAGCCTGTTTTGTGGGCGCCGTTTTAGAACGTTTAATCTGGTTGATGACTTTAACCGCGAAGCTCTGGCCATCGAGATTGATTTGAATCTGCCCGCACTGCGCGTGATTCGAGTGCTTGAGCGTGCCGTTGCCTGGCGCGGTTATCCCAAAAAGCTGCGGATGGACAATGGGCCTGAATTTATTTCAACAGCTTTAGCCGAGTGGGCCGAAGAGCACAACATACAGCTGGAATTTATTCAGCCTGGAACACCGACTCAGAACTCATACGTCGAGCGATTTAACCGAACATACCGCGATGAGATTTTAAATATGTACGTATTCAGGACGTTGGATGAAGTACGAGACCTGACCCAAAACTGGGTCCGCGAATACAATGAAGAACGGCCACATGACTCCCTGGAAGATCTGACGCCCTGGGAATATCTGGCTAAACATGAACCTCAGGAAACTCTATTTATGAACGTCACTAACTAGGGGAGGTTTACAATTGTTACAGATAAATTGAGAAGTTACGGTGTGGCTCATAGAGAGCTTATCCCTGAAACGATTCACGATACGACGCAGTACGCCAACAATCGATGTGAGCTTTCGCACGAGCCTACAAGAGTGAGAGAGAGGGGCATGCGAAAATTCAAATCGATGCATCAAGCGCAACGCTTTTTAGGTGCTCA
>LICD01000367.1 GCA_001438145.1 OM182 bacterium BACL3 MAG-120619-bin3 | reverse complement strand
GGTCTCAGCGGTTCGCCGTTCTGGAATAAAGCGACCAAAACGTCGTCGACGGCTTTGTCCAATGGTATCGAGCGACCCATGCTAGCGGCATCGGCACCGACCGCGCTTATCCAGCGGGCCTCGGGAGATACGCCTGCCTCGTCGAGCAAGACTGAGAGTGGGATTCCTGTCCATTCTGCGCACGACACTAAGCCGTTGATGCTCTGCGCTGTGCCATCTACCGCCGTGTCACGAAACAGTGCACCGCTATTGCCCGAACATTCGAGAAATTGTGTGCGAGAAACCATGGGGTAGCGGAGAAGGCTTTCGTAGTCGAAGGCGAGAGGCTGCGCTACTAGGCCGTTGATCACGAGCGTGTGCTGCGTTGGATCGACGTCTGGAACACCAGCGTGATGGCGCTCGAAGTGCAGGCCATTTGGTGTGATGGTGCCACGAAGCTGATGCAATGGCGTTCGCGAGGCGCCGCCTCCTGGATAAAGAGGATTAGCACGGCCGGGGTCGCGCTGAATGCCTGTAACGAATCGCGAAGGCTGGCCATAACCGCTCGGGCCAGGGCCAGGCTGTTTTGACCAAGCAGGTATGTCGAAATCCGCGCCGAGCGCCCTAGAGGCCACAGATAACCCCGCGCCACCTAGGCCAAGCCCGAGGAGGAGTCTTCGGCTCAGCAGTCCGTTACCCGCGACCGCTAATTCGGCGCTCGCTGATTCGAGCCGCGTCAACTCGCGCTCTTTCTTTATGGACATAATACGCTCCTTTTTCTTGTTACGTCGCGAGCAAAGATCTAGCTATCAAAAAGCGCTTGAGGAATGGCGCGAAGAGTCAGTTGTGCCAGCGCTAATTGGCGTTTGCAATAAACGCCTGCGCCTCAGCCAACGCGACATGATCGCTACCGGCTAATACTAAAGCGAGTTCGGCATAGTGCTTAGCTGCCATTGCCGAGTTGCCAAGCTCTGCTTGGCTGCGAGCAGCGCCTAAAAGTGAGAGAGGGCGCCTTGGCATACGCAGCAAAGACTCTTCGAAAAGCTCGGCAGCCCATTCGGTTTGTCCGCTTGCGAGCATCGCCTCGCCAACAAGCTCATGTGCTGGTTTTAAAGGATTCGCAGCACCATTAGGCAAGCGCTGGGTAGCTGTTATTTCAAGAGCATTCGTAAAATGCTCGACAGCTGATTTCTGCAAACTTACGTCGACTGTTGCCCCTGCGCGCGCCTTGCCTAGCTCGGCAAGACCTGCGATCTCGTGATACATAATCTTGAGATTCTGATCGCGAGGGCTCGCGTCTGCTAAGAGTAATAATCGCTCCGCAACACTCGAAGTGAGCGCGAATTGATTGAGCGCTGCTGCGCTCATGCCTAGCGCGAGCAATTCGTTGGCATCGAGCTCTTCGTTAAGTTCACGGGTTTGCCATTGCTGCGTCTCAATAATATGGCGTGCGCGCATGGTACGCAAAGTGGCTGCCGAA
>LICD01000366.1 GCA_001438145.1 OM182 bacterium BACL3 MAG-120619-bin3 | reverse complement strand
ATGCCGTCGACCTCAATCGGTTTATGGGCGACTGGTATGTGATCGCCAACATACCTACGTTTATCGAAACCGACGCCTATAACCCAGTTGAAACTTATCGCCTGAATGCAGACGGCACGGTGGCCACCACATTTGCTTTTAACAAAGGCGAATTTAGCGGAGAGCGCAAGGAATATAATCCCAAAGGATTTGTCGTAGAAGACACCGGCAATGCGATATGGGGTATGCAGTTTATCTGGCCCTTTAAGGCCGATTACAGAATTGTTTACCTCGATGATAACTATGAGCAAACAATTATTGGGCGCAATGCGCGCGACTATGTGTGGGTGATGGCGCGCACGCCGCAGATTTCGGACGCTGATTATTCAGAGCTGATTTCGGTTGTAGAGTCGCTCGGCTACGAACTTACCAATTTAAGAAAGTCGCCGCACGAAGAGGAAAAATAAATTCGTTAATCGGAAAAAGAAAAGAGCCCGAAATACTGTCGGGCTCTTCAAATTTTTCGTTAATGACGACGCGCCGTTACGGCTTTTTGAATACTAGGAAGAACCTGTCTGTCATGTTCGGAATCTGGCCGACTTCCTTCGAAAGATCATCACTTTCTTCGAAAAACATAGTCGAAGCTCGATCCAAAACGAAGCCTGCGCGCTGCACTTGAAGAATCACATCGACTGGATCTTCACGACGGCCTAATACACCAGTTTCGGGTTGCATATGGCGACGCGTGTGATCAACAACCACATACTCACCGCCAGATTTCAGCGTATCGAATACTTTCGCATTGATGCGCATATTGTCTGCTTCGTTAAAGTTATGATACTCGCGGAAATGCAAGAATAAATCGGCCTCGGCTACACCAAACTCGATCTCGCCCGGAACATAGCGACCCTCTTCGCGGCTGTAATTGTTTTCGATAACCACAGGATGAGTCATCTTAAACTCAGGTTCTTCGGTCCAGTCTCCCCAACTACTGAATGTATTGCTGTTATCAACAGTCATTAGGTGACCGTTGTCGACAAGAACAGGTCCAAGGATTTTGGTGTAGTAGGCCTGTGCCGCGGGCAGAAACTCGATCACTGTCATGTCATCTCTAAGCCCGATGAATTGCAAAGCCGCCATCGGGTCACGGTCGGCATCGCGCGCAAGCTCGGCTTCAGTGCGGTGCTCGCCCTTAAGTGCCGCTGAAATTTTTTGTTCCACAGACATTGAGGCTTGAGCCATTGCCAGTGCTGGCATGACAAGCGATGACACTATCAGCACGCTAGAAAGTTTAAGCATGTTAACTCCTTATTTAGGTATCAAGATGGTTTTTGGTAAATTGATAAAACATACGGAGGTAACCTAACATAAACACGGGCAAGTGGAGTAGCAAAACAGGGTTTGCCTTGATTCCGCCGCTTAGCTGCCTAACGAGGTGAATCAGCCGCGGTAATTTCTATCACCCGTGCCAAAATA
>LICD01000365.1 GCA_001438145.1 OM182 bacterium BACL3 MAG-120619-bin3 | reverse complement strand
TCCGCGCCCGATTTGGGCGAGCAAGCTGACGCCCTTCGATGAATACTGCTGGCGTCCCTCTCACTCCTGCAGAATTTCCCCCGCGCTGATCAGCGCGAATCTTTTCGACAATCGACTCATCAAGCATATCCGCATGCAGACGCTCTAGATCGATATTGAGTTCGAGTGCATAGCTATCGAATTCGGCTTCTACCGATCGCAGCCCCGACCACAAGGGTTGTGTTTGAAATAGGGCGTCATGCATCTCCCAGAATCGCCCTTGGCGCGCTGCCGCTTCGGCATAGAGTGATGCTGTCCAGGTATTGGGGTGTGCGGCGGTAATGGGGAAATGCCTGAAAATGAGGTGTGCGTCCTCATTAATCTCGGGCCAGAGCCGCATCATCGTTTCGTGTTCGGTAGCGCAAGCAGGACATTGGAAATCCGCATAGACCACGATCGTTACCGGCGCGTCGCGCTCACCCCTAAGATGGTCGTTGTCGGCGATCTGTATCGGAGAGTAAGTGGGCGCCTGATTGAGGAGAGTGTAGGCGGTAACAAGTGCGATAACGGGGAGCACAAAGAAGACGCCAAACCTCGTAAGAAGCTTGCGGGTTCCTTGGTTTTTTTCTGCTGCGCGTTGTTTCTCTTCGCGGCGCCTGCGCTGTTCGTCTCTCTTATTCATAGTAACTCCCTAATGCTGTGCGTTAATCTGCGAGGAAAAGCGCTGGATCGATGCGTGTATTATTAAGATTGACGCTCCAATGAAGATGCGGCCCCGTTACTCGGCCGGTCTGGCCTACTCTACCTATTTGTTCCCCGGCGATAACCTGTCGCCCGACTTCGACATCGATCGTGTTCATATGGCAATAGAGGCTAATTAGCCCGTGGCCATGGTCGAGGATAATGGTATTGCCGTTGAAGAAATAGTTTCCAGTGGCGAGTATGCGGCCGGCAGCGGGGGCAACAATTGGTGTGCCCTCGTCTGCGGCGATATCCATACCCGAATGGGGCGCTCGCGGCTCGCCATTGAAAAAGCGCTTAAGGCCGAATGAGCTACTGCGAACGCCGTCGACTGGCGGGATCATCGAAAAGGTTGGCGCAAGTGCTTCATCCCAGCTTCGAAAGGCGGCCTTCATCTCGGCGCTCTCGGCTTGAATTCGCGTCATATCCGTCTCGTTCGGGTTTACCTGGCGTTGGTTTTTGATGGTAAGACGCTGTTCTGTGTAGGCTTTGTCGGCAATACTAAAACCGAGGGTTTCAGTCTCGCCCGCCCGGTTGTCGAGTGTGAATGTCTGGAGTCCCGGTTTTGCTGATAGTGGGATACCAATAATCGCGTACTGCTCGCCTTCGAATCGCGCGAGCAACACACGCTCACCTTTATATTCGCCTCGAATCGCGTCGCTTGCCGTCGGCACGACCGCAGCACCACCGGGGACTAGCAGGGCAGCAGGAAGGCGTTGAAGCACCGCGTCAGCACCAAACAGTGA
>LICD01000364.1 GCA_001438145.1 OM182 bacterium BACL3 MAG-120619-bin3 | reverse complement strand
AAAGACCCGTTTACGAGTGCGCAAGGCAGGGCCACTCAGAAAGTCCCGATGCGATTCGATCGATGTGATAGTTGCAGACATAAAAAAACCCCCAGTTGGTTATCCAATGGAGGCTGACGCTGTCGTTGCCTTAAGGCCACATTCCCTTTCGGGGTACCACCTTGCACAGCTGCAGGTTGGCGGGTACGCTTAAGATCAAGCGGAGCTAGATAACGCGCTGGCTTCATATACATATGTTAGGCGGCATTGTAATGACCCAGTGATTTCCTGCTCAGGTATTATTCACCAACATTGTGGAGATACCTATGAGCAACATGCAAGAAGAAGACATCAAGCGTTGGACCGCCAAGCGCAAATCCGCCCTGGTTCTGGACATCATCCAGGGCAAGGCGACCGTGGCCGAAGCCAGCCGACAGTTTGACCTGCCACCAGCCGAGATCGAAGACTGGGTAGCCCAGGCCAAGGCCGGCATGGAGAACGCCCTGAGGGCCAAACCGGAAGATGTGCGCGAACAGTACGAGCGCGAGATCAAGAAGCTGCAAGAGGCATATGGCGAAGCCATGCTGGAGTTACGCGCCAGAAAAAAGCTGGAATCCCTGTTGGGCAAGGACGAGACTTGATCGCCCAGGTTCAGCAGGGACTTAAGGACGACGGCGTTGAGGTTAGCGTCAGTCAGTTGTGCCGCTGGTTTGAAGTGCCTAGGCGTACGGTGTACTACCGGCCAACCAAGGCAGCGCCAAAGGTTCAGGAAGAGCTAGCCATGCCGATTAAGGTCCTGATCGAGCAGGAGCCCTCCTTCGGTTACCGTACCGTTGCTGGTTTGCTCGATATGAACAAAAACACGGTGCAGCGCATTTTCCAGATCAAGGGCTGGCAGGTACGCAAGCGGGCAATTGGCCATAGACCTCGAATCCAGGCCTTGCCATCGGTGGCGACCAAGCCCGATGAGCGCTGGGCCACGGACCTGTGCCGGGTGTGGGGCGGCCGGGATGGCTGGTTATCGTTGGCGCTGGTGATCGATTGTCACACCCGCGAGCTATTGGGCTGGCACCTGTCGCGCAGCGGCAAGGCATCAACCGCCCAGGCTGCGCTGGAACAGGCGCTGATCAGTCGCTACGGGACGCTGGGGCGGGTCAGAGAGCCCTTCCTGCTACGCTCGGATAATGGCTTGGTGTTTACCAGCCGAAATTATACGCGGCTGGTAAGGAGCTACGGCTTGAAGCAGGAGTTCATCACGCCACACTGCCCGCAGCAGAACGGCATGGTGGAGCGTGTGATCAGAACCTTGAAGGAGCAGTGCGTACATCGCCACCGCTTCGAGAGCCTGCAGAATGCCAGCCGAGTCATCAGCGACTGGATCTGCTGGTACAACACCCGACGCCCTCACCAGGCATTGGGGATGAAAACACCCGCTGAGGCATATACATTAGCGGCCTGACCTGTGCAGAAAGTGCTGGGTCATTACA
>LICD01000363.1 GCA_001438145.1 OM182 bacterium BACL3 MAG-120619-bin3 | reverse complement strand
TCCTGAAGTAGCCTAGCGAGCAATTCGTTGACATAAAGACCGCTAAAAAGTCGCGTTGCTTCGAGCCTAAGCGCTTCATGCATAGGTTCAACGCCGGTTAACGTTTTTAAATCGCTGCGCCCGCTCAAGCTAATAAGTAGAGGCTGGAATGGTTGTAGGATAGAGCGCGAGCGCGACTTCGCACCGCGCGCACCTTTGGCTACCGCGCGCACTCTGCCATAATCGACGGTAAAAAAGTCGACAATAAAACTCGTGTTTTGAAAGGGGGTACGATGGAGCACGTAAGCAGGCTGCAGGGCAATTCTGGCATCCACTCTGATGTTTCTCCTGCTAACCGCACCGGTGCACTATTTTCTAAGCGAGTCTGCAGACTGAGCCTTAGCGGTCGCTATAACCCAAACTCTGTAAGGCTCTCTCATCGTCGGCCCAGCCTGATTTCACTTTGACCCACAGATGGAGCATGACTTTGCATTCAAAGCTAATTTCCATGTCTTCTCGCGCGGCCGTCCCTATCTGCTTTAGCCTGTCACCTTCGGCACCAACGATGATTCTCTTCTGGCCTTTTCTATCAACCAAAATAAGCCCGTGTATATGGAGAGTAGGCCCAATCTGTTCGAATTTTTCTATCTCAACAGTTACGTCATAGGGTAATTCGTCACCTAGTTGGCGAGTTACTTTCTCGCGAATCAGTTCGGAGGCGAGGAATCGTGAGCTTCGATCAGTGACCTGATCATCGGGAAACAGGAATTGGCTCTTAGGCAAATAACCTCGAATGAGACCCTCAAGTGGCTCTAGATTATGTCCTCCGAGCGCAGAAACGGGAACTATTTCTGCGAATTGCCGCTTGCTCGACAGTTCTGCGATATGCGGAAGCAGTTGCGCTTTGTCTTTAACCAGATCGATTTTATTTATAATTAGTAACACCGGCACTTCGCTGTATTTGAGCGCTTCTAGAACGCGTTCGTCTGCTTCGTTCCAGATAAACCGCTCAACAACAAAAAGAACGACATCAACGTCTTTAATGACATTATGAACGGTATCGTTCATCACTCGATTGAGCGCCTTGCCTGTGGGTGCGTGCAAACCAGGTGTGTCGACAAACAAACACTGCGCACCGTTCTCAGTACTAATACCGAGAATGCGGTGGCGAGTAGTCTGTGGCTTTCTTGAGGTGATGCTGATTTTTTGCTTGAGCATGTGATTGAGTAGCGTAGATTTGCCGACATTCGGCCGCCCTACGATCGCCACGAAACCACAGCGAGTTTCGCTGTCTTCTTCGTTAGTCTCTACGTCCTGATCACTCACTTACCTTCTCCTAATACGAGCAAAGCTCGTTCGGCGGCGGATTGTTCCGCCTCTTTCTTGCTGTCGCCGCTACCTTCGAAAGACTCTGAGAGCCCCTCTACTTGGCATTCAACGCTAAAAACCTGTTCGTGCGCGGCGCCATCAATAGCCACAACTTTATAAACGGGCAG
>LICD01000362.1 GCA_001438145.1 OM182 bacterium BACL3 MAG-120619-bin3 | reverse complement strand
GGTTGATACGCCCGATCAGTATTGCGTGAATAGAAAGGACTAATTAATCTAATGAATATTGCTGTGGTAGGGACGGGTTACGTAGGGCTTGCAAACGCAGTTCTCCTTGCGCAGAAAAACAATGTGATCGCGCTGGACATCTCTTCCGAAAAAATAGATATGATATCGAGGCGACAAAGCCCGATCGCAGACAAGGAGATACAAAAGTATCTCGCTGAAGAATCGCTATCTATCACTGGCACTACTGATCCCGAGATCGCGTATAAGAACGCTGATTTTGTCATTGTCGCCACCCCTACAGATTACGACCCCAGGACAAATTACTTCGATACGAGCAGCGTCGACTCTGTCATTCAGAATGTAACAAGCATGAATCCCGAGGCGGTGATTATAATCAAATCGACCGTTCCCGTTGGTTTTACAAAGAACGCGAGAGAGAAGAATAAGACCGAGAATATTATTTTCTCTCCAGAATTCTTACGTGAAGGAAAAGCGCTTTACGACAACCTGTACCCGAGTAGGATCATCGTTGGCGAACGCTCACAGCGGGCGAACAATTTTGCTCGTCTTCTCCAAGAAGGCGCGCTAAAAACCAATATAGAAACTCTATTAGTCGACTCTACCGAAGCTGAAGCAATTAAACTTTTTTCCAATACCTATTTGGCGATGCGAGTTGCTTATTTTAACGAACTCGACAGTTACGCGGCCGTGCACAACCTAGATACGCGCCAGATTATCGATGGCGTTTGCTTGGATCCACGCATCGGCAATCACTATAACAACCCCTCCTTCGGCTATGGTGGCTATTGCCTTCCGAAAGATACCAAGCAGCTGCTCGCTAACTATGCTGATGTACCCCAGAATTTGATCCGGGCAATTGTCGATTCGAATAGCTCAAGAAAAGACTTTATAGCGGATAGCATAATCCAGAGAATGCCGAGAGTTGTGGGCGTGTATCGCCTAATTATGAAGACTAATTCTGATAATTTTCGGACGTCGAGTGTTCAAGGTGTAATGAAACGAATTAAGGCAAAAGGAATCGAAGTTATTATCTATGAGCCTGAACTTAATGAGGATCATTTCTTTAGATCACGCGTCATTCGAGATCTAGCCGAATTCAAACGTGATAGTGACGTTATTATTGCGAACAGAATGGTACAGGCGTTGGAGGATGTTGAAGAGCAAGTGTATACCCGAGATCTATTCGGGGATAACTAACGCTTGCTGAATTGCTTCAACACAGCAACTCTCGACTGATCTGGTCTCCAAAGTCCTCATTGTACACATAAGGATTCTCGAACGCGCTCCAGAGAGAATCTGCTAGCGAGGAAACCGGCCGACGAGGAGTCTCAACCAACCACTCTGCGACCGCCTGTGCGACATCAGGATAATCAATTGGTTTATGCCCTCCGAGCTTTAGCCAAGCAGCAAGTTTGTCTTGCTCTAGGGTCTCCATCACGGTGGCTCGACCAAGACTTT
>LICD01000361.1 GCA_001438145.1 OM182 bacterium BACL3 MAG-120619-bin3 | reverse complement strand
TTCGGGTATAGATGTGCGCAGCTCGATAGTGAGATACGAAATGCATTTGCGCGCGTCGAGCTGATTAGGCGCGACGAATGCATTGGTTGGGCATACATCGAGGCAGGCGTGACAGGTGCCGCAGTGCGGATTATCGGGGGTGTCGATGGGCAGCGGTAGATCGGTGAATAGCTCGCCGAGGAAAAACCACGAGCCGGCGTTCTTGTTAATCAGCATCGTGTTTTTGCCGATCCACCCTAGCCCCGATTTCTCGGACAGCGCACGCTCTAGCACCGGCGCGCTATCGACAAACGCGCGATAGCCGATCGGCCCCGCCTTTTGTTGAATTTTGTCGGCGAGCTTCTGTAAGCGCTTTCGCAGCACCTTGTGGTAATCACGGCCGCGCGCGTAACGGGCAATATACGCAGTATCACTGTCGTCGAGCGGTGCGAGGGAATTGTCCACCTGTTTGGCGTAATCCATGCGTACACAGATTACTCGAATGGTACCGGGGTGAAGCAGCTCTGGGTGCACGCGCAGGTCATGGTTGTTGGCCATATAGCCCATTTCGCCGTGAAAATTACGCGCAATCCACTCCTCCAAATGGCCTTCGTAGGCGCTTAGGTCGACGTCGGTAATCGCCACTTCTTGAAACCCAAGCGCGGCCCCCCATGTTTTTATCTCGGCGGCGAGCGCGTCGAAATCGGTTTCGGCGTTAATACCCGAGCGAGCTAGGGTGTCGGCTATAGGGCACATAGAATCTTCGCGGCGCTTTCGAGCGTTGCGTCTTCTTTGCAGAAACAGAAGCGAATGATGCGCGATTCGGGCTTCGTCGTTTGAGAGGGGTCATCAGAGAGATGAGTAGACACACCGTAAAAAGGCGACAGCGGAATCGCGGCGACGCCATGCTCGCGGGTGAGTCGTGTCACGAAGGTCATGTCGTCTTCGTCGCTTATTGCACTGTAGTCGGCGAGCTGAAAATACGTGCCCGCCGAGGGCATAAAGCGAAAGCGTGACGGCGCGAGCAGTTCGCAGAAACGGTCGCGCTTCGCCTGGTAAAAGCTTGCAAGCTCTGTCGCGTGCTGCGGACACTCATTCATATAGTCGGCTAGCGCGTACTGCAAAAAGCTCACGCTGGTGAACGTGACGAACTGATGCACCTTGCGAAACTCTGCAGTGAAACTCGGCGGCGCGACACAGTACGCAAGTTTCCAGCCGGTCGCATGGTAGGTTTTACCGAATGAGAACACCGCAAAACTCTTCTCGCGCAGCTCATCGTGGCCTAGCACGCTTGCGTGCGACTGCTCATCGAACACCATGTGCTCATAGACCTCGTCCGAGAGCACCACAATCGCGTGGCCCCTTATCGTCTCGGCAAGTTTATCTAGATCCTCTGCGCTCAGCACAGAGCCACAGGGGTTGTGGGGCGAGTTGATCATAACCATGCGCGTACGCGGGGTGATGGCGCGGGCAAGCGCCTCGAAGTCGATGCTGTAATCGGGCAAGGATAGCGG
>LICD01000360.1 GCA_001438145.1 OM182 bacterium BACL3 MAG-120619-bin3 | reverse complement strand
CAGAATCATCATCGACGCTTTCGTCACGGATTGAGAAATCCATAAGGAGATTGTCGAGTAATGGTACTGAGAATTCAGCAAACAGGGCTGTCGTTTGACGGTCTTGCGTGTAGTCAGGGGTACCTACACCAATCCAGAGGTCGAGCGCGTTAGACACAGAGTTTGCGTCTAGCTCATAGCTTTCGTCACGAACCTGCACACCAAAAGCCGATTGAACCATACCGGCTGGCATTTCGAAGAGATCGCCAGTCACTACCGATTCAAACACCTGCAGATTTTCGATGATACGGTTGTTCGCATCAAAAGCCACTTGGTCAAAAACGGCCTGGTCATTGATCGCGTTCGGGTCTGTCTGGCGGACGCCACCACTACAATCACGATTCACGCACGCGAAGTTTTGCGTTGCAAACGGGTTGAAGAACGCATTGCGAGAGCTTTGCGTCGTTGGATCTCTCACGAGGAGAGTCCCATTGAAGCCCGCATTGATCGCTGATAAAGACTCACCACGGCCGCCGCCGTCGTATTCGCGACGGTTGTAGGTATAGCTCGCCATGCCCGACCAGTTATCATCGATGTCGAAGTTTAACTGCTGAACCAGGCGGAAAGTGCTGTAGTCAGCATCGGCAGAGCCGTTACTGGTGCGGTCTGAATTAAGACGCGATGGACCATTGAAGGGGATGCCTACTGGGCGCCAGTCGGAGATCAATACGTCTTCGTTAAACGGAATACCCATGGCTGGGTCAAAACCGGCAACGATTACATCATCGAGTCCATTGCGATCAAGGTCGACGCCTTGGTTACGGTCTGGGATGCCGTCGCCATTGGCATCTTGTGCGTAAAGCAGTTGGTCACCAGTTTCAAATCGGCCGTTGGCGTTCGCATCATAGAACGCTCTGAACGGGTTACCAGGGTTGTTACCCGGAACCGCAGACAGCTCAGGGATTCGACCACCCGGATCAGAAGGGGAGCCGCGAGCGATAACCGTGTTGGTCGAATACATCGCTTCGCCTTCATAGCTCAGCCTGTCTGAAATTTCGTAATCCCATACGGCTGCACTTGTGAACGTATCTTGCGCGTCGAGAAGATCGAAGTTAGCGCCAAACTCCCAGCGGCAGCTGCCGATGAGGATGCCTTGGCGCTGACCGAGGATACCCGCCGCTTTTCTTTCTTCGGGCGTACCCGTCGCCTCATTGTTTAGTCCACAACCTGGGTCTGGGCGTCCTGCTACGCTGCTGATCGCGCCATCAATGTCGCGGTTAGCGACACGGAAGTCACCTGGCCAGCTGGTGCTCGAGTATGAGGCAGCACCTAATGTGTACTCGGGGCGCTCGGCGAAGTTTAGCGCATTCTTGCGGCGTACTTCGGCTGCAACAACAAATCCACCGCGGTCGCCGCGTTGGCCTGCCATAAAGTTGAACGCATTTTCATACCAATCGTCGGCTTCGTTGCCGCCGACTTGGAAGGCAAATCCGTCGAAGTCAGTCTTAGGTACGACGT
>LICD01000359.1 GCA_001438145.1 OM182 bacterium BACL3 MAG-120619-bin3 | reverse complement strand
TGGGCTTTTATGCCGAGTAGCGCCCAGCGATTCTTAAGTCTCTAGAGGATTTTTATGGAATCGTTTCTCTTAGAAATTAGTGCTTTTTTTGCAAACATGCCCGTGCGTATAGTAAAAGCTCGCAGGCTCGTTCTCGGCACAATAATCGCCTTAACGCTTTTCTTCGTTTTTGGAATCGCTACGCTAACGCGTTTCGATATGACCACCGACAGCTTCCTCGATTCCGAAGATCCGTCGATACTTGCACTCAACGAATACCGCCGTCAGTTTGGCAGCGATGACTCAGTTTTTTTAGTCTATGAGGCACGTGACGGCGATGTTTTCTCTAGGCAATCGCTTTCTGCGATCCAAGCCCTCACCGAAGATTTGCAAAACTGGGACACACTTAACCGCGAAGATTACCCTCGCCAGATTCGCGGTACGTTAATCGACTTCGATGAGCTCAAACACATTCGCCGCGTTCAATCCATTGCAACATTACGAGTTCAGAAAAACGAAGGAGACACTCTCCTTTCACAGCGTCTCGTGCCGAGCTTATTACCCGATTCGGAAGCGGAACTCGCCGAGATAAAAGCAGCAGCCTTGGCAGAGCAAGACTATTTACTGGGCTTTTATTCTGCAGATGCGCGTTATGGCGCCCTGCTCATACAAACTGATTTCGGCGCACAGCCTAGCGAAGACTTTACCCCCGCAGTCAATTCCGACGACGTAAGCCTTGCCGATAGTTTTAGCACAGCAACGCTTGATGATGATTACGCCGGATTCGATCTGACATTCGATGAGTCGGCAGTTGTTGATGAAATCGATTTCTCACCCACAGACATGGCTGGTTACACTGATTTCTATAACGCGAGCTCCACCGTGTTTGAAAAATATCAAGATGACTTCGAATTCTTCGCAGTAGGTAACCCGCCGCTGATGGAGTTTATGCTAAGCATACTGACTCAACTGGCCTATTTAGGCGTGGCTGTTGTGCTCATTTTCTTTTTTCTGCTTTGGGTTCTCTTTCGCTCATTTAGCGCGGTAGTGTGGCCCCTTGTAACAATTGCTGTGAGCATGATTTGGACCGCGGGGATCACGGTTTGGCTTGGCATCACTATTTCGCAAATGATTGGTATTACCGCCCTCCTGGTGTTCTCCGTCGGAATCGCCGACTGCGTCCACGTCATGAGCGCGTACTTTAGCTTTAGGCAACAGGGATTAGCGCATTACGACGCGCTGTCGAAGTCGTATGGCAAAACCGGCCTTGCGCTTCTAGTGACCTCGCTCACCACAATTGCTGGCATTATCGCTCTCGCCACCTCCGATATATTGCCTATTCAGGTGTTTAGCCTCATGGCCGCGATGGGAGTTGCACTGGCGTTTCTGTTTACCATTATTTTACTCCCGCTGCTCCTTGATATTTGGCATCCCGGGGCTATGGGCGGCAGCGCAAGCTTAGCCGACCGCCTTGGCAGCCGGTGGCAATCATTGCCAGGAGTTTTGAAGGCCCTCTATGCGCTG
>LICD01000358.1 GCA_001438145.1 OM182 bacterium BACL3 MAG-120619-bin3 | reverse complement strand
ACAGTGACTTTCTGATAAACGTTAGTCCAGCAGCACTGATCGCCTTCTTGGCTGTCTGGTGCACGAAAGTTATCTGCCTTTATGACGACTGCATATTCGCCTGGTGCATTGAAGGTAGCGTAAACGCGCGCCACTCCTGCGCCGCCTTCGACTGAGACCTCATTCGCACCTGGGGCGCGATAGAAACGGAAGCGGGGGTTATCTTGAGTATAGGGGTTTACGGGCTCTGGAGTCGATTCATGGCGAGCGAATTCTATGGCGCCAGGGCCTTGGTATTTATTGAAATGCACACCGACGGGGAAAGGATCTTTAAAACGGGGATCGGATGTGTCGCGCATCGAAGGGTCACTAACATTTACTGCAAGCTCGATTTGCTGTCCTACTTTGACTGTACCCTCGTGCGCGCCCATGAGAGCTGTCAGGCCAGCGGCTTGCGCGCCGTCTTCGCCAAACCCTACCAATGGCTGCATTGAGCCGGCTGGTCTGGGTCGGATAAAGTCGAGCTCGTACGCCGATTCACCGTAGCGGCCAGGGATTTTGAGCATCTCTCCATCACCAGTTTTCAGATACCACCAGATGTCTTGATTGATCTCATCCGCTGGTACGGTAATTGCGAAACTGCCCGCGCCGCGACCCGATGGGAAATAGGTGGGCTGTTGGCCGTCGTATTTCGCAGGCTCGATATAGTTGTTAGGGCCGAGAGGAATGTCGACGCCAACTTTGTTTTTGTTGAGGAAGCCCATCGAAAAGCTAGCGCTACCGTCTTCGTTCGCTACCCAGCCTTCCATGACGGGAATCACAGGGAGGCCTTCGGGAGGCGTGAGGCTTAAGAAACGGCCATCTGCCGCTTGCGCCATCACACCTGAGCTAACCACGGTAAGCGCGCCAAAGGCTGCCGCTACTATGAATGATTTTATATCTCGCATTAAATCTCTCCCAAGATCGTTTAACCGGTTACTTATTATCCTAAGTCAATCGCGACCGTAAAATCTTGCGATAGCTCATTGATTGACTCAATTTGGGTGGCTGGTGTATCTGGCTTACTTATTAGTTGGCTTCAGCTTTGCCCTTCGGCTTTTCTCAACTAGCAAGAATAAACGTCAACGCCATTCTAGTCTAGCGGCTCCGAGCTCAGAGCTGCCGATTCTAGCTACGATTTTTCAACAAAGTGTAACAGCCCTATGTCCCTTTTAGCCGGTAAACTCGACTTCAATGACATTCACCGGCTAACGTAGCAGCTCTAAAGTGGTAATATCTGCGAAGCCGAAATTCAGGGAATCAAAGATTAAATGTTAAAAACAGCGAGAACAAAACGAGCAAAGCCCAGACTGCAACTTGTTGCGCTGAGTTTTGCTCTTAGTGCACTGCTGCAATCGTTGCCAGTCAATGCATCGCTCGATCGTGTGAGTGATTTTGCGCTAATAGATGCCAAGGGCGAATTTCACCAGCTCAGCCGCTATAAGCATCGTGACGCGCTAGTTCTTCTTACATATGACCCCAGTTGTTCGAG
>LICD01000357.1 GCA_001438145.1 OM182 bacterium BACL3 MAG-120619-bin3 | reverse complement strand
TAAAAATTTCTCCTACAAATTTTTCCTGTTTCTAGGAATTAATACGACTACGATTCGCATTAATGAACAAGATAGTCCTCAGATACGCCGCCCTGCCTATTTCTTCCCTCTTACTTAACCAAAGCATTTAGTACCCATGCCTTCCAATCTCCCTCAGAGATGCTGTCTACAGCTTCCCAAAACACACGCTCTAAAGCGATAGAAGTCTTTTTACCTGAAATAACCAGCGTTCGATGGCGCAGCATTTAATTCACCATTAATAAATCTAATGAAAATATCTTATACAGTCCGTCAAAAATTGCGATACAGTTGAAATACATACGTTTAAATTCGAACTATTTTTCCTATTTATATAATAAGATTAATAAATTAAGTATAGTCTAAGGCCTTTAAGCATACTAAGGCCGCTCTTTCTTCTGAGCAAGGAATGATCGTTATAGCCCAATGGTAGTTGACCTCGGCTAACTACAGCGAAAACGTTTAAGGATGGAGGACCGAGGAATGCTTCGAATAATTGCCTACCTATGCATTTGGACTACACCGATACAAGTGACACTTGTTTTGTGGGGCGTCTACATCGTAGCTGTATCTGACTACAGTCTATACTCATTAACTAATTTTGAATTCATCACGAATCAACTCAGCTTCCTATTACCTGTAATTGATTGGATGTACACATGGATATCGAAGCCATTACTAGATTGGGTGCTGTCAATTCCGATAGTTTTACATCAATCAGTAAAGGCAGTTGCCTCGACATGGTTTGGTATTTGGCTGCTACGTAATTTAGATAAAAAATACATTTCTCTTTGAGGACAACGCTTCAAATCGGAGGCAATGTGAAGATTTCAAAATTCGACGAAATAGTTAGCCTAGGTATTATAAATTTAGAGCGATTATTGTTACTTTTTATCGTAGCAGGCACTGTATGGGCAGCAGGAATCGATATTCTAGGGTGGTTTGACAGCCAAGATAAAATGGCTTTATCGGATTTGTTCCTATTATTTATTTACGCTGAGATATTGGGAATGGTTGGAGCTTTTTATCGAGACAATCGAATTCCGGTGACCCTGCCTTTGATTATCGCTATTACAGCATTAACAAGAATGATAGTTCTGACTACTAAAGGCAGCGACCCCATCTATATTGTTTATGAAAGCCTTGGAATTTTATTTCTCGCCTTAAGCGCAATCGTATTAAGTTTCAAAGATAAGATGAGCCTAAATAAGCTGAAGGAAAGCAGGCGCAAATATCGAAGCGATGATGAATAAATCTTTATGAAGCCCATCGTCTATTACGGATTCGGCCTGCTATTACTGATGGTTTTGAATACCGAGTTAGCCGGACGTGGTTACACTGCCATAGACTTCGTACTTATTGCGTTTATTATCGCCGTGGTCGCGATGCGAGGGTTCAAGAATCAGTAGCACAACTCGAGCAACACCAAGACCGCTATTTAGCTAACGCGAATATAGGGTAGAGCGTGTTCAATCAATACTCTATTATTTCGAAAATTTGAG
>LICD01000356.1 GCA_001438145.1 OM182 bacterium BACL3 MAG-120619-bin3 | reverse complement strand
TCGTTTTTGCCTTCACCGATATTCATGCGCACGTTTTCGAGCAGTGTCACCGTTCCTGGTTTTTGTTGATAGGACTCGCCATTCTCAAGCGCGCTATTATCAAGAACGACTGGCGAGCCAAGCAGTGTGCTTAAGTGTGCCGCCACCGGCGCAAGAGAGAATTCTTGTTGGTCTTGCGCAGCGACGCCTTCTTGCGGGCGACCCAGATGCGACATAACGATTACCCGCGCGCCTAATTCCAGCGCGAGTTTAATCGTTGGCAATGCTGCGCGTATGCGCGTGTCGTTGCCTACAACGCCTTCTTTCACCGGTACATTGAGGTCTTCGCGTATTAGCACGCGCTTACCGGCTAACGACAAGCTTTCCATGCGGTGGAAATTCATTCTCTTTCTTTTCCTTTTTTCTACTCTATTCTTTTTCGCGGCGATGAATAAACTGAGCAACGTCGAGCATGCGATTTGCGTAGGCCCACTCGTTGTCGAACCACACTAAAAGCTTAACGAGGCGCGTACCCGCGACGAGCGTCTGATTAAGATCAACTACGGCAGAGCGCGGGTCGTGATTAAAGTCGGTCGAGGCGAGCGGCTCTAGCGTGTAGCCCAAAATGTTTGGCGGCAGGCTATCGCTAGCGGCGACTAACGCGGCGTTCACCGAGTCCACCGTGGCGTCCGAGTTGAGCGTCAGCGTAAGATCCATCGCCGAGACGTTTACCGTGGGTACGCGAATCGCCTGCGCCTGAAGCCTGCCGTTTAAGTTTGGCAGAATACGCTCGATGCCTTTGGCGAGCGCGGTGTCTACCGGAATAATCGATTGCATCGCACTGCGTGTTTTGCGCAGGTCTTGATGATGATAGCTGTCGATAACCGGTTGGTCGTTCATCGCCGAGTGAATCGTGGTAATGACTCCGTGGTCGATTCCAAACACCTCATCGATCGCTTTTAGCACTGGCACAATACAATTAGTTGTGCACGAGGCGTTCGAGATTATGGTGGCGTCGTGCGCGAGCGTCTCGTGATTAATCCCGTATACGAGAGTCGCGTCAACATCGCTGTCGGCGGGCTGCGAAAACAGGACGCGTTTCGCGCCGTTAGCGAGATGAATCTGTGCGGTCTCGCGATCGGTAAACGCGCCGCTGCATTCCATCACAAGATCAATCTCGAGATCATTCCATGCGAGGTTGGCGACATCGGCCTGCTGCGAGACGCGAATGGCATCGCCGCTCACCATCAGTTCACCGTCGCCCTGTTCGACCTCGCCAAGAAAACGGCCGTGCGTGCTGTCGTAGCGGGTAAGATGCGCAAGGTTACCGATGTCCGCAAGATCATTGATCGCCACGATGCGCAGGTCGGCGTAATTTGTCGACTCGTAAAATGCGCGGAGTACGCAGCGGCCAATGCGACCGTAGCCGTTAATAGCGATCTTGTAGCTCATTCGGTTTCCTAGCGATTAAGGCTTAAAGCTTAGAGCATCGACATAACAGTGTTGGCAACATTCTCAGCGCTAAAGCCAAAGTGCTCCATTAG
>LICD01000355.1 GCA_001438145.1 OM182 bacterium BACL3 MAG-120619-bin3 | reverse complement strand
TCGTTTTTGCCTTCACCGATATTCATGCGCACGTTTTCGAGCAGTGTCACCGTTCCTGGTTTTTGTTGATAGGACTCGCCATTCTCAAGCGCGCTATTATCAAGCACAACGGGCGAGCCAAGCAGTGTGCTTAAGTGTGCCGCCACCGGCGCAAGAGAGAATTCTTGTTGGTCCGACGCAGCGACGCCTTCTTGAGGGCGACCGAGATGCGACATTACGATTACCCGCGCGCCTAATTCCAGCGCGAGTTTGATCGTTGGCAATGCTGCGCGTATGCGCGTGTCGTTGCCTACAACGCCGTCTTTCACCGGTACATTGAGGTCTTCGCGTATTAGCACGCGCTTATCGGCTAACGACAAGCTTTCCATGCGGTGGAAATTCATTCTCTTTCTTTTCCTTTTTTCTACTCTATTCTTTTTCGCGGCGATGAATAAACTGAGCAACGTCGAGCATGCGATTTGCGTAGGCCCACTCGTTGTCGAACCACACTAAAAGCTTAACGAGGCGCGTACCCGCGACGAGCGTCTGATTAAGATCAACTACGGCAGAGCGCGGGTCGTGATTAAAGTCGGTCGAGGCGAGCGGCTCTAGCGTGTAGCCCAAAATGTTTGGCGGTAGGCTATCGCTAGCGGCGACTAACGCGGCGTTCACCGAGTCCACCGTGGCGTCCGAGTTGAGCGTCAGCGTAAGATCCATCGCCGAGACGTTTACCGTGGGTACGCGAATCGCCTGCGCCTGAAGCCTGCCGTTTAAGTTTGGCAGAATACGCTCGATGCCTTTGGCGAGCGCTGTGTCTACCGGAATAATCGATTGCATCGCACTGCGTGTTTTGCGCAGGTCTTGATGATGGTAGCTGTCGATAACCGGTTGGTCATTCATCGCCGAGTGAATCGTGGTGATGACTCCGTGGTCGATTCCAAACACCTCATCGATCGCTTTTAGCACCGGTACAATACAATTAGTTGTGCAGGAGGCGTTCGAGATTATGGTGGCGTCGTGCGCGAGCGTCTCGTGATTAATCCCGTATACGAGAGTCGCGTCAACATCGCTGTCGGCGGGCTGCGAAAACAGGACGCGTTTCGCGCCGTTAGCGAGATGAATCTGTGCGGTCTCGCGATCGGTAAACGCGCCGCTGCATTCCATCACAAGATCAATCTCGAGATCATTCCATGCGAGGTTGGCGACATCGGCCTGCTGCGAGACGCGAATGGCATCGCCGCTCACCATCAGTTCACCGTCGCCCTGTTCGACCTCGCCAAGAAAACGGCCGTGCGTGCTGTCGTAGCGGGTAAGATGCGCAAGGTTACCGATGTCCGCAAGATCATTGATCGCCACGATGCGCAGGTCGGCGTAATTTGTCGACTCGTAAAATGCGCGGAGTACGCAGCGGCCAATGCGACCGTAGCCGTTAATAGCGATCTTGTAGCTCATTCGGTTTCCTAGCGATTAAGGCTTAAAGCTTAGAGCATCGACATAACAGTGTTGGCAACATTCTCAGCGCTAAAGCCAAAGTGTTCCATTAA
>LICD01000354.1 GCA_001438145.1 OM182 bacterium BACL3 MAG-120619-bin3 | reverse complement strand
AGTTCGAGCACGGCGGCAACCGCGCGGTGTGGTTCGATCTCGGTCATGCAGCGCTTATGGCCAAACGGCATTCACGATCGAAACACGGTCGGCAGTCGATCGGGGTAGTCAATACTCTCGAAATAGAGGCAAGCGGCGGCGTAAAGTCTGGCGAGGTTGAGCCATAGAGCGCAACCACCGGCAGGTCGACCGCCGAGGCGACGTGCATAAGGCCCGAGTCGTTAGACAGTGCGAGGGTACACGCCGCCATAAGATCGATTGCTTCGGCGAGGGATGTCTTACCTGTCAGATTAAAACAGCAGTCGGTTAATGGATGCCCTACCCTTTTTTCGATGCCTTCGTAGATCTCTTGCGCGATGGCTGCATCCCCTGCCGATCCCATAATCACAACGCGCCAACCGTCGGCTACGAGCTTTGCGCTTGTCATGCTGAAGTGTTCCGCGGGCCACTGCTTAGAGGAGCCAAACTCGGCGCCGGGGCAGATTGCTATCAGGCGTTTTGGCCAGCCGCCGGTGGTCTCTATACCAAACTTTGCCAGCGCCTTGTCGACCATCGGCCTGGTGACAAGCAGGCGGGGGTCTGGGATATGGTCGGGCAATTTCTTGTTAGCAGGGAATGCGAGAGCGGCGAAGCGCTCGACCATGCGCGGGTATTTCGCTTTGTCGAGATACCGGCAGTCGTTTAGTAGCAGCCCACGCGCCTCGCCTCGCCAGCCGATACGCTGTTTGATGCCGGCGAATCGGGGTATAAGCGCCGATTTAAAGGAGTTGGGAAGCACAATGGCATGGGTATAGCCTGCGCTTGCGAGACTTTTACCAAAGCGGCGACGCGCGCCAAGTTTAAGCTCGCCGTGGTCGAAGGGCAGCACGAGGCTTTCGTCTACCTCGGGCATACGCTCGAGCAGCGGTTTTGTCCACGCGGGGGCCAAGACGGTAATGTGGCAATCGGGGCGCGTGCGCTTGAGCAGAATAAAGAGGCTCTGCGCCATTAGCATGTCGCCAACCCACGATGCGCCGACAACGAGTATTTTGTGAGGCGCGGTGACCTTGGCCTGCAACGCCTGTTCGGCAAGCGCCTGCTCTTGCCGCTCGCCCGAATAGGTCAGGTCCGTTAGCTCATCGAGCGTCTGCTCGTGGGCACCGGTTTCGGGGTTCTCTTTACCAATAACCGTTTGAACACCACCTAGCGCTTGTTGTTGATTTTCATCGTCTCTCGCCATTTCCCCAGTTTACTCTCGCTGAGCGGTGAGTGACAGCGTGCAGAGCGCCTATTCGACAAGCTTTACCCAGGCTCCGGGCGCTGGTTTTCCCGAAGGATAATAGTTGTTGAGCAGACGCAGCGTCTCTTCGGGGTAGTTCGCAATACGGCTTTGCTGTCCGACGACGCTAAAGTCGAAAAACTCGCTCGCCTGCACAAAGCGAATTTTGGCCTCGACACCGCCGCCTTCGCCGCGCTGTATGGCTCGGAAGGAACGAATAGACGCGAGTATCGCAGCGTCTGCCTCGTCGGAGTCAGCCTTACCGCGGAAAATCATCGCG
>LICD01000353.1 GCA_001438145.1 OM182 bacterium BACL3 MAG-120619-bin3 | reverse complement strand
CCGCGATTTCGATTTCATTTTCAGAATCCAAATTATCGGAATCTCCAATGCCAATATTCTCA
This sequence comes from OM182 bacterium BACL3 MAG-120619-bin3, assembly GCA_001438145.1. Taxonomy (GTDB): domain Bacteria; phylum Pseudomonadota; class Gammaproteobacteria; order Pseudomonadales; family Pseudohongiellaceae; genus UBA9145. The sequence continues at coordinate 1,482 of LICD01000353.1, read as the reverse complement.
CCGACGATTAATTGATAACGCGCGAAGTCTTGAAAGATCACGCCGATTTTGCGGCGAAGCGTATCGATGTCCCAGTCTTGAAGCGGCAGACCTTCGAGCAGAATCTGGCCCTGCGTAGGCGTATACAGCCGCGTGAGAAGTTTAATCAACGTCGTTTTGCCGCTGCCGTTCTCGCCTACTATCGCAAGGCTTTCGCCGGGGGTTATATGCAGGCTCACATTGTCGAGCGCTGGCACGTCGCTACCAGGGTAGCAAAAGCTGACGTTCTCGAAGCGAATGCCGTCTTCGGGCCTTGGCCCGGCATGCAAATTACCACTCTGTTCCGGGACTTCATGCTCGAGGTATTCGGTTAGATTAGACAGATAGAGATTGTCTTCATACATGCCATTTACCGAGGTCAGGCTGCTGGTTACCGCGCTCTGCCCAAGTCGAAACTGGGCGATATACATTGTCATCTGGCCAATGGTAATTGCGCCGGCAATCGCTGCGAAACCTACCCAGCCATAGGCGAAATAAAACGCGCCACTCGCGATAATGCCCAATCCATAGCCCCACACACCGCGACGCAATACCAAGCTTCGGTCTTCTTTATAAATTGCTAAGAATATGTCGACATAGCGCTGCAAAAAGATTTTCCCAAGCTGCAACAACTTAACTTCTTTTACGCCGTCTTCGCGTGTGAGCACCATTTCGAGATAAATTTGCATACGCCTTTCAGCCGAACGTCGTTTATTGACTCTAAAAGCCTCACCCGAAAATTTCGCTTCGGCTATAAACGCGGGCACGCCGGCTATGCTGAGTAAAAGCACTGCATAGGGAGAAAACTGAAAAAGAAACACGCCGATAGCGATAAGTGAAATCACATTGCGGAGCAGGTCGAAGGTTTTTGTTACTAGACTTAACGGTCGTGAACTCGCCTCACGCCGCGCGCGAACTAATTTGTCATAGTATTCGGCGTCTTCGAAATGCGCCAGCTCGAGGGTTAAGGCTTTCTCAAGAATCATGACATTAATTTTGTTACCGAGCAGAACACGAAGCACCGCTTGGCACACTGTGTTCGCTTGTTGTGCCGCAGTCATAAGCAGCACCAATCCTACTTCGATGTAGACAAAGGTGAGTGCTTCACTCCTTGCAACCTCGGCCGCCGCGCCAGCGCTTCCTAGTGCGCCAGCAACAGCATCGACGAATAAGCCGCCGACCGAGGCGATCGCAGCAGGCAGTAGCCCAACGATCAGAGTCGTCAACGCCATGGCAATCATCAACGGTGCACTAGTATCCCAGACGATTCGCATAGCGACGGCGCTGTAGCGAAACACGCCTAAAAATCGAGAGAGAGGGCTTTTACTATTTTTGTCTGCTGTCATAATTCGGGTGATCTATTGCGGAATTAACTGTGGTTTATGGCAAAAAATAAAAAAGGGCCACGTGATTAGCGAAGCCCTTAATAGTCGTCATTCAGTATTACGAACGGGTTATAGCTTC
>LICD01000352.1 GCA_001438145.1 OM182 bacterium BACL3 MAG-120619-bin3 | reverse complement strand
GCAATCGACGCCTGAATCCACGCCGCATTGTTTGGTGTGTACGGCACTGCAACGTCGAGCAAACTGCCGAGTATGCGGGCCTGCAGTTCGACGCCAGGCGTTGCTCCGCTATACGGAGTAGGAACAACGTCGCCCAGTCCGAAGGCAGTTGCGCCTACCAGAACCCAAGCGCTTTCGAGCAATTCGGTGCCCGCTCTGCCCATGAGCACGTCAGCAGCCGAGACAACAAGGTAGCTTTCGGGTGCGCGGTTGTATGAGATCCGTAAATTTCCCTCGGCATCTAGCGGCACTGAAAGTCCGGGGTAGGAGTCTAGAGTTAAGGTTTGCGCGGGGCCCATCGACCCAGAATTCGCGGCAATTTTAGCGCTGTGAACGCCGACCTGCTCGATACCGGAGCCCGTCGCTTCGAGGAGCGCAGACAAGGCGAGTGCGGGATACGCTAGGCCGTCGACACACACAACAGCCGGTTGTTTAGTGATTGAACCGTCGCCATTAACGACGGGCGCGATGTGCCCCTTCGCTATGCCGTTAAATCCTGCATGCGGCGCAAGAAAGCTCGACGTCGACATGAGCCCAGAGGCGTTCGAGCATTGAATGCCTGCAAGGCTGCCCATCATTTGACCCGCACGGATAGTTTCCGGTGCAAGACCTGCAGCTTGATTAATGTCTAGCACAGGCACCTGCGAGATAACGGCGCCGCGCGCGCTAGCTAAAGCCGCTGAAAGCTGGGCGTCGCCTTCTTTCGCTTCGGCATAGACAATGTCGTGCAGTTGTAATTGCGCGCCCGCTGTATCGATCGCACGAGTGAGTTCGGCCATCGTTTCGCGAGGCCACGGCCAAGCGCCCACTTCGTCGATGCTCGGTTCGTCGATAGCGACGATAACGATGCGCGCCTCGGTGCTTGTTTCTGGCGCGAGTGTCCAGCCTAAGGTGCCGAGCCGTTCTTCTAGATTCTTGAGGCCATTAAAAGCGCCGGAAGTCGCCAATAGGGCGAACGTAGCGGCGGCGGCAATTCCAAGCACAGCAATGCGGCTGCGAGTCGGTGCCATCGACAACAAACTGCCTATAAGTGGCATGCCAACGAGGCGCTGGAAAATGGAAAGACGAGGAGTGCTCATTATTGCGCACCCCATAGCGTAATGCCTTGAATACGCCCTGCCTCGAGTTGCTCCTCGAAGAAGTAACCGGCAGCTGAGCCATCGGTAGCTACAGCGCCAGAGACAGTTTTAGCGTCTTCGCGCAGCAGCAGGTATCCGCCATCGGCTATCGCGCCGTTGGCAGTGAAATCAATTGCGCCAGTTGCGGCATGGTCGAGATTAAGCTCAGTTGCAAACGCTCTATCGACGAAGTCGAGCTCTAGGTTTCCGCCCGCTACTCGCATTGCGACGATACCATTGGCCGAATCGTAAAAAGCCTCGGCCGCACTTAAGTCGAACTTCACTATACCCAAACCTGACTCTACACGCGCACCGTTTGGCTCGTTGCGATATAAAATGAAACCAGAAGGTGATGCGATGGTGACATCACGACCTTCGCGCGCATCGCTGAGGCTAAGCGAGAGTAAA
>LICD01000351.1 GCA_001438145.1 OM182 bacterium BACL3 MAG-120619-bin3 | reverse complement strand
AGCCCCTTCTACACTTGCTTGAGAAGCAACAATATACTCACTTGTAGAAACTTTTTCATACGAAATAGAGTTTACAAAATTTGCTTCACCAGAAACATAGCCTGACATTGGGGATAGCTCCAACGACATTTTTGAACCACCCATTAACGCAGCCTCGAATTCAGGCTCAGTCCCTAGCGAACAATAATGCTTTACTACTAATACGCCCTCTTCTTCTGAGTAGGTTGTCATCATGGGCATCCCGTCTTCAACAAGACGCTCAAGAACTGTATTCCCATCCGAAAGTATAATAAATTCGGATTGAGTCTTCACTACTTCTCCGGTATCGCGTGTTTGTACACCTTCCCATTTTCCTTCCATTGATTTGAAGAAACTAAATTCTTTCGAATCTTGTGCAAAGACGCCTGTTGAAAATGCTCCCAAACTAATCGCCAAGACTAATTTTGATATACCTTTCATATTATTACCTTTTTAATAAATTATCGTTTTATTCACTAAGAGTATTTTTTATCTAATCAATTGCGTATATCGTCCCTGAGTATTTTAGTGTCGCGAGTTCTATTATCCCTATCGATCTGGCTTTTGAGCCATCATTAAATTCTAATATCGTGTCTGTACGCCATATATGACCGCTCTCGTCCTTCTCCCATGTGCCAGTTCCGGTTGCCGCATTAGAAGTTCCATCTTCGAGAAAGCCGTTCCCGGTCCATCTGACTTCTCCTCCTTTTAGCTTTTCATCCATTTCACTTAGATGAGTAGGCGAGAAAGTAAGCGTTCCAAATACAGCTCCAAAACCTTCAGCTGTACCGCGCCAGTTTGTGTGGTTTGTAATCATATTATTTTCGTCGGTCGTAAAGGTATTGCATATATGATCTAACTCGAAAGTACCGATAATTTCGCTCATGAATTTTTCCTTGATTATAAAATTTATACAGGCATAGTAAACTTCGTTCCAAAATAAAACACTATATTGGCACTAATACAATATATTTGTGATTCAAATAATTTCAATTTACGAGGTAATAGAATGAATAAGATTTCAGATTTTAGTTTTCAAATTAGCACTATTTCAGTAGACGCCGACTCTACAACGCTAAACATGGAAGCGCAGGTAGGAAAGTATGGAAACGTCTATCTTTCAATAACTCTACTATCTAGTTCAAGCGATAGGGACACTGGTACATATATAGGTGAGGCGCGGACAATAACCGCTGAGGGCGAGATGATAGCAGCTTCGTTACAAGGTTTATGGAAGCGAGAAGGTACACTTATACATGCGAAAGGATTAGATAACGCAAGCAACGGCGATCAAAATTTTGCTGAAGCCACTTTTGATCTAATTCAGAAAACTTGGGTTGGTGCTGTGTACGATGTTTGGAGCTAGCTTGTGTATAGGTGCAGCGGAGACATTGCCGCTGTACTTATCTAGCTGCGATCAAAATTAATATGCGAGCTATGCTAGAAAATCAGTGAGTAGCGTCTAGAAGGCCGCGCAAGGCGCTGCGCGGCCTTTGCGGCTCTTCTTGGATCAAGCCTCTTAGTGCAGAGCAAGGACGCTCAGACAGCTC
>LICD01000350.1 GCA_001438145.1 OM182 bacterium BACL3 MAG-120619-bin3 | reverse complement strand
GGCATGCACTTTCATGAGTGCATTCCACATCGCCGGGAAGCGGCGGAAGTCGACATCGTCGGCTGCCTTGGATTCCCAATCGGCGACTAATGGCTCGAAGCGGAAACAGTGCGAACAGCCGTACCAGAACGCTTCTAGTACTTCGATTTTGTTGTCGTCTGGCGTATTTACCGGCGCACGAAGCTCGGTGTAATGCGTGCCCGCAACGAACTTTTCGATCTGACCAAAGCTCGTAGACGCGAAGGGCAGCGTCGCCACCAGTGCAAATACGGCACTAAGAAATGTCTTCGGTAATAAAGAGCGTGTGTTCATGATTCAACTCCGAGTAGTTAGCTTGCTAAACCTAGGTCGCTGCCTATCGATGGCTAGTTAAGGCCTTCGAGATAGCTTGCGAGTGCTTCGATCTCTTTGTCGGTAAGGCGTTCGACGGTGCTGCGCATCATCGAACCCGAGTCATTATTACGCATGCCCGAGCGGAATGCCTTGAGCTGCGCGACGGTGTATTCGGCGTGCTGGCCGCCCACCGCTGGGAATTTAGCCGGTGCGTTGCCTGTGCCATCCGTTGAGTGGCATGAGGTACAGGCGGCAACACCTAGCTCTTTGTTGCCACCGCGGTAGATCGACTCGCCGAGTTCGATAAGCGCGGGATCGGCACCGCCGATTGTGACCTGCTGAGACGCGTAGTAGGCCGACAGATCAAGCATATCTTGATCAGACAGGCTCATTACCATCGCCGCCATTGTCGCGTTTTGACGCACACCAGACTTGAATTCAACCAATTGCTTGTAAAGATAGCCAGCACCTTGGCCTGCAAGCTTTGGGTTCATCGCAAGGGCACTATTGCCGTCGACACCGTGGCAAGAGCCACACAGTGCTGATTTAGCTTTGCCTGCTGCAGCGTCGCCTTGGGCGAAAACGAGGGCTGGCGCCATGGCGCTGATAAGTAAAGACACTACTAAAGACACTAGAGCTATCGCAAATTTGTTCATTATCATTCCTAAATCATTCCTAAATCATTCAAAGTGGCCTGAAAAACCTAAATACCGAAAAAGTGAGCCGAGCGTTCGCGGCGTCAGATTATAGCCCATTTCATCGATCGACTCTAATAGTGGTGTGATCGTGTTGTAATAGTGCTGTCGCCTAGGTGGGCTAAACCGTTATCATGCGCGCCATGCACTATAATCAAGCCACATTCGTTACCAGCGCCGCTAATCTTGCGGCTTGCCCACCCGAGAGCCTAGCCGAAGTTGCCTTCGCGGGCCGCTCCAACGCAGGCAAATCGAGCGCTATTAACGCGATCACCAATCAAACGCGCCTTGCCCGCATCTCTAAAACGCCAGGACGCACGCAACTGATCAATTTTTTCGGTCTGGCCGAGGGCCGCTTTCTGGTCGACCTGCCGGGCTACGGCTTCGCCAAAGTGCCTCTGAGCGTTAAAAATAAGTGGCAGGAAGAGCTCGAGAAATACCTCCGCAGACGCCAAGTGCTGTGCGGCCTTGTGTTGCTTAGCGATATCCGACATCCGCTCAAAGAATTCGACCGCATGATGATCGATTGGGCTGTGCAGAGC
>LICD01000349.1 GCA_001438145.1 OM182 bacterium BACL3 MAG-120619-bin3 | reverse complement strand
AAATCGGGCGCCTATCTCAACCCCGGCTCTATGTATGGCAGCGGAGGCGCGGGTCATATGCGCTTAAACATTGCGTCGTCGCGACTCGTTCTCAAAGAGGTCTTCGACTCCATCGCGATGGCAGTCAATAAAGTCTAATTAGTGGGATTCGTTTTATAGCGCTTTCTGTGGAGGGTGATATGGCTACAACTAGGCGAGAATTTGTTAGACGCATCGGGCTTGGCGCAGCGACAGGGCTCGCGCTAAGCCATTCCTTTTCGCGGCACGGGGCACAGGCGCAAACGCTCGCGCAGGCAGAGAGTGGTGTGTTCGATAACGGTGTTATGCAGCTCAATCAGAATGAGAGCGCGCGCGGGCCAGGGCCAAAGACACTCGAGGCCATTAGGCAACACACCACCAAGCGTGTCGGCCGCGGCTATGCGCCCGATCACGTAAACGAGCTGAGGAGTTCGATTGCGGAGAGGTTTGGGCTCGACTCCACTAACGTTTTACTCGGCACAGGCTCGACGCCGATTCTCGAAGGGTCTGTTCACGCGTTCTGCTCTGCTCGAAAGTCTTTGGTTACCGCCGTGCCCAGTTATTCGACGAGCGAACAAACTGCGCGGCGCATGGGCGTTAAGGTTCATGCTGTTCCGCTCGATGCTGGCCTCTATGTCGATCTGCCCGCGCTCGCAAAGCTTGCGCCCGGGGCGGGTCTTGTTTATGTCTGTAACCCCAACAACCCCTCGGGCACAGTGCACGGCCCCGAGGTTATCGAGGCGTTTGTGCGGGAAGTCATGCGCGCGTCACCCGATACCATTATTCATATAGACGAAGCGTACATTAACTACACCGACCCCGGTGCGATGGAAACCGCGCTGCCGCTGGTTAAAGAATTTAAGAATGTATTTATCACCCGTTCGTTTTCAAAAGCTCACGGCCTTGCCGGCATGCGCATCGGCTTTGCCCTAGGGCATGCCGATACACTCGCCAAGATCAACGCGTCTTGGGGCATGGGTGATGTCAATATGCTTGGCGCACTCGCGGCGCTTACGGCACTCAACGACGACGATCACATCGAATGGGAGCGCCAAGAAAATTACGCGATAAAAACATTTGTGATGCAGGCGTTTAAGGACATGGGTTATGAGGTGCCGTATACCCAAACCAATCACCTGTTCGTGAACCTTGGCATGCCAGCGAGCAAGTTCCGCGAGGCGTGTCTGGCGCATGACATTTTAGTTGGCCGTGATTTCCCGCCGCTTGAGAATACGCATTGCCGCATTTCGCTCGGCAGCCGCGAAGAGATGCAGCGAGCGGTAGCGGTATTTCGCGAGGTTCTTGCTCAAAGCTGAAGACTGAACAGGGAGTCAGCATTCTCTTCGCTTAATAGCCCCTAGTGTTTAGCGGGTTGTGAAGGTTTTCCGCTATACTCGCCGCCTATTTAGACGAAAGGGGTTAACACCCCTAGCGAAAAACGGGCGCAGCAGTGACAGCAGAGCGAAGTAAAACGAATAGGACAGCGCAGCGCGCGGTTTACGATGTTGTGGTACTCGGTGGCGGTGCGGCAGGGCTTTTTGCTGCGTTTACCGC
>LICD01000348.1 GCA_001438145.1 OM182 bacterium BACL3 MAG-120619-bin3 | reverse complement strand
CTGGCATTTTCAGAATAGGCGATTTATGCTTTTTATATACACTCATCAAGACGTTAGCACTAGCATAAGCATTCTGTTGCCACCCAACGACAAATCATTAAACAAGAGGTCATGCCCATGACACGCATAATACCCGGTTCCTTACTCGCTATTTTTCTCTCAATTCCTTTACTGGGGTTTGCACAGGATTTCGACGCAGTTCAGATTACGACTATCCCCGTGCGCGACGGCATCTACATGCTGCAAGGTAGTGGTGGCCCTATTATGGGTAATATCGGTGTTTCCATCGGCGACGATGGCACCATGATAGTGGATGACCAGTTTGCGTCGCTCACTGACAAGATTGTCGCTGCCATCGGGGCTTTGACTGACAAGCCGGTAAGTTTCGTGGTCAATAGCCACTTCCACTTCGACCATACCGGTGGCAATACTAATTTTGGCAGGGCTGGAGCGTACATCGTTGCGCAGGACAATAGTCGCAAGCGTATGGAGAGCACCCAGGTGCTGAGTGGCAGCGGTCGAGTGCAGGAACCCTACGAAGCGGCTGGATTGCCAAAAATCACTTTCTTTGACGATATGCGTTTCTATTTCAACGGCAATACGGTTGACCTGGTCTACACTGGCAACGGCCACACCGATGGTGATGCGCAGGTGTACTGGCGCGAAGCGAATGTCATCCACCTCGGTGATATGTACGTGCGCTACGGCCTGCCATTTATCGACCGTGACAACGGCGGTACTGCCGATGGCATGATCGATGCGATCATGAACATCGCAAACCTGATCAACGAAGAAACCATCATCATCCCCGGACATGGGGAGCTGGCTACCAGAGCAGACTTGTTAGAATATCATGACATGCTTGTCGTAATTCGCGGTCGCTTGGTGCGCGCCAAAGTGCAGGGTTTGACCGAGGCAGAGATGATTGCCACCAATCCGGCAGAAGGTTATGCGGCAGCCAATGAACGCACTACTGGCTGGTTGCAGCAGGCTTACGCGGAATACACATCCCGCTAAAAATTGTAATTGCGAACATATTTCGTTAGCCAAACCGGGTCAGTGTAATGATTCGGTAGTATCGTCGAATTTTTATACTGATCCCTTCTGTTAGTTTGATGTCACTCCGTTCTCCTCCGCAAAAGGTGCTTCCGCTGTTTCGATGGTGCTCAATCAGATGACTAACGACTTCTTTTTTGCCTGCGGGCTTTACCACTTTTTTAACAGCACATCCTTCATCGCTTCGACTTCGAGTGACTTATCTGCCAGCAGTCGCTTCAACTTGTTATTCTCGGTCTCAAGTTCACGAAGCCGTTTGGCTTCGTTGACTTCTAGGCCAGCAAACTTACTGCGCCAGTTGTAGATATAGCAAGGTGTAGTATCAATACTACTTGGCACAGAGAAAATCGACTAATTAGGGCTCCGATAATAGTCATTTTCCTGATCCAAATTGGTGCAATTCTGGTTAAAAAGCGCATCAAAACGGTATGTTTTAGACCATTAGAAGCCGATTGGTAAAGAATGAAAAAATTTGAGGTCTGCGCTTGACAAACATCACATGAGAGAGATAAAACATAAAA
>LICD01000347.1 GCA_001438145.1 OM182 bacterium BACL3 MAG-120619-bin3 | reverse complement strand
AGGCCAGAGGCAGGGTTTTATAAGGTCGTGTTGGTGTACAGCCTAGCGATTAGCTTACTGACACTCGCCGTTCCGCTGTCCGTGCAGCTCCTCGTTGATACCGTCGCGAATATCGCGTTACCCAGAGCCGTCTTTCTCATTGCCTCGCTTCTCTTTGCGCTGCTTTTTTTCTCGGGCGTCATGTACGCACTGCGTACTTACGCGATGGAGCTTTTCTCGCGGAAGATCTACTCCAGGATATCGAGCGAAATGGCAATGACCGCGATGCTTGCCGAATCGGACTATTTTGAAGAGCATCAACAGGCAGATTTGTTTAATCGCTACTTCGATATCATCACGATAAAAAATTGCTGCCGTCTATTCTGACCAACGGCTTTACCTTTTTATTGCAGGCGATTATCGGCTTTACGGTCGTTTCGTTCTATCACTTCTACTTCATGCTGTATTGCCTCGCACTGATCCTTCTCATCTGGCTTATCTGGCGTATATGGGGCTGGGCCGCGATAAACACGTCATTCAGCCTCTCGCAGTCTAAATACGACACCGCGTCATGGTTGCAGTCGCTCGCCGTGACAAACGAATCCTATCGCACAACGCTAAACCCCACGTTTGCAATCGAGGAAACCGACCGCTTAGTGAGCGAGCATATTGCCTGCCAGGTGCGTCACTTCCGGTATACCTTCGCGCAACTACTGAGTTTTTTGTTTCTCTATGCAGCCGCAAGCGCGATACTTTTGGGCGTTGGAGGATGGCTCGTTATTGCCGGAGAATTGACGTTGGGTCAGTTGGTGGCAGCTGAGCTAATTATGCTGGCTATACTTGTGGGGCTCCCGCAGGTTGCGGGTTACCTCGACAGCTTTTTCGATGTCTGTGCGGCGGTTGAGGAGATTTCGCGCTTTCGTGAGGTCGAGACCCAGTTGCCGGCTAAGGCTACCGCTGTGCCCGTGCCGAAAGACTTCACGGCTGTGTTCAAAGCAGTCAAATTCTCACGATTCAACAGAGCGAAGACATTCGACTTCACGCTGCCGGCTTTTGCGTCCGTTCGGGTGCTCGGCGACCCAATTAGTCTAAAATGGCTGGCTGAGTTAATGCGCGCTAATTATCAGCCCGAAACAGGGCTTATCACGATTGGCGGAATAGATAATTTAGAAATCGATCGGCAGTCTCTTCGCGAATCGATTAAAGTGATAGACAGGGTAACCCTATTGCCGATGACGATCTCAGCGTACCTCGACTTATTTATTTCGCCCGACTCGGCACACTCAAAACAGCAGGCTCTTACAGCGCTCGGACTCGACGAGGATATTGCTCGCCTTCATAAGGGGCTAGGGGCAAAGCTTAGCCGCAGCGGTTGGCCGCTGACGCAGCCTCAGGCAATACGGCTAAAACTCGCTTCTGCACTGCTAGCCAAGCCCAGGTTGCTCGTCCTTGGCGACATCGTGGATTCGGTTGAAATCGGCGTCATGGAAGAGGTGATCTCGCTTCTCAAGCAGCAGGGCACAACCTTGTTGTATTTCACCAAGCGGCAAGATCTCGACACCTTCTCGCATACGCTTGAAATTGAGCCCGAATCTCAGCGCCTGACC
>LICD01000346.1 GCA_001438145.1 OM182 bacterium BACL3 MAG-120619-bin3 | reverse complement strand
CATCGAGTCGGTTAAGCTCGATATAGAGCGCGAATTAAGATTGCAAGATAGCGCGGCTCTCTGGTCAAGCAGACGTGATGAGACCGAACGTGCACTCGCTTCTTCCGAGGCAGGGCTTTTCACCGGATCGACAAACGCGATCGTCGAAGCGAGTATTCAGCAGATTTTATCGCAGCATGCCGCGAAAGCTGGCATCGAGGTTATTTCGACGCGTCTTGCCGACACAATAGAGCAAGGCGGATGGACACAGGTAAGTCAGGAGATGTCGTTTCGTACTAACGATGCAGCAGCGACAGTCGAGTTTCTCTCTCAAATAGACAACTCGATTCCGCGGCTCGAGGTCGCCGAATTCTCACTCGATCGGTCAAGAAATCAGTTCACTGGTGCAATTACCGTGGTCGGATTCGCGCGTAACTCACGAGCCGAATCGGCTAAACTCGGAAGGTCGCGCTAATGGCAAACCAGATAGCAGTAGAGGCTGCAATAGTGGCGAAAAATCCAGTTGGGTATGACCCCGTTGAGCTCACAGCCTTTAGCCAGTTATTAGAGCCCGCAGGAATCGCGCCAGCGTTAGATTATGCTCAGACCAATCGCTTGGTGTATGCAAGCGCGCCGAGTCTTGAGACACGGGCGCAAATACGCTTTGTTATAGGCACGCCGGTGGTCTTTAGACGCGGAAGCGAAGACGAAGTGAGGCGTTTGCTGCGTCACTGGCGTGCCGAACTTTCTCCGACACTCGAAAGCAGCGACGAAGACCTTTTCGTGTCCGGCTTCGACGACGATGAGTCGTTAAAAGACCTTGCCTCTGAAGCGCCGATCATTCGTCTGGTTAATCATCTCTTCGCGCGTGCGCTTGATCTCGATGCAAGCGACATTCACTTCGAACCGAGCGAAAACACGCTCGATGTTCGCTGCCGAGTCGACGGGATTATGACGCGTATCGAGCGGCTGCCTGTCAAAATACATACGGCGGTTGCCTCGCGGCTTAAGCTAATGGCGCGCCTTGATATTGGCGAAAAGCGTCTGCCGCAAGATGGCCGCATCGATTACAAATTAGGCGCCAAGCAGCTCGATATGCGCGTGTCCACGCTGCCCGGTGTACACGGCGAATCGATCGTGTTGCGCATACTCGACAGAAGCGATACCGCTGTCGAATTGGTCGAGCTTGGCATGCCGCAAGACCTGCTGGCGAGCTATGAGAATGTGGTGACGCAGCCGCACGGGATGGTGCTGATTACAGGGCCAACCGGCAGCGGTAAAACAACAACGCTGTATGCGACTCTCGAGAAAATTAGCAACGAGAAGCAAAAAATCATTACGGTCGAAGACCCCGTCGAATATCAGCTCGATGGCATTACCCAGATACAGGCAAACGCGAGCATCGGCCTAGGCTTTGCCGAAGGGCTGAGGTCGATAGTGCGGCAAGACCCTGACATCTTAATGATCGGCGAAATACGCGATCACGAGACCGCCGAAATTGCGATCGAGTCGGCGCTTACCGGCCACCTTGTGTTCTCAACACTGCATACCAACGACGCGGCTGGGGCAGTGACGCGTTTGCAAGACATGGGTGTCGAAGGCTATCTAATTAGTTCGAGCCT
>LICD01000345.1 GCA_001438145.1 OM182 bacterium BACL3 MAG-120619-bin3 | reverse complement strand
TATCGAGTCGGTTAAGCTCGATATAGAGCGCGAATTAAGATTGCAAGACAGCGCGGCTCTCTGGTCAAGCAGACGTGATGAGACCGAACGTGCACTCGCTTCTTCCGAGGCAGGGCTTTTCACCGGATCGACAAACGCGATCGTCGAAGCGAGTATTCAGCAGATTTTATCGCAGCATGCCGCGAAAGCTGGCATCGAGGTTATTTCGACGCGTCTTGCCGACACAATAGAGCAAGGCGGATGGACACAGGTAAGTCAGGAGATGTCGTTTCGTACTAACGATGCAGCAGCGACAGTCGAGTTTCTCTCTCAAATAGACAACTCGATTCCGCGGCTCGAGGTCGCCGAATTCTCACTCGATCGGTCAAGAAGTCAGTTCACCGGTGCAATTACCGTGGTCGGATTCGCGCGTAACTCACGAGCCGAATCGGCTAAACTCGGAAGGTCGCGCTAATGGCAAACCAGATAGCAGCAGAGGCTGCAATAGTGGCGAAAAATCCAGTTGGGTATGACCCCGTTGAGCTCACAGCCTTTAGCCAGTTATTAGAGCCCGCAGGAATCGCGCCAGCGTTAGATTATGCTCAGACCAATCGCTTGGTGTATGCAAGCGCGCCGAGTCTTGAGACACGGGCGCAAATACGCTTTGTTATAGGCACGCCGGTGGTCTTTAGACGCGGAAGCGAAGACGAAGTGAGGCGTTTGCTGCGTCACTGGCGTGCCGAACTTTCTCCGACACTCGAAAGCAGCGACGAAGACCTTTTCGTGTCCGGCTTCGACGACGATGAGTCGTTAAAAGACCTTGCCTCTGAAGCGCCGATCATTCGTCTGGTTAATCATCTTTTCGCGCGTGCGCTTGATCTCGATGCAAGCGACATTCACTTCGAACCGAGCGAAAACACACTCGATGTTCGCTGCCGAGTCGACGGGATTATGACGCGTATCGAGCGGCTGCCTGTCAAAATACATACGGCGGTTGCCTCGCGGCTTAAGCTAATGGCGCGCCTTGATATTGGCGAAAAGCGTCTGCCGCAAGATGGCCGCATCGATTACAAATTAGGCGCCAAGCAGCTCGATATGCGCGTGTCCACGCTGCCCGGTGTACACGGTGAATCGATCGTGTTGCGCATACTCGACAGAAGCGATACCGCTGTCGAATTGGTCGAGCTTGGCATGCCGCAAGACCTGCTGGCGAGCTATGAGAATGTGGTGACGCAGCCGCACGGGATGGTGCTGATTACAGGGCCAACCGGCAGCGGTAAAACAACAACGCTGTATGCGACTCTCGAGAAAATTAGCAACGAGAAGCAAAAAATCATTACGGTCGAAGACCCCGTCGAATATCAGCTCGATGGCATTACCCAGATACAGGCAAACGCGAGCATCGGCCTAGGCTTTGCCGAAGGGCTGAGGTCGATAGTGCGGCAAGACCCTGACATCTTAATGATCGGCGAAATACGCGATCACGAGACCGCCGAAATTGCGATCGAGTCGGCGCTTACCGGCCACCTTGTGTTCTCAACACTGCATACCAACGACGCGGCTGGGGCAGTGACGCGTTTACAAGACATGGGTGTCGAAGGCTATTTAATTAGTTCGAGCCT
>LICD01000344.1 GCA_001438145.1 OM182 bacterium BACL3 MAG-120619-bin3 | reverse complement strand
TTGCAACAAGCTCACTCTGTGCTCAATTTCACCGCTTTCTTGCACCTCACTTCCGTGTAAACTAATCTGGATAACAGAAGCATGGCTCCAAATAGCCGCCACTAGCCAGAAATAGCCGACAGTAGTTAACAGCTGTTTACAAAAATCGACATACAATTACCAAAAATAGCCAAACACAAAACGCAGGCACGCCCTATGGCCAACATCGACAAGCAAGACTCCGAAGCTCAGCCTCGCGTGCCCGACGAGTCTGTATCTGCCTCGGACACAACCGAACATACGTCTGCGCCCAAGTCAGTACCCAAGCCCTTAGAAGAGACGCCCTACACACTGCCCACCCCGCAGCACCCAAACGCAGGATTCGGCGAGCGCATCACCCACGCCTTAAAAGTCGCGTGGGCAGAGAATCGCCAGTTTTTCCTCCTGCTGACCTGCATCGTCTTCTTTAAAAGCGCAGTAGCCGACCTCAGCTCGATCTCGGGCGCGTCGATGCAGCCTACTTTGCTCGACGGAGACAAAGTGTGGGTCAATAAGCTCGCCTACGATATTAAAGTGCCTTTTACCGAAATCAATCTGGCCGAGGTGGGCGACCCCCAGCGCGGAGATATCGTGATTATCGATTCGAAGCGCGCCGGTAAACGCTTGATCAAGCGTATCGTCGGGCTTCCCGGTGACACAGTGGCAATGCAAAACAATGCGTTAGTCATCAATGGCGAACCCGTTAACTACGAAGTCGTGTCGCGCGATGAAAGCTCGGTGATTATCATCGAAGCACTGCCCGAACTTAGCCATCGCGCGCGGCTCGCTAGTGGCTATGTAAGCCGCAGCCGTCGCAGCTACGGCCCGGCGGTGGTACCCGAAGACCAGTATTTCGTGCTCGGTGACAATCGCGACAATAGTGCAGATAGCCGCGCCTACAGCTTTATCCCACGAATGGAGCTCGTTGGGCGCTCGAACTCAGTCGTCTTCTCGCTCGATAGTGACAATAAATACCTCTTTCGAGGCGATCGCTTTCTCACCGAGCTCGACTGAGAGTCTCTTCCGCAAATATTTATCACTTAGTGAAAATCGTCAGGGGCCGCGCAACCGCTTTGGTATTTCCTTTTTATCGCATCGTTTATCGAACCGTGAGTCTCCGAATGGTTCGCGGCGTTAGTGCACTTATTTTACTGGTAGCCAGCGCATACGCCTCCGCAGCTGAAGCACCTTCCCTGCCCAGCTATGAGATTCCGAGGATTAACCTAACGCCGCGTATCGATGGCAAAGTCGATGCTGCAGAGTGGCGCGAAGCGAAGCGGGTTGTTATCGATATTGAGACAGACCCCGCAGAGAATGTTCGCACCACCGTAAGCGCCGACGCCTTCATCATGGAAGACGGCGAGACGCTTTACGTTGCGTTTATTGCTTCTGACCCCGATGTTTCGCAGATACGCGCATTTTACAGCGATCGCGACTTGCTGTGGGACGACGACTTTATTGGCATCGTGCTCGATACGTTTAACGACGAGCGCCGCGCCTATGAGTTTTGGGTAAATCCCCTCGGCGTGCAGGCCGACAGCATTTACGACGACGTGAATCGCCGCGGCGATGAGTCTTGGAATGCGATCTGGGACAGCGCGGGCC
>LICD01000343.1 GCA_001438145.1 OM182 bacterium BACL3 MAG-120619-bin3 | reverse complement strand
GCGCACCCGAAGGAACTTCGGCGCCAACGATGGTGAGGGCCCAGACGATATTGAGTATCGCGAACTGCTCCAAGCTAAGCCCATAATCGAGAAAGAGGACGGTAAATACAGGGTAGTAGAAGCGTGCTGAGTACAATAACCGAAACGCGATGAAGCGCCTGAGATTTCCTTCTAGACGAGTCTGTTCATGTAAATTTGTCATTTTTTTCCTGACACACTCATGCGAGTACGAGAGTTAACCGGTGTACATTCTAAGCGTAACGAGCCCCGCACGAACGTCATTGTGAAGTCTATTAAGAGCCTGTTGGAAGACTGTTAGAAGCCAGCCAATAAAACAGAAATACTCAAGGGCTCTTGCGAAAATGAGATCTAGAGAATACGCGCAGGCATTTGAATAGTCACCCGCTTATCGGCTATGCTCCTAAGCCGAAGTCGCAAAAATAAGGGCCGAAGTAAAGGCCAAGTGGCGCCACCTGACTACTAGTTAAAAGAACAAAATAGTTAAAAGAACAAAACTCCTGGAGGGAGATTCTCGATGACGATGCAGCAAACACCTTTAATCCTGTCGCGTATTCTTGGTCGCGGCGCAGTACTAGATCCCGAAGTCGAAGTCGTCACCGCGCAGGCAGGTGGCACTACCCATCGCCAGACGCTAGGGCAAACATGGGACCGCGCTAATCAGGTCGCCCATGCGCTAAAGAATAATGGAATAGAAGTAGGCGACAGAGTTGCCAGCTTTATGTGGAACAACTATCGCCACCTCGAGCTTTATCAGGGTGTGCCGTCGATGGGTGCAGTGCTGCACACACTCAATGTACGCCTCTCGCCAACCGATCTCGAATACATCATTAACCATGCTAACGACCGAGTGATTTTTGCCGACGAAGACATTCTGCCTTTGCTCGAGCCCATCTGGGATAAAGTGCCCTGTGTCGAGCTTTTGGTCATTTGTCGCCACGGCGAAGGCGGCGAGAGCAGCTTCAAAAACCAAATCGATTACGAGGATTTCATCAAAGGTCAGCCGACTTGTTTTGAATGGCCGGAGATAGACGAAAACTCGCCCATGGGGCTTTGCTATACCTCGGGCACGACCGGCAAGCCAAAAGGCGTAATGTACACACATCGCTCGACTTACCTGCACACCATGGCCGGCTGCTTAACCGACGCGCTCGGCCTGACCGCGTTGGATTCACTCCTTGGCATCGTCCCAATGTTTCATGCGATGGGCTGGGGACTTCCCTTCAACGCATCGATGCTTGGCTGTAAACATGTGATGCCGCATCGGTTCATGACACCCGATACTTTCCTCAAGCTCATGCACGAAGAAGACGTCACTATTGCCACCGGCGTGCCGACTATTTGGCAGGGCGTTAAAGCGGCAGTAGAGGCAGCGGACGGTAAGTTCAACCTTAGCAAACTCGCTCGTCTGACCTGCGGCGGTTCTGCACCCCCTGTCTCGATGATGCGCTGGTACTGGGATGAGCTCGGCGTCGAGATGATTCAGGGCTGGGGCATGACCGAAACGAATCCGCTAGGTACGCTGTCGCGCAAGTGCGCGAAATACACGCAGCAAACGATGAGCGAAGATCAGCAGTTCGAAAACATCGCAAAAGCAGGCCTCAC
>LICD01000342.1 GCA_001438145.1 OM182 bacterium BACL3 MAG-120619-bin3 | reverse complement strand
ACTACTTTTTGCTGCAGCACTGCTCTTTGTCTCGTCGCGTATGAATGATCGTCTTAGCGCGCTGATGCTGCCCGGTGCCGCAATAGTGCTGCCTACCGCCTCTCTTGCAGTTCATGCGCAGATATTAGCTGGCGCAGATCTCTGGCTCGGGTGGATGCCTGCGGCAGTATTCGCCGTGCTAGCCAGTGGCCTGCTGTTTGTCCTGGAGCAAGCACGCACGCGCAGCCAAAGAGACCGAGTGTTCAATAATTTGGCGAGCTATCTTCCGAGCCAAGTCGCTGAGGAAATCGCTTACAGTTTACCGAGCTCGACTATCGTTGCAGAGCGCCGCGATTTTACGCTCCTGAGCGCAGACTTACGTAACTTCTCGGCGTTTAGCGAAGCAAGATCACCAGAAGAATCAGCGGCAGTGCTGCACTTTTTCTTTCAGAAAGCGGCGGGAATTATCGAAGCGCACGGTGGCAGGGTACATGAATACAAAGGCGATAGTCTGCTTGCACTTTGGGACTCGCAAGACGCGAGTGTCGCGCTGCAAGCGTTAAATGCAGCGCAAAAAATGGCCGCCGAAATCGATCACATTTCGTTGAGTGCTAACACACCCTACGGACTTGAACCTCTCGCACTTGGCATCGGAATCGAGCAAGGCGCCGCATTAATCGGATCAATAGGCCCCGCGCATCGACGCACGCATACATTGCTTGGTGATACGGTAACTATTGCGCTGCGCATACAAGAAATGACAGCAGAACTTGCTCAGCCGATTTTACTTGGCGAACGTGCTGCGCGTCAGTTAGACGCTGAGTTGTTGCAATCACAAGGAAGTTATTTGCTGCAAGGGCTGACCATTCCGCATGTTCTCTTTGCGCCACGACCTGATGAAAGTAATCTAACGTCATTGACGGATTCTTTTGGGGATCAAGAACAAGGCGCAGACACACAGCCTAGGCTCCGAGTACTCGCGGGCGGCCGCAGCGCATAGCCCTACCCGCCTTTGAGTGGGTAATCATCAGGAAAACTTTCCAACCCTGTTACCTTACTAGCATCTTGGCTGTGTTAGTCTTGCACTTATTCAGCCCCAAAAAATAAGATTGTATTTTCTGCGAGTTAGTTAAACGCATGCTGCCAAACCTGGTTACAACAGTGAGCCAATTACGAAGTAGGTTCACCCAAGCGCTTGCAGTGGGCGTTTTTGTCTGTGGCCTCGTCTCAGCCAGCCAAGTCTCCGCACAAGAAAACAATAACCAAGAGTGCCCTAACCTTGCCGTCTACTATCCCGCCGTTTACTTTTCTAACAACCCACTCTCAGCCCAAACGCCCTCCGACGCAGGCGCCCGTGAGCGAGCGCAATGGACGCAGCTGGCTGCTACGCTTGCCGATATTCAGGCGAGTTGCTTACGTTCATCGGAATACTATGCACTTCTAGGCGCCGCCCAGCTCAACAGCGCACAGCTCGAACCCGCGTCTGAGTCTCTTGAGCGAGCGCTCCTGCTTGATCCGAATAATGGCGCCGCGCAGATAGACTTCGCTTCGGCGCTTTTCGCCTCAGGCCAGCTTTTTCCCGCTCTGCAACTAAACAGCGCGTTACTCGCGCGCGCTGATTTGCCCGAAGAACTGCGTGAAACACTGGTTAGTCGCGAT
>LICD01000341.1 GCA_001438145.1 OM182 bacterium BACL3 MAG-120619-bin3 | reverse complement strand
CAATGTGACTGTCAGCGACGATGCGACAACGCTGGGCAGGCAAGACCTTGTCATTTTTACAGTCAAAGCCCATGACCTGTCAGCTGCTGCAGAATCGGCAGAGAGCATGATTGATGCCGACAGCCTTATTCTACCCGCCATGAATGGCGTGCCCTGGTGGTTTCTCGAGACTGCTCCGAGCGAGCTCTCACAGCATGCGATCCGCACTGTCGACCCTGCCGGCCGCTGTGCCGCGTTACTGCCTGTCTCTCAGGTTGTTGGCTGTGTAGTGCATGCCTCTTGTTTCGTTGTCGAACCGGGCACAGTGCAACATGTTATGGGAAACAGTCTGATCCTGGGTGCGGCGTCCACGGTAAGCCCGCAGCGTCTGTCGCAGGTCGAGAAACTGTTCACTGCAGCAAAGTTTGATACGACGGTATCTGACGATATTCGCTACGATATTTGGTACAAGCTGTGGGGTAATATGACGATGAATCCGCTCTCTGCGCTCACGGGTGCCACGTGTGACATTATATTAGACGAACCAGGCGCCCGCACCTTCGCTTCGGCCGTGATGGACGAAGCTGCTGAAATTGGGGCGGCTATAGGATGCGAGATTACCCAGTCTCCCGATGATCGGCATGCTATTACTCGTAAACTGGGCGCGTTCAAGACGTCAATGTTGCAGGATGCAGAAGCGGGTCGCCCTCTTGAAATCAGCGCCTTGTTAGAAGCCCCTCAGGAAATTGCGCGCTTCGCAGGAATCTCAACACCCTCACTCGATTATTTACTGGGCCTGATGCGTGTGTTTAATCAGGCTAGATAATCACCGGCCTAAAGAACACTTGCCGTTGAGAAGATAGTGCACTGACAGATGGCAGGGCAGCGCAGGATCAGTCGACAGGTTGCCGGAGATGTTCAAGCAGGCGCTTGCCATTGGAAACCAACAGGTTGACATCGGAAGTCACACCCAACAGTCTTGCACCCTCTAACTCACAGGCCTTGATAAAATCCTGATCGCCTGAAAAAACACCGGCGGCAATATTTCGGCCACGTGCTGTTCTAATACCCTGGATGACCGCTTCCCCGACCCGAGTGTCAGACGGGTCGCCGAGCAGGCCCTTCGATGCAGCAATATCAGCCGGGCCAAAAAACACAGCGGCAATACCCTCTACAGACAAAATCTCTGGCAGATTATGAAGCGCCTCTTCACTCTCTATTTGGAGGATAAGTCGTACGCTGGCATTCGCAGTTTGCAAGTAATCCGCTTGTAGTGACCAGCGTGACGCTCTGCCCAGACCCGCGCCAACACCTCGAATGCCTGCCTTTGGATAACGGGAAGCTTCGACAATCTGCTGCGCTTGATTCTTAGTATCTACCATAGGCACTAATAAATTGTGAGCGCCTATATCCAGATAGCGTTTAATCACAGACGCATCATGATTGGGAATTCTCACAACCGGTACAGTCGGATACGCTGATACAGCCTGAAGTTGTGACAGAACCGATGAGACGTCGTTTGGCCCGTGCTCTGCATCTATCATTACCCAGTCGTATCCGATTGCAGCTATCGCCTCGGCCACTAGTGGGCTGGCGAGGTTTAACCAGGCACCGAAGAGGCTTGTTTGTTCTGTTTCGGTAAGAGGCAATAATTTGTTATGCAG
>LICD01000340.1 GCA_001438145.1 OM182 bacterium BACL3 MAG-120619-bin3 | reverse complement strand
GGCTATTATTACTGGCTTTTGGAGCGCATCGAGACGACCACGCTCGATGCGCAGCTCGCCATTGCCAAAAATATGCGCAGCCTCTACTTAGAAGCAGCCGCGCATCCAAGCAATCCTATGCCGCCTCGGCATCTCAGTGCCGCACTGCGCACCAATTGGCAAACACTCAGCTACATCGAAGCCACGCTTGGCGCAGAACACCCTGCCCTGGTGCCGTGGCTTTACGACGGCATGCTTTTGCAGTTTATCGAAAGGCGGCTTAACGAGAGACAGGGGCTTACTAACTACCAATACAAAACCGATGGCAGTGAATTCATCAGCGGCTGGTCACTTTCAAGCAGAGAGGCTAAGGCTGTAAGCCATTCAATTGGGCTGTCGATGCTTGATCGAATAGAGTCTATCTCGCGTGCATCGATAATGGCCGAGGGCGCTCAGACAAACGCTTTCACCTCTAGCCCAAACGGGAAAGAGGTACAGCTGCAGCAACTCAACGCAGCACTAGCACTCTACCGAGGCGACTGGGAGAGATTAGACAACAATGAAAAAGGGGCGAGCGCACACTACGAAGAAGCCGACATCGTTGCCGCATTTCAAGCCATACCCCGCGCCTTCGAACTGTTGCCCCGCCCTGCTTTCGAAACAGATCCCACAGTCCTGACAGTGAAAACCAACGCAGCGCAAGACAGCGTATCAACACCATGGGCTGAACGATTCCCAGGCGTAACCAAGCGCCTAATCAACGCGCTCGCAAGCAATTAAACGCGGGCCACGTGACGGAGGCATAACATGAAACTCAGCTATTTTGCCTCTGCGCAAAACAACTCGGCTAACTGCCTTCTGAGGTTTAGGGTGGTTATTTTCGCGGGTTTTTCTCTGCTCAGTGCCTGTGCAGTAGCGCCCGGGGGCTATGTTCGCAAACTCCCTAACGACGCCGAAGTGGCGCAGTACAACGCCTCTGTCGAGCCCGATGAACGCATAGTCTGCCGCAGAGAAACCCCAGTTGGCACCAATGTCCCCCGCCGTCTGTGCCGGTATATCCGCGATATAGAAGACACCTCACGCTTCCATCGCGAGCAACTTAAGCGTGTTCTCCGCTAACCCTTCCTCGCAGCAAAGCCCCTAAAAACCAATTGCATAGACGATTCTAATCCCTGTATAGTCGGTGAGTTCAGCGCAAATGTGCGGGTTTTTATTTAGGAAGAGAGTCTGCCTTACTCTTCCTGTACTAACTAAAGACGCAGTCCGCTGATATAAATCACACACTTAATTACTTGTAAAAGTAAGGGAGAGACGTATGCGCAGAACCTTCCCCAGCTCACGCCGGGCAATAACACTCGCTGTAATTTCTGGACTATCAGTTACCGCTTTATCAGCTTCAGCACAAGACGAACCAGTCGAAGAGATTGTGGTCACCGGATCGTACTTTAGGGGCTCGCCTCTTGACGCTCCTTCGCCCGTTCAAGTCATTGACCGTTCCAGCATCGAGGCTCAGGGCGCTGCGGTAATCTGGGACGTGATCAAGAACCTCGAGGTTAACTCGGGCTCGATCTCTAACCCAGGCTCGGGTGACAACACACAAGTTAGCGGTTCAGCTAACGTCAACCTCCGTAACCTCGGCGAGAATTCCACACTCACGCTGATCAACGGCAAGCGCAT
>LICD01000339.1 GCA_001438145.1 OM182 bacterium BACL3 MAG-120619-bin3 | reverse complement strand
TAAGACACTTAGGCAAGCCCTGAGAGAGGCGCAGCAGGCACAGTTTGAGCTGCGTGAAATCCAGTCGGGTGATCTAATCGACGAATTCCCGCTTATCGCGCTTTAGGCCTGCGCCTCTGTGCTGGATGCTTGCCCTTTCGGATAGGTCCGCTACCGCCCTTCAGGGCGGGCTTAGGCGGAGGCGTCTGGCAGTTCTTGGCCTAGTTGGCCGTCATCATTTCGTTTGCCTTCAGCCGCGAAAATAGGACGTCTTATTACGATCCCTACTGCAATCATAACCAGCGAAGCGGCGGCCGAATAACTTAAAATCGCCGCAAGTACTGCACCCAGTGGCAAAAGATAAGCGAGTCCCACAGCGAGCAAGAGCCGGCTGCATTCTAAGGGCGTGCTGCGCACTCGCTTGTCTAGGATATAGCCATGGGTAAAGAGCGACAGTGCGATGAAGCCTGCCGCCGCCCACAGCTCGACTGTGCTCGCCACGGTGGCGAGTTCAGCGAGAGAGAGGCTTACAACCACAGTGATGATGAACTGCCCGAACACATAGGCCCGAGTGATGCCTGCAACTTTAGGATCGTATTTCGATTTTAAATCGACAGGCGCCGCGGCCTTGCAGGTTTTCGTGTAGTCGGCGGGCAGCCAGCCCGGTGGTTTGAACAAGAGTTGCACCTTGTTTCTGATGCCTTTCATCTTGATGAAATCGATTAGTAGCCGCCAGTAGACATGGGTATTCGCCCAGAGTGGATTCCAGCTATTCAAGGGCTTACGCAGACCATAAACAGCGGGCTCCTCGGCAAGTTCGTCTTGAAACGTGCCGAATAGGCGATCCCAGATAATGAAGACCCCGCCATAATTTTTGTCTACGTATTGATCATTGCGTGCATGATGAACGCGGTGATTCGAGGGTGTAACCATAATCCATTCTATAGGCCCAAGTTTAGGTACATGTTGCGTGTGCACCCAAAATTGATAAATCAGGTTGAGGCTAACCGTTGCGACTAAGACCTCGCCTGGCACGCCAACGATGAAGAAGGGTATTAGGAATAAAAAGCCGTGAAAATCGATGCTTGTCTGGCGAAGGGCTGTGCCTAAATTGTAATCTTCGCTCTGGTGATGAGAGACATGCGAGCCCCAAAACAGAGCGACCTCATGACCTAGGCGATGCTTCCAATAGTAGGCTAGGTCATATAGAACGAAAGTGGCAACCCATACAAGGGTTGACTCTGCGGGTAATTGCGTAAGCTGGAAAGTCTTAACAATAAACTCATAGATCAAGGCTGATCCACCTACGATCACAAGCCCGCTGAGTGAACTGAGTGAGCCCATTGAAAGACTGTTAATTGTGTCATTGAGGCGATAGGTGTTGCGGCCGCGAGCGATGCCATAAATAAACTCAGCCAAAATAAGCGCAAGGAAAAATGGGACTGCAATAGCGATTAGATCCATGGTTGTTTTCTCAATTTTGCTAGCACTGCCTATGCTCGTCTCTGTGTCTGGCTGTTAAGCGTGAGTGCACTCGTGGGGTGAAATTTTTACTCGGAATGCGCCTACCAAGGGCGCCTAAAACCTGCCAAGGGCGCCTAAAACCTGCCAAGGGCGCCTAAAAAGAGTATCATAGCGCACTTATATAAAATTCTATTCACCTGATTCGTAGCGAACCCAATGGGATGTTATGAAACGAAACAAACC
>LICD01000338.1 GCA_001438145.1 OM182 bacterium BACL3 MAG-120619-bin3 | reverse complement strand
TTGTGAGAGTAGATGCTGAGCCCATTATCGAAATGGGTCAGGAGCGCTTTGCCACGCGTTTCGAGTGCAGTTACCTCTCTCGACCGCAGATCTGATTCGAATGGCTTTAAGTGTGGGAAAGCGAATTCGATACTGTTGACGGTCTTGCCTTCGAGCACTTTGGCTATTTTGTCAGCTGCTCGGCGTATTTCGGGGCCTTCGGGCATAGGGCTTCTGCTAATTGCGTTTTTTGTAAAAACGTCTAGAGGCGATGACTAGATCGCTTTGCGCATCGATTGAGGTCCATGTTTCCTAGTTTGATGGTCGCCTAGTTTAATAACAGGAGCCTGATTTGATTTTGATCAAGTTAGCGCTTTTTCACGCATCCATACTTTAAGCGAAATTCATTAAGGAATTTTCAGGAGGCTGCATGTTTGAATCCAACACGATCGCCGTCGTCATCGATCCCGAAATCGATAATAGAGCCGTTGTAGAAAAAGCCATTGCGATGTCGCTCGTGAGTAGGGCAAAGCTCGAGGTTATCTACTCGGAGTATGTCCACTACTTAGAAGACGGGTATTTTTACGACCCAGTTGTCGCTAAGACGCTGCGCGAAGAACACAGTGAGGTCAACGCAAAGAAGGCCGACGCACTCGCCCAGCTAGCGCGCGATGCAGGCTTAAGTGTTAACGTGGTTGCTCTTTGGGGAAGTCCTGCACACAGGTCGCTGGTCGAGCGCATCGCTGCCACCCAGCCGTCTCTCGTTATAAAGAGCACCTCGCACCACAATCGCCTCGCGCGCATTTTTCTTGCGAATGAAGACTGGGAGCTTGTTAGGCATTGCCCGGTACCTTTACTTCTGGTGAAGGGGCTGCCTTGGTCAGAACCGCCCATATTCGTCGCAGCCGTTGACCCCGACCACCTGCGCGACAAGCCAGAAAGCTTAGACCAAAAGCTCGTTGCCCATATGCTGGAATTGCGTGATCGATTTGGCGGTGAGGCACATCTCTATCATTACGATTGGCTGCCACCCCTGTCTGGTCTTTATCCTCTGAGATTTGATGCTGGAAGTGAATCCGCAAAGCTTGCCGAACTTGGAGCAATGCATGGTATAGACCCAGCCCACTGTCACTGGACTGATGTGGTTATAAACGATTCGCTGCCTGCGCTGATCGAGGAGGTCGATGCGGCGGTGGTGGTCATGGGCGCCATCTCTCGCTCTGCGATAGATAGGGTGTTTGTGGGCAGCACGGCCGAACGGCTTTTGGATGAGCTGGTGTGCGATGTGCTGGTTATTAAACCAGATTAGGTGCTGGGCCTCGCGGCCAGCGCCTGTTTAGTGTGATGCTGATGCAGCGCTTAAACTCGCTTCGTAACTCTGCTCTTTGATGGGCCAGTGGAGTAAAGCAGCGAGCAGACCGAGCGCAGCGCCCGACAGCCAGATGCCGTCGTAGTTGCCGGTGGTTTCGTATAGATAACCACCCAGCCAGACCCCGCTGAAGCTGCCTAACTGGTGGCTGAGAAACACGAGTCCGTATAGATAGGGCATATGCCTTACACCAAAAAATTGTGCGACAAGACCCGAAGTCGGAGGGATTGTGGAAAGCCATAAAAAGCCCATCGCTGCGCTAAAGCCTAAGATGCTAAACAGCGACGGCGGTAGCAAGAGGAAAACCAAAATAGCAATCGCACGTGCAACATATATCGCAGACAGCATCGTGTGTTTTGGGCG
>LICD01000337.1 GCA_001438145.1 OM182 bacterium BACL3 MAG-120619-bin3 | reverse complement strand
ACCGCAGCCTCGGCATCCTGTTCTTCCTGTACACGTTTCTTTTTACCAAAGCCGAACATCGTAAAGTCTCTAGTCGCTGATTGCCGAAGGGTGCCGTGCTGCCATACGAAGGGCGCGGCGGCAGAAATCTGAGGCCGCTATGTTATCACTTTTCAAACCCGCTATCGCACTGCGATGCTGTGTAGCGCAGCCATCGCGGTTACACTTAGCCAATGAGCACAAGTAAAAAACGACCCGGCGGCAGCGTCCGCATTATTGGCGGCGAGCTTCGCAGCCGTAAAATTAGCTTTCCCGATTCCGCCGGCCTACGTCCCAGCGCCGATCGTGTCCGCGAGACGCTATTTAATTGGCTACAGATGGCGATCCCCGCTGCCCGAGTACTCGACCTATTCGCCGGCAGCGGCGCGCTAGGCTTCGAGGCCGCCTCGCGGGGCGCGTCGAGTGTGGTGATGGTAGAGAAAGCAAAGGTTGCTGCCAACGCGTTGCGCGACAACCGCGATGCACTGGCAACAACGACTGTACAAATCATCGAGGCCGACGCGCTCATCTGGCTCAGGCGGGATGCAGGCAAGCAGCGCTTCGATCTTGTTTTTCTAGATCCGCCTTTCGATGCGAATCAGCACTACGAGGCGGCGCACACGCTTGCTGAATCGGGCTGTCTCGCACCCGGCGCGCTGGTCTATATCGAGTCGGCCGAACCGCTCGACGAAGCCAAGCTGCCTTCTAACTGGACCGGCCGTAAAATCAAACGGGCAGGGGCAGTCCACTCGACGCTGCTACAAGCGCTCTAGGTTTCCGTTCGGCTTAGCCGCGATTCAAACAATCAGAAAAAGTCTATGTCATACAGCACTAACATATTCAAACCGCCGCTTCTTGCGAGTAATGCGCACGCACAAACTTTATGGCGAAGGTTTACACCGTTGGCCGTGTTCGAACAGTTTCGCGAACGCATAGAGCTAGCCGATGGTGACTTCATCGATATCGACTGGGCAGGGCCTGCGCCGAGTGATTCGTCGAGACATCGGATTGTCGTGCTATTGCATGGGCTTTGCGGGTCGTCGCAATCGCCCTATATTATCGAGCTTCAACGCGAACTTGCCTTGTCGAGCGTTGCGTCGGTTGCGCTCAATTTTCGCGGTTGCAGTGGAGAATTTAATCGACTCGCGCGCGCGTATCATTCGGGTGTGACCGAAGATTTAGACGAAGTGTTCAATATCTTGCAGGAACAATATCCGGCGCATCACTTTTTATTTGCGGGTTACTCACTTGGCGCTAGCGTGTTGCTCAACTGGCTTGCAGAAAAAGGTGAACAAGAATCGCACAGTACCGCAGTGCCTGCCGCATCAACGTGTCGAGCCGTTGCCGTGTCGACTCCTTTTCAGCTAGCAGACTGTTCGCGCGCGATGCTCGGCGGCACGAGTGCATTTTACGGCGACTATTTTGTCAAACTGCTTAATCGAGATTTCATCAACAAAGTCGAACACCTCGAGACTCTGGCAAGCTTAGGTAATCCACTGGCGTTTGACGCGGCGACAACCCTGCGCGGCCTGCTCAATAACGCGGTCGATCTAACCAGTATCTGGCGCTTCGACGATCAGCTAACCGCGCCGCTCCATGGTTTTGCAAACGCCGACGATTATTACGCTCGCTGCAGCAGTGGGCCAAAGCTAAAACGCATCAACGCGCGCACTTTACTCATTCAAAGCGCCGACGACCCGC
>LICD01000336.1 GCA_001438145.1 OM182 bacterium BACL3 MAG-120619-bin3 | reverse complement strand
GACAACAAACGCGCCAAACAAGCCAATCACCACAGCCACGCAGCCAATCAGGCTCGCGCGCACCGCCATTTGTTCGGGCGTCGCTGACAGTAGTCGTGCCGCCGCAGCCGGAATCACTAACAGCGAAGTAATCAATAAAACGCCCACGATTTTCATCGATACAGCAATCGTTAGGGCGATCAAAAGCACCAGAAGAATATTGAAACGATCGACTCGAGTGCCTTCGATTTCGGCAATATCCGGATGCACGGTAATGGCGACGAACTCGTTCCAAAACCGCAGTAATACTCCTCCAACCCCTAGCGCGACGACAACAATCCAGACAAGATCGGACTCGCTAATTGTGAGCAAAGCACCGAATAAATAGGCTTCTAGATTAACTCGAACCGAATCGGCGAGTGCGAGAACGACAATACCCAGAGCCAGGCTGCTGTGAGCGAGAATACCTAAAAGCGTGTCGGTAGATACTTTTGGCGATCGATCTAGAACGGTCAATATAAAAGCAAAAAATAGACAGCTGACAATAATACTGAGCTGAGGATTGGCATTTGTAAGCAAGCCGATCGCGATTCCAAGCAGTGCAGAATGAGCGAGCGTGTCGCCAAAATAAGACATGCGTCGCCACACGATAAACGAACCGAGTGGTCCTGCAACGAGCGCCAGTGAAAGCCCCGCCGCTAGGGCATAAACAATAAAGTCTGTGGTGAGAAGGCCGAGAAAATCGCTCATGGGTGATTACACTCGCCTTCGCCAACGATATTGCCCTGAATATCATGTTCGTGTGTGTGGTGGTGTGTGTATACCGCCAAGCTGTCGGTTACGCCTGCGCCAAAAAGGGACAGGTAGGCGGGATCAGTGCTCACCGCTTCGGGCTTGCCGTGACAACACACATGATGGTTTAAGCAAATCACCTCATCGGTAGATGACATGACCAGATGAAGGTCATGGCTAATCATCAGGACACCACAGCCCTGGGTCTCGGCAATCGTATCGATCAATGAGTAGAGCTCGGCTTGACCCGCAATATCGACGCCCTGTGCAGGTTCGTCCAGCACCAGCAAATGGGGTTTACGAAGCAGTGCGCGTGCGAGTAATACGCGCTGCAATTCACCACCCGACAGGCCGGTAAGTTGGGCCTGCTCAAGGTGCGGAATCTGCAGGAGGCTCAGCGTCGCCACAATCTCTGTGTTATCGAGTGGCTTGGGTGCCCCCCTTAGCGCTAACTGCAGGAAGCGGTATACCGTAAGCGGGAGGGTCGGCTCTACGTGCAGCGATTGTGGCATATAGCCAAGCCGCAGGCCCTCGCGACGCGTGATCGTTCCTGTGTCCGCTTCGAGCAGTCCCAGAGCGATCCGAACGAGCGTCGTCTTCCCCGCCCCGTTAGGGCCGATTAACGTGACAATTTGGCCCGAGTGGATCGCAAAGCTCACCCCTTCAAGCACAAGCCGATCGCCAAAGTGTTTACCTATCCCAACTGCGCTCAAGAGCGGTTGTTGCGCATTGCCACCGTGGCTGTCTGTCGTCGTCCCTTCGTGCGAAGCCATGTTCGATCCCGTATGGATGCATTTCTCTACTAAGATAAGGCGGTGAGTATAATCGCATTCGCTTATGTTCGCTGCAAAAGCGCTGTTAAGTCGTGGTCCTGCTATGGCTAGCTTCGCGCATTGGGTATGATACACCACTCAGTTATCTCACTCGCTCGCGTAGAAATACCCGCGCCAAGGGT
>LICD01000335.1 GCA_001438145.1 OM182 bacterium BACL3 MAG-120619-bin3 | reverse complement strand
ACGTCGGGCAGCGCGCGCTCGATCGCCGCCTCGATGCGCTGCTCGTGTGCCGGCGCTAAAAAGGAGAACAGCAAATTAATGGCCACGGCCTCGGGCTTGAGCGCGACGAGTTGCTGCACTAAATCCGCAATCGCCTCGTCGCTCAGTGCCTCGACTTGTGTTCCGTCGGCGGCAATACGCCCTTCGATCTCGAGGCATAGCTCGCGCGGTACTTTGACCCGCGCAGGCGCAGGCTCGAGTGCGTAAAGTGCAGGGCGCGTCTGACGCGCAATCTCGAGCATGTCGGCAAACCCTGTGTTGGTGACAAACGCCGTCCGTGCGCCTTTACCCTCGAGCGCCGCATTGGTTGCAACCGTGCTGCCGTGCACAATATGCAGGGCACCGTTATCGAGCGCTGCCTGCAAACCCATCTCGCGAATACCGCGTAGTATTGCCTGCTCGGGCGCCGCCGGACTCGACAGCGTTTTGTGTATGCGAATACTCACTTCTTTTTCGGCATCGGTCTCGACACAGACGAAGTCGGTAAAGGTGCCCCCGGCATCGATGCCGAGTAGAATGCGGGATGAGGAAGGCTGAATGGCAGACGACATATAAGGGCGAGTTCCGCGTGTTATCGAGCGCCGAGTATCGCATAAACCACTTATTGATGAGCAAGCGCGATTGCAGCCGGTGCAATGAATAACCGGTGAACTAATTAGGAGGCGCTTTGCCAGAATTACCCGAAGTTGAGACAACCCGCCGCGGTATTGAGCCCCACGTTGAAGGCAAGCGAATTACCAAAATGGTGGTACGTGAGCGCCGACTTCGCTGGCCCATACCTGCAACGCTTGAGGCGCGGCTCGCTGGTCAGACAGTCGACGGCGTAGAAAGGCGAGGTAAGTATTTACTCCTTCGCATCGACAACGGCAGCCTTATCGTGCACCTCGGAATGTCGGGCAGCCTTCGTGTGCTCGAGCCCGGCACACAGCAGCCCCTTAAGAAACATGATCACGTAGAACTGGTGTTCGACGACGGCACCGTTTTGCGCTATCACGACCCGCGGCGCTTTGGCTGCATCCTGTGGCAAGACGATCCGGTGAGTGATCACCCGCTTATCGAGACGCTGGGGCCCGAACCGCTGGACGACGACTTTAACGCCCGAGCGCTGTTCGCGCGCAGCCGCGGGCGCAAGGCACCGATAAAAACTTTCATCATGGACAGCAAGGTAGTGGTGGGAGTGGGGAATATTTACGCCAACGAATCGCTTTTCTTTGCCGGAATTAATCCGCAGCGCGCGGCCGGCAACGTGTCACTTGCGCGCTACGAAAAACTAGTCGAGTGTATTAAGCGCGTGCTTGCGAGGGCGATTGAGGTGGGCGGCACTACCCTGCGCGACTTTACCGGCAGCGACGGCCAGCCGGGTTATTTTGCCCAGTCGCTGCAGGTTTATGGGCGCACAGGGTTGCCTTGCAACAACTGCAAGGCGCCTTTAAAAGAAGTGAGACTAGGGCAGCGCAGCACGGTGTACTGCACGCGGTGTCAGCGCTAAACGCGCGAGTAGGCCTTCATCGCTTCGACTACGGCCGGATGCGCGAACTTAGAAATGTCGCCACCATAGGACGAGATCTCCCGCACGAGCGTCGACGAGATATACGACAGGTGCTCGGCAGGCGCGAGAAACACCGTTTCGATGCTGGGGTCGAGCACGCGGTTCATGCCCACGAGCTGAAACTCGTATTCAAAGTCGGCCACGG
>LICD01000334.1 GCA_001438145.1 OM182 bacterium BACL3 MAG-120619-bin3 | reverse complement strand
CCCTGGCTTGGGTGGCTATCAAAAAACCTGAGAAGCAAGAAATTACAATGTCTCGACACATGACTTCACGACGATCAAGCTATACCCAGAATGCCTTTGGCATGCTGGCTGTGGTGTTGTTGATTGTCACCAATTTCTCACACATTCATGTGCGGTATTGTTTAGACGGTGAAGAAGCTGCTGTTTCTATACACTTAGAAACCGAAAATTCTCACGATGGAGAATCGCTCGACGAACAAGAATTTGCAGACATCGAAAGCGAACTCTCCCTCGACACACTACTTTCTAAGATGTTTGATGGCTCCGTTCTTTACGTGGCCAGCAATTTCTATCAGACATTCTCCCCTACAAGAACACACACAGTTGTATTGCCCCAGAGCGATTCGGTGCCATCCGAATCCCCTTCATTCTACCTACCGCCCCTCCGAGCACCTCCCGCAGTAGCCTAGTACCACCTATGGACGCAACAGCTCGGTAACGTTTACTGAGTTGAATCCTATACCGGCTATTTGCAGGAGCAATATCGATGAACTTCAAATGTTTGACGATCGTGGTTTGTGCCACCATCGCGAGCACCCTTGCCGGTGCTCAGGAATCTATTACGGGCGTTATCTCACTCCGGGATGCACTCGAAACCACTTTGGCAGCACACCCACGTCTGAGGAGTTTTCCACTGCGCGCAGAAGCGCTGCTCGGGGAGAAGGAAACCGCCGAATTAAGACCTGCTTTCAGAGTCGAAGCTGAAATAGAAGATGCTCTGGGCACTGGGGACATCAAAGACTTCACCGGCGCAGAGGCAACCCTCAGACTGTCCAATGTAGTCGAGATGGGTAACAAGCGAGCTGCACGCGTCGGCTTAGCGAATCGTAGAATCGAGGTTCTTGATGCCGAGCAACAGGTCGTTGAATTGGATTTACTAACTGATGTTGTTAGACGATTTATCGAAGTTGCCTCAGCTCAGGAACTCGTTGCCCTACAAGCGCGAGCAACCGCTATTGCAGAGCAAACCGTCTCCCTTCTCGAACCGCTAGTCAGAGCAGGACAAACTCCTCAGTTAGAGCTAGATAGAGCGAATTCAGCCCTGATACGGGCGCAGGTGGCGGGGCAGTCTGCTGCCGCAATGCTAGCCAGTGCGCGAATCAGGCTGGCCAATATGTGGGCGAGTACCTCGCCCCAATTCGTTGCCGTGGAGTCCAACTTACTCACAGTTGGGCAGGCTGAACCGATCGAGTCGATACTCGCTGGGCTGGAACTGAATCCCGACATTGAGATATATGCCAGTGAGTTTCGGTTGCTGGAAGCCGAACTACTGCTGGCGCAATCTCGCCGGCAGGGAGACATTGGATGGTCGGCTGGAATACGCCATCTGAAAGAGATTGATGACACTGGTTTCGCGTTTGGAGTCTCCATCCCCCTTTTCAATAAGGCTCGCGCTTCCGGAGCAGTCCGCACTGCACGCGCCAACATGCAGGAGATGGAAATGCGGCGGCTGACTACCCTAAACGCAATCAGTGGCGAGGTACTCTCACTACACCAATTGCTTCAGCAAGCTGTCCTAGAAGTAAACACACTTCAACAAAGCGTCATACCAACTCTTGAAACAGTGCAGGAACAAATTCAAACC
This sequence comes from OM182 bacterium BACL3 MAG-120619-bin3, assembly GCA_001438145.1. Taxonomy (GTDB): domain Bacteria; phylum Pseudomonadota; class Gammaproteobacteria; order Pseudomonadales; family Pseudohongiellaceae; genus UBA9145. The sequence goes on along the minus strand of LICD01000334.1, from coordinate 120 downwards.
GCATACGCGGCTGGGAATTATAGCTACGTGGAACTTATTAGCGCCCAACAGGAGTATCTGGACGCTCATTTATCACTAATCTCCAGTGCCACCAACGCACATAAAATTAGAGCTGAGATC
>LICD01000333.1 GCA_001438145.1 OM182 bacterium BACL3 MAG-120619-bin3 | reverse complement strand
GGATTACCGCCGAAGGCTACGAAGCCGAGATGGCGATCCCGCTCAAGCAGCTGCGCTTTTCACCCTCAGACTCTAAACAAGTGTGGGGAGTCGATTTTGTCAGGCAATTTCCGCGCGATCGCGAGAACCGCATTTCAAATAATCCAATCGACCGCGATATTTTGTGCTATCTCTGCCAGATCCGAAAACTCGAAGGCCTCGCCGACTTACGGGCCAGTCGTAATCTCGAGGTAATCCCTACGCTCACCACGACTTCGGTGCAGAATCGATCGCGCAGTTTAGGCGCGTGGGAAAAACCGGGGCTAGATCCTGATGCCGGTGTCGATGTGCGATGGGGGATCACACAAGATCTTTACCTCAACGCGACACTAAACCCAGATTTCTCGCAGGTTGAGGCCGACGCTCCGCAGCTCGATATCAACAACACCTTTAGCCTGTTTTTCCCCGAGCGACGAACTTTCTTTCTCGACGGCGCCGATTACTTCGACACGTTTCAAAACCTTGTTTACACGCGCAACATCGCCGACCCCGACTATGGGCTAAAACTTACGGGAAAAAGCGGCCGACATACCTATGGCGTGCTCACCGCAAACGATCTGTCGACCAGCTTCATTATGCCGCGCAGCCTCGGATCCAATGTTACGACACTCACCTTGCCAAACGATGACGCAGGGGCGCAGGCAGTAGAAAGCGACATCAGCATCGCGCGCTATCGTCTCGACCTATTTGATAACTCGACTATCGGCGCCGTTTTTACCGATCGCCGCGCCGATGCGCTTGGCTACAGCAACAGCGTGGCGAGCATCGACGCCGTTTTGCGTCCGACCAACAGCGACACGGTGAGCATTCAGGGCGTTTACTCGCGCTCTAAAAACCCTATTCAATTGCGCGAGCGCTTCGGTCAGGCCAACGAGACATCGGGCAATAGCCTGCATGTGCAATACAATCACATCGATGCCGAATGGGACTGGCGCATCGGCTATGACGATATCGGTAAAGACTTTCGTGCAGACCTAGGCTTTGTTAACCGCGTCGACTATAAGTATTTCGTGACGACCGTGGGCCGCACTTGGCGCGCCGACGGCGACAGCTTTTTTAGCCGCATTCGCGTCGCCGCAGACTACGACCGTACCGAAGACCAAGCGGGCAAAGAGCTCGAAGAAGAACTCGAGTTCTTCTTAAATATGAACGGACCAGCGCAGTCTTATCTCAACGCACTCGTTGGCGGCAGCAAAACCTACTGGAACGGCAAAACCTTTGACGAACAATACAATCAACTCTCGATGGGGTTTTCGCCCACGGCGAATCTTGGCATTGGCGCGACACTGCGCATCGAAGATGTAGTCGACTTTGCTAATACAAGGCTGGGCCGATCTAATCGCTTGGGACCGTTTATCAGGCTTCAGTTTGGCCGGCACTTGCAATTTAACCTTAGCCACACTCTACAACAGTTCGACGTCGATGGCGGTCGGCTGTTTACCGCTAACCTGTCAGACTTGCGCACGACATACCAATTTACGGCAAAAAGTTTTTTGCGTTTCACACTCCAATACAACGATCGCGAACGCGATCAGTCGCTCTATCTCAGTTCGGTGCAGCGCCGCAGCAAAGACCTCACCGCGCAGCTGCTCTACAGCTATCGCTTTACTGCGGCGACACGTTTTTTCATCGGCTACTCGGATGCGAGTTTTCAAGACGACCGTTTCGATTCGATCGAACCTATCAACCGCAGTTTCTTCGCGAAA
>LICD01000332.1 GCA_001438145.1 OM182 bacterium BACL3 MAG-120619-bin3 | reverse complement strand
CTACACGGTGTGTAAGGTTGAGCCGAATCTGCGGGGATGGTGTCGTTGTAGATGTAATTAGACTCATCTTTTGCCGCCACATTAAACGCGTCTATTTCAGGCTGGATGGCCCGAATTGGTGGCTCAGGTAATACGCGGTCGCTGACCTCAAAGCGCCAGAAATCCGCACCAACAGAAAGCCCGTCCAGCGCCCCATCTGGCGTCCACTGGAAGCCGAGGCTATAGGTGTCTGCGTATTCGTTTCCAACGTAAGGCGCAGGGCCGCCCAAAGTATAGGTGGACTCGGCCTCTGCGTTTGCATCGATAGCAGGCAACAGACCTGCGCGAACGGCTTGGTTAGAGATAGGGTCTCGGAACGTATAGCCAGAAGACTGTAGTCCGGTTTCAACAATAGCTATGTTTGGGGCACGGAAAGACTGCGAGAAAGAACCGCGAATTAACAGAGACTCGATAGGCCTCCAGCTCATCGCAATCTTTGGTGATAACTCACTTCCAATCTGTCCACCGTAGTCTTCGAATCGCAGCGCGATTTGAGTCTCTACATTTTCCATGAAAGGGAGCGAAAGCTCCATGAAGGCCGCTTTAGTCTTTCGTGTATCATTATAGTTAAACGCGCACATTGCGCATTCGAAGTTATTACTCACTCGGTGAAATTCGTTTGGAACACCGTTAGCATCGTAACCGAGAATCCGGTTTTGCAAACCCGGGTAATGTAACTCACTGGCTTCTTCTTTTGTATTTCGCTCGCGATATTGTCCACCAACCGCAAACTGTGCCACACCACCTTTCATCTCCATTAATTCGCCTGAAACAACGGCATCAAAAACAGCGAGTTTATTTCGTTTATCGACGCGATCGACTGTGACGTTCATCCAATCCATTAGCTCTCGGCTGTTAGCTAGATTAGGATCAGACAGCTGGCTGAGATAGGGATTGTAGAACATGCAGCCATCTTGGCCCTGATTGTTGCTAGTTAGTGCATAAGATAAATTTTCCCGCGTGGTAAACACAAACCCGGGGAAGAATGTTTGGACTAGTCCGGGCGCATAAAAATCCCACGCTTGGGGAACAGCTCCTCCGAAGGGGCCTGGCTCGTTCGCAAAGTCAAAGTCAGGTCTACCGTTAGGTGTGCAATTCGGACCTCCTAACCCATTAGCAGCCAATTCGGAACGATCTCTGTTGAATGTTTTATATTGTTGCTCTAGAGAAGATCCGCCCCATGAGTAGCTAACATCATAGTTTAAGGTCCGATCAAACGCATCAAACTCACCTTTTATACCTGCCTGGACACTGACCGTGCTCGTTGTTGTGACATTTACGTCGCCTCCAGGGCGATTGATGCCGTCGCGAACGCTTTGATACATCGCTACATTAGGGCCGCCATTACTTCCTGCCATCGGCATATTTGGCACATCGGCAAGAGTGGGCCGGGTGAGACCAGCCTGCGGCGCAAAAAAACCTAATTCCAGAGTTTGGCCTATAGCGTTGTAACCGTATGCTGGATTACGGGCATAGGCTCCAGGAGGGGCCAAGAAGACGGTTGGCCCGCGTGATTGGTTGTATCCTGTGTCAGATCGAGTTGTTTCAGAATCCGAGTGGCTGAAGAAAGAATAGAACTCCGTCGTGTCGTTGAACTCATGAGAAAACGAGCCTGCGAACGAGCTTCTCTCTGTCGTGTTTGTGATGTAGGTATAATCCGATTCGTCGGCACGGCAAGTGCCGGCTTTTTCACCTCGATCTTCACGTAATCG
>LICD01000331.1 GCA_001438145.1 OM182 bacterium BACL3 MAG-120619-bin3 | reverse complement strand
CTATGTGGATAATCTAGCACTGGCGAGCGAAGAGTGACAGCCTGCGTGGGGAAAACGACAAGCAAACTAGTTCAGCGATGGACTAAATCTGATAAACTTTCAGCCCTTGGAATTGGTCTGGTCAATTTTCCGCTATGTCCCCGTCCCTTGTAGCAGTTTCACATTAAGACAGTCGTGAAACTGAGCCGTCTTTAAATGAACGTCACTAAGGGTGAATGTCACCAAGTGGTGTGCAAGAAGGCGAGGGAAAAAGAGATAAAGGATTAGCCGGCTCGATAAGGATAAGTCACTCAGCAACGGCGGAGGCCACGATGACTCAGAAAGGTTTTATAAAAATTGTTTTACTGCTAGTTAGCCTAGTAATGGCTACAGCGTCTTTTGCAGAAGGTGGGCGCACGCCTCTGCGCGTTAAGAACGGTATCGTCACTAGCGCCTCGCGGCTCGCCTCTCAGGCGGGGGTGGATGCTATGCAGGCAGGCGGCAACGCGGTAGATGCAGCGATTGCAACGGCGTTTGCGCTTGCGGTTACCTGGCCTACGGCAGGCAATATCGGTGGCGGCGGGTTTATGGTGTATCACGGTGAAGACGGTGATGCGACCACCTTCGATTTCCGCGAGAAGGCACCCTTAGCGGCAACCGAGCGCATGTTCTTGGGCCTCGATGGCAATGTAGTTAACAACTCAAACCATATGGGTGCGCTGTCTGTTGGTGTTCCTGGGACTGTGGCTGGGCTTTGGAAGGCGCATCAGGAGCGTGGTTCTCTGCCGTGGGAGCAATTAGTCGCCCCCGCCATTAAGCTGGCACGCGAAGGAATTCCGATTACGTATTCGCTGCAAAGCGGTTTCCTACGTAATAAGTCACGCTTCGATCTATACCCCTCTTCACAACAAAAGTTCTTCAAGGCGGATGGCTCATCGTATGAATTAGGTGAGCTGTGGGTGCAAGAAGACCTCGCGCACACGCTAGAGCTTATCCAAAAGAATGGGCGCGACGGATTCTACAAGGGCGAAAATGCAAAGCGTCTCGCTGACTTTATGGCGGCCAACGGCGGAATCATCACCGAAGAGGACTTAGAAATATATCAGCCGGTCGAGCGCGAACCGGTGCGCGGCACCTACCGCGGATACGAGATTCTTAGCATGCCCCCGCCGAGCTCGGGCGGCGTTGCGTTAATTCAGATGCTGAATATCCTCGAAGGTTATGACCTTGGCGCAATGGGTCACAACTCCTCTGCTTATCTGCATGTACTCACCGAATCTATGCGCCGCGCTTATGCCGATCGTGCAGAGCATCTAGGCGACCCCGATTTTAATGAAGCAATGCCAATCACTCGTCTCATGGACAAAGACTATGCGGCGAAGCAGCGTGCGACAATCGACATGGCGAAGGCGGATATTAGCGACCCATCGAAGTTTGCCGAACCTTACGAGAGTGAAGAAACGACGCATTTCTCTGTGGTAGATAAAGACGGCAACATGGTCAGCATGACCTACACGCTTGAATACGGCTATGGCTCGGCAATTGTTGTTGCCGGCGGCGGTTACCTTCTCAACAACGAAATGGGTGACTTCAATGCGATGCCGGGTGTGACCAACGCGCGTGGCGCAATAGGCACTGCGCCTAACCTGGTCGCGCCGCAGAAGCGAATGCTATCGAGCATGACACCAACGATTGTCGCAAAAGACGGTAAACCAGTCTTTACCGCGGGTAGCCCAGGTGGCAAGACCATCATCAATACAACCATGCAGCTAATTTTGAATGTGATAGATCACGATAT
>LICD01000330.1 GCA_001438145.1 OM182 bacterium BACL3 MAG-120619-bin3 | reverse complement strand
GGCGAAGAATTCAATTGGGTAGACAGAGTGTCAATCGAATTGACAACGCAAATGCTTGCTACGTTATTCGACTTCCCTTTTGAGGATCGGCATCTTCTTCCCTACTGGTCCGATGTCGCAACCGCGTCGCCATCAACGGGTCGCAGTGACGTGACATTTGAAGAGCGCAACAAAGTCTTGCAAGAATGCCTCAACTATTTTGGTCAGCTCTGGAATCAACGAAAAAATGAGCCACGCAAATTCGATTTCATTTCGCTGCTCGCGCATGACCCCGAAACAAAAGACATGCTCGATAATCCGATGGAATTTTTGGGCAATCTAATCTTGCTCATCGTTGGCGGTAACGACACAACGCGTAATTCCATGACCGGGGGTGTGCTGCAGCTTAACCGCTTCCCAGAGCAATGGGACAAATTAAAGGCAAACCCCGATCTCGTCCCAAATATGGTGTCAGAGATTATTCGCTACCAGACCCCTCTGGGTCATATGCGCCGTACGGCGCTCGAAGATATCGAGTTTCAGGGCAAGCATATAAAGAAAGGTGACCGCGTGGTGATGTGGTATATCTCTGGAAATCGCGATGAGGAAGTCATCGAAGAGGCCGACAAATTTAAGGTCGATCGCGAGAATGCTCGCCGCCACGTGTCATTCGGCTTTGGTATACATCGCTGCATGGGTAATCGTGTTGCCGAGATGCAGCTGCGCATTCTTTGGGAGGAAATACTCAATCGTTTCGAGCGTGTCGAGGTTGTAGGTGAGCCTGAGCGGGTTCTTTCTAACTTCGTGCTTGGTTATACTTCCCTCCCTGTGATTCTTCACGCCAAATAAACGTTGAGCTAAGCGCATAGCCTTGCATCATAGGCATATGCGCTCGGCCTCTTACTTTTGGTAAGTGTTGCAATCATTAACAGTAGTTAGCTATCAATAGGAGGCATCAGTGCCGAAGATTACCTTTATAGAATTTGATGGAACGGCGCACGAAGTCGATGTCCCCGCGGGCGGCAGCGTAATGGAAGCCGCAGTGAGTAATAATGTCCCAGGAATTGATGCCGACTGCGGCGGCGCCTGCGCGTGCGCAACCTGCCACGTATTCGTTAACGAGGCGTGGATGGACAAAGTGGGCGAGCGCGGTGAGATGGAGCAGTCAATGCTCGACTTCGCCGAGAACGTGAGGACCACGTCAAGACTCTCGTGCCAGATTGCACTTACCGACGAACTAGATGGCTTGATAGTCGACATGCCAGAGGCACAACACTAGGCGGAAAAATGAAAACCAGAGAGCGCATAATTGCCCTAGCTCAGGCTCGTTTTAATGAGTTTGGCTACGGCAATGTGACCACCGCTGCGCTAGCGGCGGAGCTTGGCATCTCGGAGGGCAATCTCTGGTATCACTTTAAAACCAAGCGTCACCTTCTCGAGTCGATCTCCGAAGAATTCATACGTTACTCGAACGAGCGCCTAGCGCTTAGGCCCAGTAGCGAGACGGATGTGATCGAGGGCTATATCGAGCTTATGATGGCTCACGAGCGCGAGCTTTTGCTCTACCGGTTTCTCTATCGCGATCAGGCCGACTACGGCGGCCACAGCCAGATCGTGTTGGACAATATCACCGGTCTCTACGATAAAAGCCGCGCACAGTTTAGGGCTTTCTTCACAGAGATGGTGCGGGTCGGGCTATTAGACTGGCCTGAGGACCGAATCGATAATCTTACGGTTAACGCGATAATTCTCATCCGCTTCGGACTCGAATATCTTCGCGAAACGCAGCAAGCATTCGATTCTAGCGCGGTCGAGCAAACCTTCCTTCAG
>LICD01000329.1 GCA_001438145.1 OM182 bacterium BACL3 MAG-120619-bin3 | reverse complement strand
CAAGACCCTAACACCGGCATGACCTATTACCTTGCGCGCGTCGAAGTATCGCCCGAAGGCATGGCAGATCTTGGTGATCTCGAGTTGTTACCCGGCATGCCTGCCGAGGTGTTTATTGCGACTGGCTCACGCACATTGCTGCAGTATTTGTTTAAGCCCTTCTCAAACGCCATGGCGCGAAGCTTTATCGAAGACTAACTAAGGCTAACTAAAAAACTAAGAAGAGGCGAACGATTGGGCCCCGACGGCACGTTCGCAGCATAGTCATAAGAAAGATTACCGGATAATATTGTGAGCAGAATCAACCGACAGACCACCGCGAATCGCACAGCTCATCGTCTAGTGAGTAGCGCGGTGATTAGAAAGGCAGCTCTTAGCGCGAGCTTGCTTGTTGGATTGTTCGGCATAGCCGCGCAGTCGGCAGCGGCCGAGCTGCCTTCACTAGGCTCGAGTAACGCACCGGTTGTAGGCGAGACACTCCAAGACTTTTTTAGCGCCGCACTCGATTTTAGCCCTCGTCTGCGTATCGCCGAGCAGAATCTAAACATCGGCGCGGCACGGCGCAGCGCGGCTACCGGTCAGCTGCTTCCACAGGTACGTGCAAACGCGAGTCTGTCGGACAACACGCGCATTCAGTCCGGACAAGAGACGACATTCGACGGTAACCGCTACTCTTTACAGCTCACGCAGGTGCTGTTTAATTGGCAGGCGTTTGCCGCACGCGCGCAGGCGGTGCTGCGTGAAGATCAAGCCGAGCAGCTTTACTACAGCGAACTGGCGATTCTTTTAACCGATGTTGCAGAGAAGTTTTTTGACACGCTTCAGGCACGTGACGCACTCGATTCGATTGCGTCCGAATACGAAGCGGTCAGCAACCAGCTTCAGCAGATCGAGTCACTTTACGCACGTCAACTCGCGCAGATCACCGACCTCTATCAGGCACAGGCGAGTCTCGCCTCGGTCGAGGCGCAGCAAATTCAGCTCGAGAGTCGTCTCGACATTCAGCTCGAGGCGCTGCGTTCGGTAAGCGGCATCGAGCCGGGCGAGCTGTTTCGTTTAGCCGAAGGGGCGAAGGTGCCACCACTGGAAAATAACCTGCATTATTGGGTTGATCAGGCGGAGAAGAACAACCATTCGATTAAAGCGCAGCGACTCGCATTCGAAGCCTCTAAGAAAATGATTTCGCAGCGACGCGGTGCGTATATGCCACAAGTGTCGCTTGTACTGTTCGACGGTAACCGCTACTCTTTACAGCTCACGCAGGTGCTGTTTAATTGGCAGGCGTTTGCCGCACGCGCGCAGGCGGTGCTGCGTGAAGATCAAGCCGAGCAGCTTTACTACAGCGAACTGGCGATTCTTTTAACCGATGTTGCAGAGAAGTTTTTTGACACGCTTCAGGCACGTGACGCCCTCGATTCGATTGCATCCGAATACGAAGCGGTCAGCAACCAGCTTCAGCAGATCGAGTCACTTTACGCACGTCAACTCGCGCAGATCACCGACCTCTATCAGGCACAGGCGAGTCTCGCCTCGGTCGAGGCGCAGCAAATTCAGCTCGAGAGTCGTCTCGACATTCAGCTCGAGGCGCTGCGTTCGGTAAGCGGCATCGAGCCGGGCGAGCTGTTTCGTTTAGCCGAAGGGGCGAAGGTGCCACCACTGGAAAATAACCTGCATTATTGGGTTGATCAGGCGGAGAAGAACAACCATTCGATTAAAGCGCAGCGACTCGCATTCGAAGCCTCTAAGAAAATGATTTCGCAGCGACGCGGCGCGTATATGCCACAAGTATCGCTTGTACTACAGCGCCAAGACTC
>LICD01000328.1 GCA_001438145.1 OM182 bacterium BACL3 MAG-120619-bin3 | reverse complement strand
GGCCTGCCGCTGCATTTGCTTCTTACAAAGTCAGACAAACTCAAGCGCGGCGCCGCGCAGAACACGCTGCTCGCGGTGCAGAAAGAGCTCAAGCCGTTTAGCAACGTGACCGTCCAGCTATTCTCGTCGCTCAAAAATGACGGAGTGACCGAGGTTCGCGCCAAGCTCGACGAATGGCTCGGGGACGAAGAGCCCGCCTAATGCGCCTCGTCCCAATTCTTGCCCGTGCCAATATCAACGACCAACGGCACATCTAAGGCAGCGGCAGACACCATACGGAAACGCACGCCATCGACGAGTAAAGGCAGGTCGCGCTCGCTGACCTCGAACACTAATTCATCGTGCACTTGCAGCAGCATACGCGCGTCTATCGACCCTTCGTTTAACCAATTCTGGATATCGATCATCGCCCGCTTAATGATGTCGGCGGCGGTGCCTTGCATCGGCGCATTGATGGCCGTGCGCTGCGCAGCTTTGCGCAGCATGCCATTACCGGCATGAATGTCGGGCAGGTAGAGCCTGCGACCAAACAGTGTTTCGACATAGCCTTTCTCGTCGGCAAGCGCTTGGGTTTCATCCATATACGTGCGAACGCCCGGATATTTTTCGAAGTAGCGCTCGATAGTCTCGCCTGCCTCGCCGCGGCTCACACCGATCTGATTCGCCAAACCAAACGCCGACATTCCGTAAATAAGGCCGAAGTTAATCGCCTTTGCGCTACGGCGCTGCTCACCCGTGACTTCGTCTAAGGCCACACCGAACACATCGGCGGCGGTAGCGCGGTGAACGTCCTGCGCCGACGAAAAGGCCTTAAGCAGACCCGGATCTTGCGACAGATGCGCCATAATTCTGAGCTCAACCTGCGAATAGTCGGCCGCGAGCAGAAGCATGTCTGGCGCGCTCACAAACGCTTGGCGTACGCGGCGCCCCTCGGCTGTGCGAATTGGAATATTTTGCAGATTGGGATCGGTCGAAGACAACCTGCCCGTTGCGGCAACTGCCTGCTGAAAAGTGGAATGAATGCGGCCAGTGTTTGCGTTGACTTGCAGCGGCAGTTTGTCGGTGTAGGTCGACTTGAGTTTCGCAAGCGAGCGCTGTTCGAGAATCACCCGCGGCAGCTCGTAGTCTTGCGCGAGTTCGGCGAGCACCGGTTCGGCAGTGGAGGGCTGGCCGGTTTTTGTCTTCTTGAGCATGGGCAGCTCAAGCTTTTCATAGAGAATCGCTTGCAGCTGTTTAGGCGATCCTAAATTGAATGCCTCACCGGCGAGCGCATGCGCTTGTAGTTCGAGTTTATTGAGCTGGGTGCCGAGTTCGTCGCTCTGGCGTGCAAGCGCGAGTTCTGTCGAGCGTAATGCCGTTTTGCTCCATTGTTCTTAACACATTCACGAGTGGCAACTCGAAAAGTCGGTAAATGCCTTCGAGGCGCGAGTCTGCGGCAAGCTCATGCTCCAAATAAAGCGACGCGCGCAATATTAAATCGGCGCGCTGGGCTGCGTAGTCAAGCATTGCCGCAGGCGCAATGGCTTTCTTGGTGAGCTTACCCCGACCCTTGCCGGTAAGGCTTTCGAGTTCGATCGGCGACTGGTCTAAATAGTGCCGTGCAATGTCTTCGAGCGCGTGACGACTCGTCACCGAGTTCAGAACATAAGACGCGAGATGGACGTCGGCTTTTATCGGCTGCAGATCAATACCTCTATTAGCGAGGACATGCGCAGCCGCTTTAAGATCATGCCCGGCTTTAATGCGCAGGCGATCTTCCAAATAGGGTTTGAGTAGCTCAAGCGCGTGGTCTTTATCGAGCTGCTGCCAAGGCTCGG
>LICD01000327.1 GCA_001438145.1 OM182 bacterium BACL3 MAG-120619-bin3 | reverse complement strand
TTGCTGACGCTTCCCGTTCGCTTGAGAGACGCTGTGTTGGGGAAATTTCTCGCCGCATGGGCACTGATGGGCATAGCACTTGCGCTTACATTCCCTATTTGGATTACCGTGAATTATCTTGGAGATCCAGATAACGGCGTTATTTTTGCAGCGTATCTTGGCAGTTGGTTTATGGCCGGCGGCTTCCTTGCCATTGGCTCTTGCATGTCGGCGGCAACAAAGAATTCGGTGATTGCTTTTATTCTTACCGTCAGCCTTTGTTTCATTTTCGTGATTATGGGATCTCCGATATTGCTCGAAGCTTTTCCTGCCTGGATGCCGCAGGTAGTTGTCGACGCCTTCGCCGCCATGGGCTTTTTAACGCATTATGATTCCATCGCAAAGGGCGTACTCGATATTCGCGATCTGCTTTTCTTTGCTGCATTTATTGGCGCGTGGCTCTTTGCGAGCGCTATCGTTATTGAAATTAAGAAAGCGAACTAGGAGGAGACTGACGATGACAAAAATTAAGTTTTTATTCTCGGCCACAGGCCTCCTTACGGTCGCGGTCGCCCTGCTCGTTTCAGTGGGGCTAATCAGTGCATTGCCTAGTATCCGCATTGACCTCACCGAAGACGATCTCTTTTCTCTCGCCGATGGCACGCGCAATATCGTCTACGGCCTCGAAGAGCCGATCGAGCTACTCTTTTTTTACAGCGAGTCAGCAACGGAGGATCAACCACAGATTCGCAGTTACGGCACGCGGGTGCAGGAATTGTTGCGCGAGATCGTGATTGCGAGCGGCGGTAATTTAGTCCTGTCGATTGTCGATCCCGAGCCATTCTCAGAAGAAGAAGACCTCGCCACCCAGTATGGCGTCCAGCCAGTGCCTGTGACGCAGGGCGGGCAGGGGATTTATTTCGGACTCGTTGCGGTAGAGCTTGATAACGAAAAGGCCCCTGCGCTACGCGTGTCCGAAACCATGCCTCTGATTCGACCAGACCAAGAGCAGTTTCTCGAATACGAATTTATGCAACTCGTCACGCGCGTTGCTAATCCCGATTTGAAGGTGGTTGGTTTACTCACCACGCTTGATATCGACGGTGGATTCGACCCGATGACGGGGCAGGCGACACAGCAGTGGATGATTACCGATTATATTCGCCAGCTTTATGACTTGCGCCGTATAGAAACCGACACCGAAATCATTGAAGAAGACGTCGACATTTTGATGATCGTGCATCCAGAGGGGCTGTCGGAACAGACGCTTTATGCTATTGATCAGCATGTGATGCGAGGCGGTGAAACATTCGTTTTCCTCGATCCGACCGCCGACTCAATGGTCTCTCGCTCAGAGCGTGGCTCGATGATTCCCGCGGGAATGCGTTCCGATTTACCGGGTTTGCTTGAGGCTTGGGGCGTCGACTATGCATCGGACAAGGTGCTGACAGACAATACCCTAGCACTACGCGTTCAGATGGGCCAAGGTTCGCGTCCTGTCGCACACATCGGAATGATTGGTGCGAATCGAACGGCGCTCGCTGGCGACGATATCATCACGCGGCGCCTTGAGAATTTGAATCTCTCGTCGGTCGGTGCCCTCGCCCCCCGCGACGGTGCGACAACACGGTTCGAACCGCTCATTCAATCGTCGAGCGATGCGATGCTGATGAACGCTTCGCTTCTTGAAGACGTGTTAGATCCTTCGGTGTTATTCGATGAATTTGTTTCGGCAAATGAGCGCTACACTATCGCTGCGCGCGTGAGTGGTGTGATCTCTTCCGCTTTTCCCGAAGGACGGCCAGTAAGTCAAGATGCCGCTGCCGACACGAGTGAAGAAGAGACCGAGGCCGACGACGACGA
>LICD01000326.1 GCA_001438145.1 OM182 bacterium BACL3 MAG-120619-bin3 | reverse complement strand
TTGTTTAGAACCTTTGCTTGGTGCTTAAGCTTATATCTTAACTCCCAGTGTCAAGCCGACTCAGACCCCACCCCTAAAACCTCAAAATGATCGTTTCTAGAACCCACCCCCGGGGGTACCCCCACTTGGCCAGAATGGTTCCCTATTTTGCTAGTACATAGTAATTTGGACAGAAGATTAAGGAGTTAGTGGTCTGGTTAATTATGGAATGTGGATGTGGTAGAAGTCCAACGGGAAAATGTATTGGTTGGCATGCACTTTCTGAAGAAGAATATCAGAATGAACTTGTAAAATTGCAGGCGGAAGAGGAAAAAAAAGATGTTAGCGAAAATGAAGATTAAAAAGCTTTCAAGCGCGTTGAGTCTGACTATCAGAATTGCGAATGCAAAAGCTACATTTCCCAAGGCATAAAAGCACGCAGGCAAAAACATCGGTAATTCAATGTTGATACCAAATATCACTCATATAAACTCGGCAGGTTTGCGGTGACCTTTGGTTAAACGTTGTCTTTTTTCCAAGTCCAGTTTACCATCTCAGTATGGTTATTTCATACATGAAACTTTTCATCTTCGCGCTTGTCCCGTTTTTGTTATCCCCTGCTTTTGGGGAGACGATTGATCAAGGTCGCGGTCCTGTCCAGTTAACCGTCCCTCAGAATTACAATGGAAAAAACCCTACTCCGTTGATTGTTTTACTCCATGGATTTCGAAGCAATGGTTCCGGACAGGATTCCTACTTGGGCTTTAGCGATATAGCGAATGACAATGGGTTTCTATTTATTGCCCCAACAGGAAGCGTAAACCCTGAAGGTAATACATTCTGGAACGCGACTCCGGCTTGTTGCGATTTTTTTAGTAGCAATGTGGATGATGTTGGGTATATCAAGGAGCTGATTGATGCGATAAAACTGGAATACAACGTCGATGCAAACCGTGTCTATTTAGTCGGTCACTCCAATGGCGGATTCATGTCGTACCAAGTTGCCTACAACCACCCTTCCATCATTGCAGCAGTAGTAAGCCTTGCTGGTGCGAGTCACGATGAAGTACGCCCTGCTCCAGCCGGGCAAGTGCACACCTTGCAGATTCATGGAACGCGGGATCCAACCATTCGCTTCTCTGGCGGATTCATTCTTGGTAGTGCTTATCCTGGAGCGGTGGAGACTGTAACGACCTGGGCCGGCTATAACGGCTGCAGCTTAGTCGCTGAAGAGGGTCAAACACTAGATTTGGTGGCCAACTTGGCGGGCAATGAGACCACCAGTGAAATTTACGACGATGGCTGCAAATCTGGAGGCTCTGCTGAATTGTGGACCATTGAAGCGGGTGGGCACATCCCTTTATTGTCAGATTCATTTGCGCAGCAAGTAGTGGATTGGCTGTTCGTGCACACAAAATCCGATTGGCCAGCAGACTACAATGGTGTTACGCCTTCCGCAATGCTGGGGTTAAGTTACAACAACATCGGCAACTTTAGCTCCGCTGACAATTCGATCTATACCTGTGTTCGCACGGTAGAAAATGGAATACCTACTGCGATTGGTGGCATTGAACAATTCGATATCGCAATGAAAATTATTTCATATGAGTTGGGGTTTATTCAGATTACAAATAGTCGGCTGTTCAATGCGGATGATGTGCGTAATGAGAACAATGAGTTGCCAGATTGCAGTGGCGTGTTTGAACTAAGCATAAACCGCTATACGGATATTATACAAGTGGGTAATCAAGTGTTCGAAGTTGTGTTTGAATTGCGTGATTCTGTAAATCTCGTGTTTGACTTGGTAAATTACTTAGAACTCAATTAAAGGAGTCAGGCTAAGTATACAGTCCTTTATTTTTATTCAGAC
>LICD01000325.1 GCA_001438145.1 OM182 bacterium BACL3 MAG-120619-bin3 | reverse complement strand
CCCACGGTGGCGGTAAAAGCGCGGGTCTTCTGGAAATTTATTCACACCCTCAGAAAAGATCTCAATAGCTCGCCGATAGTCTCCGGCGTAGGCGGTGCGACGGCCATACCAGATAATAGTGTCTGCAGTGTTCGGGTCTAACTCGTAACTGGCCCGTGCAGCCACAAAATTTTCTCTCGTGTCTTCATTAGGGGATGCAGCATAGAGCGGCTTTCCCTGCAAAGACAAGGCTTGTGCGCCCGCTGGCACCGCTGGCAACAACTCGGCTGCGTTTGAGAAGCCGATCCAGCTGCAACTGCCAGCAACCGTTAGGGTTAGGAGTAGTGTTCTGATGTTTTTCATATTTTATGTCTAGGTAAAGGGATGCAGGGATGATAACTCTCCTAGGTACTCTATATTTTTAGAAACACTGGGGCAAGACGGCAGACAACAAGGAAGCAGATAGCAAGCACCTAAAGGCGGCGGCATAGTTGGGGTCTAATCAGGCTCTCTTCGAGATAGTGCTTAGAGTAGTGTTAACTATATGAAACAGAGCGGCCACTCTTTAATCCGGGATCGCCGTTGCGGCTCAGGCAGCCAAGGACTATTGGATGCCAGCCTATCACCAGGAAAATACGATCTCGGTGCTGGACAAAAAACAGCCTCTATTCGTTATTTACAAACCTGCGGCTGCTAGATAGTCTTAATTAACTCAACGAATTTCAATCAAGGCGCCAGGCAGCACTATGACAATGACTCGACGAAAATTATTAACCGCCAGCACTTCGCTTGCTGTGGCAGCAGCTGTTCTGCCCACTCTGGCAAATGCGGCAGTTAGTGCGAATAACATTAAGCCACAGCGCCTGCGCCCGGGTATGACCGTGGGGTTAGTGACACCCGCAAGCAACGTACCGGAGGATCAAGAACTACATATTGCCATGGATCTGGTGCGCTCTTTGGGGTTTTCCGCCAAGCCCTCGCCCAATCTTTTTAGTCGAACACAATATCTGGCAGGAACGGACAAGGAGAGGGCGGATGATCTCAATGCGATGTTTGCCGACCCCGAGGTCGATGCTATATTTTGCGTAAGAGGAGGTTACGGCTCAGGCAGGCTCCTGCATTATCTGGATTACGATATGATCGCCGCCAACCCTAAAATAATTATGGGTTACAGCGATATCACGGCGATCTTGAATGCTATTTACCTGCGCACAGGTTTGATTACTTTTCATGGGCCAATTGCTGGCGGAAATTTTTCAGACTACACCTACGATCAATACAATCGGGTACTCGTTGAGCCAAGTTCGACCACAGAGATTGGTGGCCCCCCTGCATTCGAGACTCGTCCTGGTGTCGTTGATTGGGAAAATCGACTAACAGCTATTGTTAGCGGCAGCGCAGAGGGTCATTTGGTCGGGGGGAACCTGTCACTCGTGGTGACCCTACTCGGCACCCCCTTCGAGCCTAATTTCGACGGTGCTATTTTATTTCTAGAAGATGTTTCGGAGCCACCCTATAGCGTAGACCGCATGCTGACGCATCTTTGGATGACCGGCAAACTTGAGCGAGTCGCAGGTATTATTCTGGGTAAGTTCACTGACGATAGCTATGACAGCAACACCTTCAGCATGGAGCAAGTCATGCGCGATCGCTTTGAGCCATTAGGCATTCCAACTCTTAGAGGAGCCATGATCGGCCATATTGAAGACAAGACGGTTGTGCCAATCGGCATTCAGGCTAGACTGGATGTTGATGCGGGAACGTTAACTTTGCTCGAAGCGGCGGTAAACTAACATTAAGAGAGCTAGCAGAGTGCAGAGTGCAAAGTGCAAAGTGCAAAGATACAGTGAATTATCGCGGAGGATAGAGTCCAAAATAAGA
>LICD01000324.1 GCA_001438145.1 OM182 bacterium BACL3 MAG-120619-bin3 | reverse complement strand
TAAAATTCGTGTTGCAGCCAATGCCCTAAGGCCTGGGGTCGACCTTACCCTAGCTGTGTCTGTCCCCGACGGTGGCAATAACACGCTGGGCGAATTAGATTTTGAAGATGCGGTTTATGGTGCTGGGCTTGATTTCGATCTGGGGCTCGACAGGCGTATCGAGCGCAATAATTACAGACGCACCCTAATCAGCTACGAATCGGCTCGCAGGGCGTATCTTCTTGCCTCGGATAATGTGAAGCTCGACGTGATAGATGCGTGGCGGCGGATGACCGAAGCACGCAAGAGTTTCGAGATTAATCAGACTAGTGTGCAGATAAACGAGCGACGTGTTGAAGAAGCGGAGCTTCGTGCCGAACTTGGATTGGGCGACGTGCAAGACACGGTAGATTCGCAAAACGACCTTACCGCTGCCAGAACCGAATTGACGCGATCGATCGTGAATCACAATATCGCCAAACTCGAATTTTGGCGCGACGTTGGACTTCTTTACGTGCGCGATGATGGTAGCTTAGAGGAAGGGGTGACAGATAATTCCGCAGGCCAATCACTATGAGTCAAGAGCCAGAATCAGGCAATAACAATGAGGCCAGAACAGCAATGGATCGAATAAAATCGCAGCTCCTCGCGCTCGAAAGCAAACTCCCAGAGCCAATTCGATTGCAGCTCGTGAATCTTAGCGCTCGGTGGCGAGCAGCGTCTCGCAGAACGCAATCCGCTATCGCTGGGGGCGCCGGCGTGCTGCTTTTATTGTTTTTTTTCTCGGGAAATAATGACGAAGCCAGTAATGCGATTACTTTTCCCGCGCTGCGCGGCGATCTTGAAATAACCGTGCTCGAAGGTGGCGCTCTCGAGGCCACACAGTCGCAGGAACTACGCTCTCAGATTAAGGGCCGCGAGGGTGTAAAAATTCTCTCTATAGTGGAGGAAGGGTATCGCGTTAGCCCGCAAGATGTTGATTCTGGCCTCATTCTAGTCGAGCTTGATACCGCCGCATTAATCGACGAGCAGTTGAATCAAGAGATTTCGGTAGAGACAGCCGAGGCGAGCTATATCGAGAGCCGGGCGCAGTATGAGATCCAGCTTAATCAAAACGCGAGCGACCTTAACGACGCGCGGCAGACGATGCGCTTCGCTCGGCTAGATTTTGAGAAATTTTTAGGCGGGAAAATTGTTGGGCAGATACTCGGTCAGCTCCAAATAGATGAGCGGCTAGCGCGTGCTGAAGAAGCCGATCGCGTGGCCGCCGAGTCGCCGACGATTATTGAGCGGCCAAGGCGAGCGGCAAAGCCGGCTCAAGGTGAGCAAAGCATCGACATCGATTCAATGCCGCCGCAGGTACAAGAGCGCCTGCGTGCTGCTATGGCCGAAAACGGGGGCGAGATTCCTCCCGAGATGCTCGAGCGCATGCAGCGTTTTCAAGAGGGTGGCTCACGCGTGCAACAAAATGGCGAACCCGGTGCAGGACAGGAGCGGCGAAGCGGTTCGCCGCAAACTGCAGGGCGTCCAGCGCCTGCTGACGGCCCGATCAGTGCAGATAAAAACGAGTCGAACGACCTACTGATGCTCGCCGCCAATGCGCCTACAACCGAATTGAGCGCCACTACCAATCTTCTAATGGACGAAGGTTACATGGCTATCCGCGACCAGCTCGATTTTAGTGATTATGCCGATCTCGAATTATTGGAAGATGGGGAGGCCAAGCAGCAGTTGAGATCGCTGCAAGACGAGCTTCAGGTTGCGCAGGAAGAACTGTTGCTTACCCAAGACAGGATCGCAGGTCAGCGGAGACTCGAGGAACGCGGCTTTATCACACCAACCGAGCTTGAGGCGGAGGAATTGAACCTCAATAAAGCGAAC
>LICD01000323.1 GCA_001438145.1 OM182 bacterium BACL3 MAG-120619-bin3 | reverse complement strand
AAAAATTCGTGTTGCAGCCAATGCCCTAAGGCCTGGGGTCGACCTTACCCTAGCTGTGTCTGTCCCCGACGGTGGCAATAACGCGCTGGGCGAATTAGATTTTGAAGATGCGGTTTATAGTGCTGGGCTTGATTTCGATCTGGGGCTCGACAGGCGTATCGAGCGCAATAATTACAGGCGCACCCTAATCAGCTACGAATCGGCTCGCAGGGCGTATCTTCTTGCCTCGGATAATGTGAAGCTCGACGTGATAGATGCGTGGCGGCGGATGACCGAAGCACGCAAGAGTTTCGAGATTAATCAGACTAGTGTGCAGATAAACGAGCGACGTGTTGAAGAAGCGGAGCTTCGTGCCGAACTTGGATTGGGCGACGTGCAAGACACGGTAGATTCGCAAAACGACCTTACCGCTGCCAGAACCGAATTGACGCGATCGATCGTGAATCACAATATCGCCAAACTCGAATTTTGGCGCGACGTTGGACTTCTTTACGTGCGCGATGATGGTAGCTTAGAGGAAGGGGTGACAGATAATTCCGCAGGCCAATCACTATGACTCAAGAGCCAGAATCAGGCAATAACTATGAGGCCAGAACAGCAATGGATCGAATAAAATCGCAGCTCCTCACGCTCGAAAGCAAACTCCCAGAGCCAGTTCGATTGCAGCTCGTGAACCTTAGCGCTCGGTGGCGAGCAGCGTCTCGCAGAACACAATCCGTTATCGCTGGGGGCGCCGGAGTGCTGCTTTTTTTGTTTTTTTTCTCGGGAAATAATGACGAAGCCAGTAATGCGATTACTTTTCCCGCGCTGCGCGGCGATCTTGAAATAACCGTGCTCGAAGGTGGCGCTCTCGAGGCCACACAGTCGCAGGAACTACGCTCGCAGATTAAGGGCCGCGAGGGTGTAAAAATTCTTTCTATTGTGGAGGAAGGGTATCGCGTTAGCCCGCAAGATGTTGAGGCGGGCCTTGTCCTTGTCGAGCTTGATACCGCGGCATTGATCGACGAGCAGTTGAATCAAGAGATTTCGGTAGAGACAGCCGAGGCGAGCTATATCGAGAGCCGGGCGCAGTATGAGATCCAGCTTAATCAAAACGCGAGCGACCTTAACGACGCGCGGCAGACGATGCGCTTCGCTCGGCTAGATTTTGAGAAATTTTTAGGCGGGAAAATTGTTGGGCAGATACTCGGTCAGCTCCAAATAGATGAGCGGCTAGCGCGTGCTGAAGAAGCCGATCGCGTGGCCGCCGAGTCGCCGACGATTATTGAGCGGCCAAGGCGAGCGGCAAAGCCGGCTCAAGGTGAGCAAAGCATCGACATCGATTCAATGCCGCCGCAGGTACAAGAGCGCCTGCGTGCTGCTATGGCCGAAAACGGGGGCGAGATTCCTCCCGAGATGCTCGAGCGCATGCAGCGTTTTCAAGGGGGTGGCTCACGCGTGCAACAAAATGGCGAACCCGGTGCAGGACAGGAGCGGCGAAGCGGTTCGCCGCAAACTGCAGGGCGTCCAGCGCCTGCTGACGGCCCGATCAGTGCAGATAAAAACGAGTCGAACGACCTACTGATGCTCGCCGCCAATGCGCCTACAACCGAATTGAGCGCCACTACCAATCTTCTAATGGACGAAGGTTACATGGCTATCCGCGACCAGCTCGATTTTAGTGATTATGCCGATCTCGAATTATTGGAAGATGGGGAGGCCAAGCAGCAGTTGAGATCGCTGCAAGACGAGCTTCAGGTTGCGCAGGAAGAACTGTTGCTTACCCAAGACAGGATCGCAGGTCAGCGGAGACTCGAGGAACGCGGTTTTATAACGCCAACCGAGCTTGAAGCGGAGGAATTGAACCTCAATAAAGCAAAT
>LICD01000322.1 GCA_001438145.1 OM182 bacterium BACL3 MAG-120619-bin3 | reverse complement strand
TATTGTTTTTTATTAATGGATTGCGATCTGACTCCGATAGGATCGTTAACATCGTTAATTACAAGTTTCACCCTACAGGAATTTTCAATGAATGCTTTTAATCGTGCAGCTCTTAACTCGTATCGTTGGGTTGGAAAAGAGGCAGCTATCGAATTCGCTGACAATCACGCCTTAGTGAAGATGCTTTTCTCTGGAGCCGTAGATGCAATGAGCCAAGCCGAACGATACTTCGCGCTCGGTGAAATTGCAGAACGGGGAAAGGCGATCTCGAAGTCTCAGAAAATTCTTTTCGGGTTGAGGTCAACGCTCGACCATGGGCAAGGTGGTGAGCTTGCGCGCAACCTAGACTCTTTGTATGACTATTGCATTAGGCAACTGACAGCTGCCCATGCTTCGAACGAAGTCGCCAAAGTGTCAGAAGCGAAAGCATTGATGGTACAAATTCGCGAAGCTTGGGAAATCATGCCTCTAAATCGTGCTGCGCCAGTGCAATAACTGGCGGGCCTCTATTACGTCGACACTGGACAGAGCCTGGATAGTGCCTGGATAGTGCCTGGATAGTGCGTTTCTCACATAGTGGGTCTCGTGACAAGGGCGCTGTGTGAATTATTCGGGTTCTGTTCCTTGATCGACGCTCCTCCCAGACTTCTAGCACCACCTCTCTAATTATATACATTGATATACATCAATAAAATCTTTGGTTAAACTCCGTTAGCCAGGCAGTATTTGCTGATTCTGCAGGTTGCTGTCAATACTTGCGCCTTTTAATTCTAATGGATGTAGTAAATCGATTGACCGCCCAAAAGACATTCATAGGAAGTAGCGACGAAGCAATTAGACTGATCAGGTTAATCGCCCTATGCGCTAATTCCGATGCTCCAATTTTGATACAAGGTGAAACAGGAGCCGGTAAAGAGGTCGTGAGTCGCGAGCTACATCGGCAGTCAGCACGCAGCGCGAAGAATTTTGTAGGCATAAACTGCGCAGCAATACCCGCCCAACTGCTAGAGAGCGAGCTCTTTGGGCATAAAAAAGGAGCGTTTTCGGGCGCCATAGCAGACAGAGTTGGTCGATTTCAATTAGCCGATCAAGGGACGCTTTTTCTCGATGAGATAGGCGACATGCCTCTTGATTTGCAGGTTAAACTTCTCCGGGTGTTGGAAGAGCGAGAAGTCATGCCGGTGGGGGCCTCCCGCGCTGTCCCCTTTGACGTGCGTCTCATTGCCGCCACCCATCAAGATCTCGAGGGCATGGTTGCCCGCAAAGAGTTTCGCGAAGACCTTTACTATCGCCTCAACGTGGTACCCATTGTTATTCCGCCCTTACGCGATCGACAAACCGATATCGCTGAGCTTTGTCATTATTATATTTCGCTTTATTCAGACGACCGCAAGATGAGCTTCACGCCTAAGAGCATCGAAGTGCTGTCTAGATACCGGTGGCCGGGCAATGTGCGAGAGCTCGCAAATTTGGTCAAGCGGCTCTCGGTACTCTCTCCTGAACCCGACATTGAGCTGGCTACGATTCCTGCGGCGTATCTGCCGCCTCAATTGGCGGAGCTGCTGCGAGCAGAAGAGCAAGAGGACGAGACTAGCGAGCCAGGACTTCCCCCTGCATTTATGGCCCAGCTAGGGCAAGAGACAACGTCTAAACTAAGCCAACCCGTGAGCGAGGTCGAGCGAATCGTCAGGCTGTCTCAGTCGATGGATAGCCTGCCAAAAGAAGGCATCGCCACAAAAAACCTCCTTGGCGATATCGAATCGAACCTTATCCGTGTCGCGCTTACCCAGAGCGAGGGAAATGTCTCGAAGGCAGCCAAATTACTCCAGATAGGGCGAACTACGTTAATCCAAAAACTCGAAAAATATCAGA
>LICD01000321.1 GCA_001438145.1 OM182 bacterium BACL3 MAG-120619-bin3 | reverse complement strand
CCCGAATTGCCCGGATTTATCGCCGCGTCAGTTTGAATGACATCGCGAATCTTGCGCTGCGAAATCGAGTCGATCTCGCGGCCGAGCGCGCTCACAATCCCTACCGTCATCGTCGTATCGAGACCAAACGGGTTACCAATGGCAATCACCTTGCGGCCAACCTCGAGCAGGCCAGAATCACCTAACTCGACCGGCACAAGTTTGACATCTTCGGCCTCAATTTTAAGCACGGCTAGATCTTTATCGGGATCAAGCCCCACGGCGCGGGCATCGAAGGTAGACCCGTCCTGAAGCGTGACTGTCACGCGGTTTGCCTGCTGCACAACGTGAAAGTTGGTGACGATATAGCCCTCGTCGCCCCAAACGAACCCTGTACCACTGCCCTGCGGGACTGATTGCGGGTTGAGTGAATAGGGCGAACGGACTAATCGCGAGTTGGTGATATTAACCACCGACGCGCTCGCACGCTTAAAGATGTCGATGTTGTTGGTCTCGTCGTCGGTATGAAAATCGGCATAGCTTGGCGGAGCTGTTTGTGGGGCTATTTGAGAGGCTGTTTGAGGGGCTGTTTGAGAGACTACTTGAGGAGTTTCTTGAGGAGCTACTTGAGAACCGGGGGCATCGCTGCCCAGAGCCATAGACCCACTTAACGCAGAAACCGCGAGCATCAGTAACGGCGACCAGCGGCCAAATAATAAACGTCGCAACAATACAGTGTAAAAATTCATGGCTACCCTCATGAGCTCACTCTCTAACATGCCTAACTTTAACAACCCTCGAACATCGCTCGAACGAGAAACTCTAATCGAGCACACCTGCTTAGACCTTAACATGCGCACTAAATTCCCAGTTTCAAGGGTCGGCTTTGCCTGCTCATGAACGAGCGCCTTCTGTTACAATCGCCACACCTGCCCGCAGACAACTAAGACAACGCATGCTAAACGCCCAACAACAGAAGACGCCTCGCACGCCTTTGCGCCAATTCGCGGGTCCCCGCTACTGGCCAGCATGGCTGGGCTTAGGCATTCTTTGGCTAATCGCCCATCTCCCTTATGCGCTGCAACTGCGTCTTGGCGCAGGCATCGGCGCACTCGCTTATCGCTTTGGCAAACGTCGCCGCGCAATCTGTGAGGAAAATATCTCGCTGTGCTTCCCTGATTTAAGCATTGAGGAACAGGAGCAACTGATTCGAGAGACGTTTCGCGCCAATGGCATTGGCGTTATCGAAGCGGCGATTGCGTGGTCGTGCAATCCTGAAAGCCTGAGAAGCCGAGTCAGCATCGAGGGCAGCGAACATCTCGAGGCAGCAATGAAATTAGGTCGTGGCGTGTTACTCATCGGCGGCCACTACTCAACTCTCGAATTAGGCGGCACGCTCCTGAGTCTCTTCCATCCGATGAATGTGACTTACCGAGCGCATAAAAATCCCCTTATCGAGGCTGTGATGACTAACTCACGCGCCAAACATTTCGCCCGCGTGATCGAGCGCGAAGATGTGCGGCAGGCGATGCGTAGCCTCAAAGACGGCGACACGCTCTGGTTTGCCCCCGACCAAGATTACGGCGCGAGACACTCGGTGTTCGTCCCTTTCTTTGGCGTAGAGGCGGCAACTATCACTGCAACGAGCCGATTCGCACGCATGAACGATTCGCCGGCTCTGATGTTTTCCCATACGCGCAATCCCGCAGGCAGCGGCTACACGCTTTCAATAGGGCCCGTGCTCGAAGGCTTTCCAAGCGGCGATGATGAGGTTGACGCGCGCCGCATTAATGCCGAACTCGAATCGCGTATTCGCCAGTACCCCGAGCAATACCTGTGGCTGCATCGCCGCTTTAAGACTCAGCGCGACAAGCCGTCCGCTCATCTCTATGGCGA
>LICD01000320.1 GCA_001438145.1 OM182 bacterium BACL3 MAG-120619-bin3 | reverse complement strand
ATCGCTTCTCAAATCCCGAGAGATATCAACTAAAGCGACTTTTACTGCGCTGCTTATTTCGACTTCAGAATCGATAATCCTCCGCGCATGCAATAGGTCAATCTGACTCACTGTGCGGCTGTGCACGGCCTCGTCGTCATGGAGTGTTTGTTGTCGATCAAGGTGAGTGGATAAGACTTCGAGTTCAGCCTCGCGATCGATATGCTGCATGGTGAGTTTGAATAAAAATCTGTCCAGCTGAGGGGTCGGCAACGGGTAAGTGCCAACCAGATCAAGCGGATTCTGAGTAGCAATAACGAAGAATAATTCGCCGAGTGGATAGGTTGTGTTGTCGACAGAAACTTGTTTCTCGCCCATCGCTTCGAGCATCGCCGATTGCACTTTTGGCGAGGTGCGATTGATCTCGTCGGCTAGCACAACATGAGCAAAAAGAGGGCCGCGGCGGAAATGAAAGCTATTATTACTTGGGTCGAATATCGGCACGCCGGTGACATCCGAAGGCAACAGATCGGGGGTAAACTGAATGCGGCGGAAGGCGGCGATCCCTGACTCGGCGCCCGATTCATCGCCAGAGACGTTAGGCGGCATCTGGCCGACGATTGCTTCGCCCAACGTCTTCGCGAGCGTAGTCTTGCCGGAGCCAGGAAAGTCTTCGAGGAGCACATGGCCGTCGGCGACTAGCGCGATGACGCAAAGCTCAATGACCTCATCGCGGCCAATCACTTTTGTTTTAACAATGTTAACGAGTTTTAGGAGTGTCGCGCGCGCAGCGTCTAACTCATTTGCTTGCTTGGCAGGCACGTGGGGTGCATCAAAAGACGCGATCGTCTCATCGCTCTCTTTTTTATAGTTCTCTTTTTTATAGTTCTCTGTTTCATGCTCAAAACTCATGTAAAGCTCCAATCGGGCTAGCGTATTGTCGACCAGCTAAAGGGGTGTAGGGCGCCTAGCAATCTACGCCAGAGAGGAATATTGGCCTTCAAATCTGAAGAAACCGATTGTTCTAGCGCTTGCCAGTCGTCTGCACTCATACTCGGCGCTGCGGCTATGCTTCGATCTGGTTGCTCAGCGCTGTCGGCTCGATTTGAAAAGCCTAACGTTGCGGCTAAATGCGCTCGCGTAAGCGGCGCGAGGCCGGGTGTGAGGGCGTTGCAGCGGGCTGCAAAGGCCTCTCGCGATTCACCGTAGTGTCGTCTGAGCCCCGAGTCGGCGAGACGGTCGAGTGTCGCTCGATAGCCGGTGCGCGGCCGGCTCGCTTGCGAGCCGAAGCGCGGTGCGAGTCGCCGCTGCATTTTGGCAAAATACCCCAAGAGCGCAATGATGACCGCGGCGTATGTAAGCCAGCGGCCTGCCTGCTGCAGCAAGGCTAGGGGATCGAAGGTGGACTCCCGTTTGCTGTCGATAAACTGCTCGAAAGACGACTCGTTGCGCAACATGTCGCCTAGCAGTTGTTGCAGATTGTCCTGTGGATCGGTGGTCATATCGACAAGGGTCTGCTGAGGTGCCGGATCGATTATGACCCAGCCCACACCTTCGAAGTAAATCTCGGGCCAAGCGTGGCCATGGATCGCTTGGATAAGCAGAGCAGAGCCGCCAGCGCGATTGCTCGCAGGGACAGAATAGCCCACGCCAACGCGAGCAGGAATGCCGAGACTGCGATACATATACACCGCCGAAAAGGCAAAGTGGACGCAGTAACCGGTGAGATCGCCGAAGAGGAAAGACGCGGCAGGGTCTGCCTCGGCGGCGTGCGCATTTTTGAGACTATAGATTCCGTTCTCGTCGAGATACTGCTTAATGGTCCACGCGCGTGCGAAGGCGTCCTGCGCAAATTCTGGCTTTAGCGAGGCGGTTAGCGAGTTCGCAAGGTCGGCATAGCG
>LICD01000319.1 GCA_001438145.1 OM182 bacterium BACL3 MAG-120619-bin3 | reverse complement strand
TTAAGAGCTGCGCGGCACCCAGATCAGACGTGACGATAAGTGTGCGACATTAGTTATTGAAAATTAAGCGTTTTATAAAACCGGCCGAATCGTAATGGCAAGTGAAACTCGACTTAGCATTCTCATCGAACTTTAAAACGCCGCGCTTTATACCATAAAGCCCTTGTCGATTAAAGATTTAAGCTCGCTTTCTCCCAACAGAGTGCTGCCTGAGGGTCGTATTGGCGCCCTTCGTGCATTACAATCTCAACCCAAATAAAGCCCTCGGCGATGCCCTTCCGACTCATCACAAAGTGGACAAGCATGACAGTACAAACTAAGACAGCTGACGAACTCGCCAAAATGCGAATCGCAGGCAAACTCGCTTCCGAAGTGCTCGAAATGATCGGACCTTTTGTCGTCCCCGGCGTCACAACCGGAGAGCTCGACCGCCTTTGCCATCACCATATTGTTGAGGTGCAAAAAGCCATTCCGGCGCCACTCAATTACAACGGTTTCCCTAAATCTATCTGCACCTCGGTAAATCATGTCGTCTGTCATGGTATCCCGAGCGACGACAAAATTTTGAAGGTTGGCGACATCGTTAATATTGATGTGACCGTGATCAAAGACGGCTACCACGGCGACACGAGTAAAATGTTCTGTGTCGGCGAGGTCGCAGACCATGTGCAGCGACTGATTCGCGTAACACAGGAAGCGATGTATAAGGGGATAGAAATCGTCCGCCCTGGGACTACCCTAGGTGATATCGGCGCGATTATCCAAGCACACGGCGAGGGCAATAACTATTCTGTCGTGCGTGAATACTGCGGACACGGCATTGGGCGCGTCTTTCACGAAGAGCCGCAAGTCTTGCACTATGGCCAAGCAGGAACGGGTCTTGTCCTCGAAGAAGGCATGACCTTTACAATAGAACCTATGTTTAATGCTGGCATGCGGCACACCAAACTATCGCGGGCAGACGGCTGGACCGTTACCACCAAGGACAGACGCCTGTCGGCCCAGTGGGAACATACCCTCGCGGTGACCGCCACAGGCTTCGAGGTCTTTACGCTTCGCGGCGACGACACACTATGAGCATAGCAGCACCGTTAAACGTAGACTCGGTTGCACTAAGCCGACCGGACGCGGACACAAGCTTGCTTGACGTCAATGCCGTTCGCACTGAGCTCGCCAACCATCATTCGTCAGTCCTTCCGCTAAAGAGCGCGCTGAGCGCAGCAAGCGCCCTCCTCGATCAGCGCTTCAAAGAAAATGACGAAATCGAAGCCATCGTTCGAGGACGCGCATGGGCTGTCGATCAAATACTTATGCTGGCATGGGAGCAGCAGCAGTGGCCCGACATAGAGCTCTCACTGGTCGCTGTGGGCGGCTACGGACGCGGAGAACTCGCGCCGCACTCAGACATCGATATTCTTTTACTCACGCGCAAGACTCCTGATAAAAAATTAAAAGCCGCGGTGAGCGGCTTCCTCACGCTCCTCTGGGATATCGGCCTTGAAATTGGACAGAGCGTTCGGTCAATAAAACAATGCGTTCAAGAGGCGAGCAGCGACATAACAGTTGCCACCGCCCTCATGGAATCGCGCACACTTGTTGGCCCCGAAAGCCTCCAAGCCGACATGTACAGCGCTACAACCGCACAGAGAGTTTGGCCGATTAAAAAGTTTATGCGTGCTAAGTGGGACGAACAGCTTGCGCGACATGAGAAATACCACGACATCGACTACGCGTTGCAGCCTAATGTAAAGACCTCTCCCGGCGGGCTGCGCGATATCCAGACTATCGCCTGGGTTGCCAAACGACACTTCAATGCGTCTTCTTTTAGCGACCTTGTAGAACTTGGATTTCTGAGCAGAATGGAACAATCGCTTATCGACAAAGGGCAAAATTTCTTG
>LICD01000318.1 GCA_001438145.1 OM182 bacterium BACL3 MAG-120619-bin3 | reverse complement strand
GTATAAAAAAGGCGGGTAACTCGAGAGCAAATGCGAGTATTGCGACGGCTAATACACGCTCCTCAAATCTGTCACCAAAGAGATACAAGACTGCTATGGCCAAAGCGTAGAGATGCCCGTCACCAGTTCGAGAGAGTAGACTGAAAAACCTCAATGCTACCGCTCTTTCTTGTAGTTGATTAATCAATCTGTACGACCGGAGATCCACTGCACTGAAGAACTCTCGCACTGTTACACCCTCCCATTACGCAACTAGTTGCTACGTTAGAGTGAGGGGGTGACAGTAATATGAAATCTGAGTGACATTTCCGTGACAAATTACGCGCGTCTCAAGTCCGATTTCAAGATGTTAGCGCAGATAGGATGCACCGTTCACATCGATGACTGTGCCAGTTGAGAATTCCGCACCTTCTGAAGCTAAGAAAAGCACAGCATGAGCCACTTCTTTAGGTTCTGCCACGCGATTAAATCCGCTTTGCGCTTTAATCTCTGCTCCCTCCGCACTCGCTAAACGATCGGCAGTAAGTTCGGTATTAACAAAACCTGGCGCGACCGCACCGACGAATATTTTGTGGGGCGCTAGTGCCACAGCGAGCGACTGGCTTAACGAGGTCAGCCCAGCCTTGCTCGCCCCGTAGGCTGGCTTAATGGGTTCGCCGCGATAAGCACCACGCGAAGTAATATTGACTATGCGCCCGCCGCCGCCCGCGAGCATGTGCTGAACCGCGCAGAAACACACATTGGCAGGCGCGGTTAGGTTTGCCGCTAACGTCTTCTGCCAAGCGTCTTGCCATTGTTGATAAGTCGTCGAGTCGATAGGGTGATAGTCACCGATGCCCGCATTATTTACTACGATGTCGAGACCACCTAATTCCTTCGCAGCGGCATCGACTACTAGACGCACCTGTTCGGGATCCGCAATATCAGCGCGGTGGATGCTGTGGCCCGCACCGGGCAGCTGCGCGAGCGCTGCGGCCGCTGCCGAATCGTTTGCCCGATATACTATGGCGACATTAGCACCAGCTGCAGCAAAGGCAGTTGATATGGCTAAACCAATACCTCGTGAGCCGCCTGTAACGAGCACTTTCTTTGCTGTAAAATCCACTGCCTATCCCCTTACGCGCGCCAATTCTAAAGCGCTAATTATCTGCGAAGCGCGCGCCCAAAGTAAGAGGCGATTTAGCCGATACCATCCATTCTTGCCAATCGGCCAATCAGTTCTTCGACACGCGAACTGTAACCCCACTCGTTGTCATACCAGCTCACCACCTTGACAAGGTTGCCACCCATCATCTGCGTCAGCTCACTGTCGAAAATACTCGAATGCGAATTGCCAATAATGTCACTGCTGACTATCGGCGCCGTGGAATAGCTGAGAATCCCGCGCATTGGACCCTCGGCCGCTGCGCGCATTGCCGCATTAATTTCATCGACCGTCACGTCTTTGTCGAGTTCGGCAACCAAGTCTACGACGCTGCCATCCGCGACTGGCACTCGCATCGCGAGGCCATCGAGTTTTCCTGCTAGGGCAGGTATAACCAGCCCGATCGCTTTTGCAGCACCTGTCGATGTTGGGACAATATTAGTGGCGGCGTTGCGCGAGCGCCTAGGATCACCACTATTAGGCGAGTCGATAAGCCGCTGACCCGAGGTGTATGCATGGACTGTAGTCAGCAGCCCTCGGCGCAGGCCAAAAGAATCGTTTAAAACTTTGGCAAGAGGCGCCGCGCAATTAGTCGTGCAACTTGCATTGCTGATGATGCGGCTGTCTTTTGTCACTACGCCGTCATTGACACCGGTAACAAGAGTCGCTGGAAGCGAATCTTTAGAAGGCACAGTCAGTAGCACCCTGCCCGCACCCGCAATAAGATGTTTTTCGAGATCTGCGATATGGCGAAAC
>LICD01000317.1 GCA_001438145.1 OM182 bacterium BACL3 MAG-120619-bin3 | reverse complement strand
CGCCACCTTATGCAGCTTTGAGAGATAGCCGATGAGCTGTGGCCCGTTGTAGGCGCCCGCCTGCGCGACATCGGAGGTCGGGCTCGCGTAGTCCTCGTCCCACGCCACGCCTGACGCCATGTTGAGAACGTCTTTGATCTTCACCTCGGCATAGGACGTGCCCTTTAAGCGCGGCAGGTAGTCCGCCACCGATTCCTCGACGCTCTCGATGTAGCCGTCCTGAATCGCCGCGCCGATCAACAGCGAGGTTAGCGACTTGGTTACCGAGAACGTGATCCACCGCGTCTCTGCCGTGTTACCCTCGGCGTAACGCTCCAGTAGCACGTCGCTGCCCTGGGTGACCATCAGGCCACGGGACGCTTTGCGGGCAAGATAGTCCTCTAACGAGAACGATTCGCCTTCTACCTCGTATTCGAGCTTGCTCCAGTCAGTGGGTCGAGAGTTAAACTCCAGCGGCTCTGCGCTAGCCTTGATGGTACGGGTCGGTGAGAGCAGCCTCACATTGGCGAAGGCTTCTTGCCTTACCTCCTGCGGCAGAAACAAGATATTGTCCGAGCCGGCGAGGTCGAGGGGATTGCTGAGAGTGTCATCCTGAGCGCAAAGCCCGCCGACCGCGAAGAGTGCACCAGAAGCGAATACCGACAGGCTGATTTTGCGCATGAGATAGTTCCTTGAGGGGTCTGCTGCAAGACTGCAGCGAAGCATATTTCGGATGATCCTACCGCGACTAGACACTCTTGATAAGCCCGATAGGAGGTCGATCTCAAGCGAGCGGCCTGAGCGTCTATCTAGCACGGCGATTCAGGCATCCCACACGCGCATCAATCAGGGTCAAAATGGGCGGTGCTAATCCGTTCAGACGCTCGGAATCGTTGACCTTCGAAGGCAGCGTCCCCAGCCCTTTCTGCCCCGTCGTCATCGCTCCCAACGCCTCAGCCTGCCGAATCAACAGTGATTCCATCGACTCACAGAATGGTGAGAGCAGGATAATCCCAGAGATCTCTGGCAGCCGAGCAGCAACCTGAGCTGCGATGATAGCGCCCTCGCTGTGTCCCGCGCCGAATACTTCTCCAGCATCAATAGCGTCATGTTTCTGTAGAGATTGAACACAGGCGACTGCATCATTCACGAGATCGCTGTGGCTCGCCGAAAGAAAATCCCCTCCGCTCTCGCCAACACCTCGCTTGTCATAGCGCATACTCGCGATGCGCAGGCGAGCGAGCGAATGCGCGATCCTCTTCGAATTGTTTAGACGAAGGCTAGGGGTATTCTCATCACGATCGAGAGGCCCACTGCCACTTACATACAGCAGGACGGGGAAGGGTCCGCCGTCGTCAGGCAAGCACAAAGTCCCCTTCAGCGTGACATTGCCAGACTCGACGAGTATTTCGTGTTCCGATATCTGCATTCGGTTAGCCGAATCCTAATGTGTAGTGCTTAACCAAAAATAGGCAGTAAACGAGCTTTTCCTATCGCCGCGGGCAGCGTGACGTCGAGAGCGTTAATAGTGGTGGCGTAACTCTCTGCTGAAAACCACGGCTACTTTTGGGGGGATTACACCATGAAAAGCAAAAGGGTTGTTCGTTGATGAATCACGACAACAGTCCATAGTGAGCAGTTCGGTTTACGATTCTTTCTCAATACCAACCATTGCATTGAATAGATGCAACCTGTCCTGTTCTTGCATATTTTTCTTCACTGAATTGAAGTCTTGCAATTCTCTATTTTGACTCAACTTGCTCTTTGCAACGACTGACTTAACATCAAATTGAAATGCAACGATTGAATCCAGCATTTGCTCCATAAAGTCTTTCGGCGCATCTGACATTTTCCACTCTGCATCCCCAAAATGTAATCTCTCATATAGTTTTGTTAAAGAGCCCACTACTCGGAGTTTCGA
>LICD01000316.1 GCA_001438145.1 OM182 bacterium BACL3 MAG-120619-bin3 | reverse complement strand
TTATAAAAAAGGCGGGTAACTCGAGAGCAAATGCGAGTATTGCGACGGCTAATACACGCTCCTCAAATCTGTCACCAAAGAGATACAAGACTGCTATGGCCAAAGCGTAGAGATGCCCGTCACCAGTTCGAGAGAGTAGACTGAAAAACCTCAATGCTACCGCTCTTTCTTGTAGTTGATTAATCAATCTGTACGACCGGAGATCCACTGCACTGAAGAACTCTCGCACTGTTACACCCTCCCATTACGCAACTAGTTGATACGTTAGAGTGAGGGGGTGACAGTAATATGAAATCTGAGTGACATTTCCGTGACAAATTACGCGCGTCTCAAGTCCGAATTCAAGGTGTTAGCGCAGATAGGATGCGCCGTTCACATCGATGACTGTGCCAGTTGAGAATTCCGCACCTTCTGAAGCCAAGAAAAGCACAGCATGAGCCACTTCTTTAGGTTCTGCCACGCGATTGAATCCGCTTTGCGCTTTAATCTCTGCTCCCTCCGCACTCGCTAAACGATCGGCAGTAAGTTCGGTATTAACAAAACCCGGCGCGACCGCACCGACGAATATTTTGTGGGGCGCTAACGCCACAGCGAGCGACTGGCTTAACGAGGTCAGCCCAGCCTTGCTCGCCCCGTAGGCTGGCTTAATGGGTTCGCCGCGATAAGCACCACGCGAAGTAATATTGACTATGCGCCCGCCGCCGCCCGCGAGCATGTGCTGAACCGCGCAGAAACACACATTGGCAGGCGCGGTTAGGTTTGCCGCTAACGTCTTCTGCCAAGCGTCTTGCCATTGTTGATAAGTCGTCGAGTCGATAGGGTGATAGTCACCGATGCCCGCATTATTTACTACGATGTCGAGACCACCTAATTCCTTCGCAGCGGCATCGACTACTAGACGCACCTGTTCGGGATCCGCAATATCAGCGCGGTGGATGCTGTGGCCCGCACCGGGCAGCTGCGCGAGCGCTGCGGCCGCTGCCGAATCGTTTGCCCGATATACTATGGCGACATTAGCACCAGCTGCAGCAAAGGCAGTTGATATGGCTAAACCAATACCTCGTGAGCCGCCTGTAACGAGCACTTTCTTTGCTGTAAAATCCACTGCCTATCTCCTTACGCGCGCGCCAATTCTAATGCGCTAATTATCTGCGAAGCGCGCGCCCAAAGTAAGAGGCGATTTAGCCGATACCATCCATTCTTGCCAATCGGCCAATCAGTTCTTCGACACGCGAACTGTAGCCCCACTCGTTGTCATACCAGCTCACCACCTTAACAAGGTTGCCACCCATCACCTGCGTCAGCTCACTGTCGAAAATACTCGAATGCGAATTGCCAATAATGTCACTGCTGACTATCGGCGCCGTGGAATAGCTGAGAATCCCGCGCATTGGACCCTCGGCCGCTGCGCGCATTGCCGCATTAATTTCATCGACAGTCACGTCTTTGTCGAGTTCGGCAACCAAGTCTACGACGCTGCCATCCGCGACTGGCACTCGCATCGCGAGGCCATCGAGTTTTCCTGCTAGTGCAGGTATAACCAGCCCGATCGCTTTTGCAGCACCTGTCGATGTTGGGACAATATTAGTGGCGGCGTTGCGCGAGCGCCTAGGATCACCACTATTAGGCGAGTCGATAAGCCGCTGACCCGAGGTGTATGCATGGACTGTAGTCAGCAGCCCTCGGCGCAGGCCAAAAGAATCGTTTAAAACTTTGGCAAGAGGCGCCGCGCAATTAGTCGTGCAACTTGCATTGCTGATGATGCGGCTGTCTTTTGTCACTACGTCGTCATTGACACCGGTAACAAGAGTCGCTGGAAGTGAATCTTTAGAAGGCACTGTCAATAGCACCCTGCTCGCACCCGCAATAAGATGTTTTTCGAGATCTGCGATATGGCGAAAA
>LICD01000315.1 GCA_001438145.1 OM182 bacterium BACL3 MAG-120619-bin3 | reverse complement strand
AGAGTGAAAAAGCCATTGGCTTCGCGCTTGACGAATATTTCATCTCCCGCTTCGAGGGCGACCATCGCATTGGACAGCACGCCGTCTGTTGCGGTGTAGAAGAAAAATTCGATAGGTTGTTGGCCAGGGGCGCTCAAAAACGAATAAGGCCGCGCAGTGCGCTCGCCCTCGATGTCGAGACCTAGGCTTGTGAATTGGCCCGCCTTGAAGTCGTCAACAGGCGCATTGATGCGAAGCGAGAATAGATTCTGCGTCCAATGTATGTTTTCGATTACCGTTCCTTGGACCCACTCTGACATACTCATTCCCGTTATCGATTTTGGCGCCTAAACGCGCTAACTTAGCTGTTTAAGATTTGAAGCGTTAATACTGTGGTTATCATTGCGCAGCGTCGGCTGCGCGCCATGATAGTGATTCCCTGATCGCCGAGCAAGATTATGCGCGTGCAAGACAATTTTGGCTCGGATCTTAGTCTTAGAGGAACGAGCATAATAACGCCAACACTAACATTTAAGATTAGGTAGATATTCATGCTTAAAACTTGGTTCGCCATCGCGCTGTGGAAGCGCATCCTCCTCGCACTCGTTCTTGGCGTTATCGCAGGAATGATCTGGGGTCCTGGAGCTGCGAGCATTAGCTGGCTGGGGGATCTCTTTGTGCGTCTAATACGCATGGTTGTTGTGCCGCTTGTCTTCGTAACCTTGGTGTCTGGTGTCGTGGCGATGGGCGACCCAGCAAAGTTAGGCTCACTGGGCGCGAAGACGCTAGCGATCTATATGGTCACCACGCTGGCGGCGATCGTGATAGGGCTTATTCTTGCAGCAGCTTTGCAGCCCGGTGTTGGCGTTGATCTTTCAGCAGCTGCGCCTACGGCGGTGCAGGAAGCTATACCTCTGTCGGAGCGGCTATTGAGCATCGTTCCTTCTAATCCCATTGCTGCATTGGCTGAAGGAAATATTCTCGCAATCATCTTCTTTGCCTTACTCGTCGGTGTAAGCCTGCTAACGATTGGAGAGAAGGGGAAGCCTGTTGCAGAGTTAATGGATTCGAGCAGCGAGATGATGCTTCGAATCACCCATTGGGTAATGGAAGTAGCCCCATTCGGCGTCTTTGCGCTTATCGCGGCTGTTGCCGGAACGCAGGGAGTGGCTGCGTTATTAGACGTGCTGACGCTTGCGCTAGCGGTCGCATTAGCCTGTGTTATTCATGTCGTCGTCGTGCATGGTGTTGGCATTATTAAACTGTCACTTGGACTATCTCCCCTCAATTTCTTTAAGGGCGCGCGAGATGCGATGCTCGTCGCTTTTTCGACGTCGTCAAGTTCTGCCACCCTACCCGTATCTATGTCAGTCGCTGAAGACAACCTTGGCATTAAGCCGGTAGTCGCTTCAACAGTGCTGCCGCTTGGTGCAACAATTAATATGGACGGCACTGCACTTTATGTCGGTATCGTCTCGGTTTTCGCTGCGCAGGCATTTGGTATCGATCTTTCACTGACGGACTACGCAATCATTGCGGGGTCGACAACACTCGTCTCAATAGGTACTGCCGCAGTGCCCGGCGCGTCGCTTTTCTTAATGGCGGCCGTCATGGGTGCAATCGGCATCTCGCCAGAGCAAATTGCGATTGTCATTGGCTTTATTCTGCCGTTCGATAGGCCGCTCGATATGCTGCGAACTGTAGTTAATATTTGCGGAGACCTGTCGGTTGCAACAGCTGTGGCTAATTGGGAAGGCGAGTTCGACCGAGAGATATTCGATAAGAGTGTAAAGTATTAGTTTGAAGACGACGCGGTGCTTTCTGCGTCAAAAGCTGATAAGAGTCCTTTTCTCTGGGCTAATTTGAGCGCAGTATTGCGGCCTATCAAGGATGGTCGCTCACTGCTTCACTGCGACTCTGAAG
>LICD01000314.1 GCA_001438145.1 OM182 bacterium BACL3 MAG-120619-bin3 | reverse complement strand
AGGTAGGCTTTAGCTACCCTATTTACACACCGACTGTTGAACTGAAGAATGCCGAGCTGTTCACGCGCAGCGTTGAGCTGTTTCTTCGAGTAGTAGATGCCAGCGGCGATTCCTCCCTCTATCGCGCAGTACGTGATGAGGTGCCAGGTGCGGCGTTAAGCGTCGAGGCGAGCGTGAAAGGCTTGCTTAGCGAGAATAACGAGTATGTGTTCAACCCAGTGAGTGTCGCGCCTTTGGCGACTCTAACCGGCAGGGCTGCGTTCGTGATTACCGATCTGGAGGAGGGCAAGACACTTAGGCAAGCCCTGAGAGAGGCGCAGCAGGCACAGTTTGAGCTGCGTGAAATCCAGTCGGGTGATCTAATCGACGAATTCCCGCTTATCGCGCTTTAGGCCTGCGCCTCTGTGCTGGATGCTTGCCCTTTCGGATAGGTCCGCTACCGCCCTTCAGGGCGGGCTTAGGCGGAGGCGTCTGGCAGTTCTTGGCCTAGTTGGCCGTCATCATTTCGTTTGCCTTCAGCCGCGAAAATAGGGCGTCTTGTTATGATCCCTACTGCAATCATAACCAGCGAAGCGGCGGCCGAATAACTTAAAATCGCCGCAAGTACTGCACCCAGTGGCAAAAGATAAGCGAGTCCCACAGCGAGCAAGAGCCGGCTGCATTCTAAGGGCGTGCTGCGCACTCGCTTGTCTAGGATATAGCCATGGGTAAAGAGCGACAGTGCGATGAAGCCTGCCGCCGCCCACAGCTCGACTGTGCTCGCCACGGTGGCGAGTTCAGCGAGAGAGAGGCTTACAACCACAGTGATGATGAACTGCCCGAACACATAGGCCCGAGTGATGCCTGCAACTTTAGGATCGTATTTCGATTTTAAATCGACAGGCGCTGCGGCCTTGCAGGTTTTCGTGTAGTCGGCGGGCAGCCAGCCCGGTGGTTTAAACAGGAGTTGCACCTTATTTTTGATGCCTTTCATCTTGACGAAATCGATTAGTAGCCGCCAGTAGACATGGGTATTCGCCCAGAGTGGATTCCAGCTATTCAAGGGCTTACGCAGACCATAAACAGCGGGCTCCTCGGCAAGTTCGTCTTGAAACGTGCCGAATAGGCGATCCCAGATAATGAAGACCCCGCCATAATTTTTGTCTACGTATTGATCATTGCGTGCATGATGAACGCGGTGATTAGAGGGTGTAACCATAATCCATTCGATAGGCCCAAGTTTAGGTACATGTTGCGTGTGCACCCAAAATTGATAAATCAGGTTGAGGCTAACCGTTGCGACTAAGACCTCGCCTGGCACGCCAACGATGAAGAAGGGTATTAGGAATAAAAAGCCGTGAAAATCGATGCTTGTCTGGCGAAGGGCTGTGCCTAAATTGTAATCTTCGCTCTGGTGATGAGAGACATGCGAGCCCCAAAACAGAGCGACCTCATGACCTAGGCGATGCTTCCAATAGTAGGCTAGGTCATATAGGACGAAAGTGGCAACCCATACAAGGGTTGACTCTGCGGGTAATTGCGTAAGCTGGAAAGTCTTAACAATAAACTCATAGATCAAGGCTGATCCACCTACGATCACAAGCCCGCTGAGTGAACTGAGTGAGCCCATTGAAAGACTGTTAATTGTGTCATTGAGGCGATAGGTGTTGCGGCCGCGAGCGATGCCATAAATAAACTCAGCCAAAATAAGCGCAAGGAAAAATGGGACTGCAATAGCGATTAGATCCATGGTTGTTTTCTCAATTTTGCTAGCACTGCCTATGCTCGTCTCTGTGTCTGGGTGTTAAGCGTGAGTGCACTCGTGGGGTGAAATTTTTACTCGGAATGCGCCTACCAAGGGCGCCTAAAACCTGCCAAGGGCGCCTAAAACCTGCCAAGGGCGCCTAAAACCTGCCAAGGGCGCC
>LICD01000313.1 GCA_001438145.1 OM182 bacterium BACL3 MAG-120619-bin3 | reverse complement strand
TTAATCAATTAAGAGCTGCGCGGCACCCAGATCAGACGTGACGATAAGTGTGCGACATTAGTTATTGAAAATTAAGCGTTTTATAAAACCGGCCGAATCGTAATGGCAAGTGAAACTCGACTTAGCATTCTCATCGAACTTTAAAACGCCGCGCTTTATACCATAAAGCCCTTGTCGATTAAAGATTTAAGCTCGCTTTCTCCCAACAGAGTGCTGCCTGAGGGTCGTATTGGCGCCCTTCGTGCATTACAATCTCAACCCAAATAAAGCCCTCGGCGATGCCCTTCCGACTCATCACAAAGTGGACAAGCATGACAGTACAAACTAAGACAGCTGACGAACTCGCCAAAATGCGAATCGCAGGCAAACTCGCTTCCGAAGTGCTCGAAATGATCGGACCTTTTGTCGTCCCCGGCGTCACAACCGGAGAGCTCGACCGCCTTTGCCATCACCATATTGTTGAGGTGCAAAAAGCCATTCCGGCGCCACTCAATTACAACGGTTTCCCTAAATCTATCTGCACCTCGGTAAATCATGTCGTCTGTCATGGTATCCCGAGCGACGACAAAATTTTGAAGGTTGGCGACATCGTTAATATTGATGTAACCGTGATCAAAGACGGCTACCACGGCGACACGAGTAAAATGTTCTGTGTCGGCGAGGTCGCAGACCATGTGCAGCGACTGATTCGCGTAACACAGGAAGCGATGTATAAGGGGATAGAAATCGTCCGCCCTGGGACTACCCTAGGTGATATCGGCGCGATTATCCAAGCACACGGCGAGGGCAATAACTATTCTGTCGTGCGTGAATACTGCGGACACGGCATTGGGCGCGTCTTTCACGAAGAGCCGCAAGTCTTGCATTATGGCCAGGCAGGAACGGGTCTTGTCCTCGAAGAAGGCATGACCTTTACAATAGAACCTATGTTTAATGCTGGCATGCGGCACACCAAACTATCGCGGGCAGACGGCTGGACCGTTACCACCAAGGACAGACGCCTGTCGGCCCAGTGGGAACATACCCTCGCGGTGACCGCCACAGGCTTCGAGGTCTTTACGCTTCGCGGCGACGACACACTATGAGCATAGCAGCACCGTTAAACGTAGACTCGGTTGCACTAAGCCGACCGGACGCGGACACAAGCTTGCTTGACGTCAATGCCGTTCGCACTGAACTCGCCAACCATCATTCGTCAGTCCTTCCGCTAAAGAGCGCGCTGAGCGCAGCAAGCGCCCTCCTCGATCAGCGCTTCAAAGACAATGACGAAATCGAAGCCATCGTTCGAGGACGCGCATGGGCTGTCGATCAAATACTTATGCTGGCATGGGAGCAGCAGCAGTGGCCCGACATAGAGCTCTCACTGGTCGCTGTGGGCGGCTACGGACGCGGAGAACTCGCGCCGCACTCAGACATCGATATTCTTTTACTCACGCGCAAGACTCCTGATAAAAAATTAAAAGCCGCGGTGAGCGGCTTCCTCACGCTCCTCTGGGATATCGGCCTTGAAATTGGACAGAGCGTTCGGTCAATAAAACAATGCGTTCAAGAGGCGAGCAGCGACATAACAGTTGCCACCGCCCTCATGGAATCGCGCACACTTGTTGGCCCCGAAAGCCTCCAAGCCGACATGTACAGCGCTACAACCGCACAGAGAGTTTGGCCGATTAAAAAGTTTATGCGTGCTAAGTGGGACGAACAGCTTGCGCGACATGAGAAATACCACGACATCGACTACGCGTTGCAGCCTAATGTAAAGACCTCTCCCGGCGGGCTGCGCGATATCCAGACTATCGCCTGGGTTGCCAAACGACACTTCAATGCGTCTTCATTTAGCGACCTTGTAGAACTTGGATTTCTTAGCAGAATGGAACAATCGCTTATCGACAAAGGGCAAAATTTCCTT
>LICD01000312.1 GCA_001438145.1 OM182 bacterium BACL3 MAG-120619-bin3 | reverse complement strand
AAAAGCTCGTTGGCGGCAATATTAAGTCAACAGAGGACCCGGTGCGCACCGTTGGCAGCTACTGGCCACACGCCTCGACACTTTTCGACTATGTAAGGCGAGCGATGCCAGCTAATGCACCGAAATCGTTGAGTGACACCGAAGTGTATCAAGTTGTCGCTTATGTGCTGTTTATGAACGGCCTTATCGACCAATACAAAATAATCAACGCGGACACCCTGTTATCGCTCAAAATGCCCAACGCAGGGGGATTCATTGATATGAGCGCATCACACTGACGCCCGGGTGCGCGAGAAGCATCAAACATTGATCTCGCTCGCTTCACAGGGATACGCAAACTCAGTAAACTTGCGGCCCGCCGAAAGCTAAAAAAATAAAATAAAACCTCAACTCTGAGAGAGAACCCATGCCTAAGTCCCTAGCGCTGCTCGCTGCGCGAATATTGTCTATTCCAAATTTCCTCCGCGCCTTAGTAGCCTTCTATTGCCTATCCTCTGCAATCGCGACTGCGCAAGTTGGAATAGA
Source organism: OM182 bacterium BACL3 MAG-120619-bin3 (assembly GCA_001438145.1). Lineage (GTDB taxonomy): Bacteria > Pseudomonadota > Gammaproteobacteria > Pseudomonadales > Pseudohongiellaceae > UBA9145. The sequence goes on along the minus strand of LICD01000312.1, from coordinate 1,381 downwards.
TGTCCCACGCATCAGTGCAGAGCCTTCGTTCGGCGATTTCTCCGAGATGTCACCCAGCACAACCCTTGCGCGCTCGATGACCAAGGTTGACGACTTCACCCAGCGCTTGCCAGACGATGGCGATGCAGCCTCTCAGCGCACCGAAGTCTATATTGGCTACGATCAAGAACAGCTGCATGTCATATTTCTTGCCTTCGACGACAACCCAAACCAAATTCGCGCAAACCTATCCTCACGCGAAAACATCGATGGTGACGATATCGTCGAGATGGTAATCGATACGTTTAACGATCAGCGCGCCGCGTTCGCTTTCCGCTCAACTCCCCTTGGCATGCAATGGGATGCGCGTTGGACCGAAGGCTCTTCAATGCGTGCAGGGTTCGACACGACGCTCGAAACCGTGTGGGAAAGCGATGGTCAGGTTACCGATCAAGGCTATATGGTGAAAATGGCAATTCCACTACGCAGCCTGCGCTTTCTTGATCGTCCCGAACAGCTGTGGCGCATTCAGTTTGGCCGCATTATTCCTCGACTAAGTGAAGAATCTTACTGGCCGCCCTATCTCATCGACATCGAAGGCCGCCTTAACCAGACTGCACCACTCACTGGTATCCGCAATGTTTCACCGGGCAATAATTCGCAGATCGTGCCTTTTTTGTTCGCACGCGAAGTCGATTCACTTAAGCCTAACGCCGCCGGAGGCCCTGCGTTCAAACGCGCTTCGGAGCAAGATGTTGGTGTCGATGCCAAGTTTATCTTCAACGATTCGATGATTTTGGACATAACGCTAAATCCAGATTTCAGTCAGGTCGAATCGGACCAGCCACAGGTCACCGTCAACGAACGCTTCGAGGTCCAATTTCCCGAGCGCAGGCCCTTTTTCGTTGAGAACGCCGATTTCTTTGCAACCGACTCGAACCTTGTCTTCACCCGTCGCATAGTCGACCCCGATGGCGGCGTGCGTTTTACGGGTAAATCAGGCGATTACGGTTTTGGCACCATTCTAATCAACGATATAGCACCGGGTCTAAACCGTAGCGAGAACGATCCTCTCAATGGCGAAAAAGCGACGATCGCAATACTACGTGGATTCAAAGATATTTCGACGCAAGACCGAGTGGGTTTTCTGGTCACTGATCGTGAGCTAGGCGACGGTTACAATCGTGTGGCGAGCGTAGACGGACGTTTCCGCATCAACAACAACTGGCTTACGCAGATGCAATTCGTCGCGACCGAAAGCGAGCCGGTAAACGGCGGTGAAACAACCAGCGGATACCAGCGCAACATTCAAGTGAATCGCGTTGGTCGCACTGTGCAAAACCACACACACTATATTGCGACCTCAAAAGATTTCCGCACAGAGCTTGGTTTTCAGAACCGC
>LICD01000311.1 GCA_001438145.1 OM182 bacterium BACL3 MAG-120619-bin3 | reverse complement strand
CGCTCGGCTATTCGCCGACGATAGGCAGGAGCCTTAACTGAGCGCACCAACAGCCGAACAAAAATAAGCGGCGTGAGCACTATAAACAGAAGGGAATAAAGGACTCTTGGCATGCGTGTCGGCTCTTGGCGGCGCTGTTGTGAAATCCACATAGCGGTCGATATACTTTATGCCCGCATCGTACAGAAAAAAGCCTGTTGCTCGCTACCGTAAATGCAGATTAATTCACCCCCCGTTTAACCACCCGAATAGGCACACAATGACCGCGTCCCATAGCACAGACATCGTCGTATTCGGCGGCGGCATTGCCGGCCTTTGGCTGCTCAACCGCTTGCGCGACGAGGGCTATAACGCAATTCTGCTCGAGGCCGACGGCCTCGGCGCCGCGCAGACGCTCGCTTCTCAGGGCATTATTCACGGCGGGCTTAAATACGCGCTTGGCGGGTCGGTCACCGACGCCGCCAATACTATTGCCGCCCTGCCGGCACGCTGGCGCGCGTGTTTCGACGGCACGGGCGAAATCGACTTAAGTAGCTGCGAAGTGCTGAGCGAGCGCTATTACATGTGGTCTAGCGCCAGCTACCGCTCAAAAATAAAGGCCTTCTTCGGGAGCAAAAGTCTGCAAGGGCGTGTGCAAGCAGTACCGCGGGACGAGTTTCCTCCCTTCTTCGCCGAGGCAACGGTCGAGGGCTCGCTTTACGCCCTGCCCGATTTCGCCGTCGATACGCCCAGCCTCCTTTCGGTGCTTCGCGCGCGCTATGAAGCGTCGATTTTTAAGGTAGATCCCCGCGACATCCGGTTTACGCGCGATGCGAGTGGATGCGCTAGCTCTGTCACGCTTCGCGCAGGCACAGGAATAGGTGAGGCTGTGCGCGACGCTGAGAACGACACCGTCAGCATCGACGCACAGCGCATGATTTTCTGCGCCGGCAAAGGCAATCAGACCTTAATCGACGCAGCCGGTATGCGCAAACCTGCCTCGCAGCTGCGGCCGCTCAACATGGTGTGGGTGAAAAAAGCGGGCCTCGGCTCTGTTTTCGCGCATTGCATTGGTGAGGACTTTAGCCTCACGCCAAAACTTACCGTTACCACCCACACAGCGGACGACGGAATGCCGGTCTGGTATTTGGGCGGCGAGCTTGCAGAGTCTGGTGTCGGCGTGCCCGACGACGAATTAATCGAACGCGCCAAGCGACTTATTGCTGACTTGTTTCCGTGGGTAGACTTAAGCGGCGCGCAGTGGGGCTGTTTCGCAATCGACCGTGCCGAGGCGAAGATGGCTGACGGCTCGCGCCCCGACGGCGCGCTCTTTATTGCCGAAGACGGCTATATTGCCGCGTGGCCAACCAAGCTCACTCTTACCCCTGCGCTCGCCGACGGCGTACTCGCCGAGCTCGCGGCCAGCGTGACAAAACAGGCTGGCGACGGCACGCCTACGCTCGACGCACTAGCGCAGATTTTCCCCAAGGCAACACTCGCCAAAGCCCACTGGGATCGTTAAAAAATTAAGCAGTAGCGCCTATCGCTTCACTGCTATCAATTAGGATAAGTTCGATGACATTAGCAAAACGACCACTCGGCAGCACAGGCATCGACGTCTCGAGCCTAGGCTTGGGCACGGTTAAATTCGGCCGCAACCAAGAGGTAAAATACCCCACCGGCTTTTCGCTGCCCGTCGACCGCGCGATCGAATCGCTGTTAGATCTCGCTCGCGAAAGCGGCATTAACCTTCTCGACACAGCGCCCGCCTACGGCAGCAGCGAACAGCGTATAGGTCGGCTTCTGCGCGACCGCGATCAATGGGTTATTTGCACCAAAGTAGGCGAAGAATTTACCACCGGAAAATCCTTTTTCGACTTTAGTGCCGAGCACACCCGCAGAAGTGTCGAGCGCAGCTTACGCGATATGAAAACCGACT
>LICD01000310.1 GCA_001438145.1 OM182 bacterium BACL3 MAG-120619-bin3 | reverse complement strand
TTCACAGTTACGGCTTTGGCCTGGCAACCGAAAACAGTTCTGGCGAGATTATTGAGGTTTACTACCCCCATTTTGGCTTAGATGCAGGCGCGGAGTTTGCAGACGAGGTGTTAGGCTGTTGCGGACTCCAGCCGGGCGCAAGCGGCTACGTTATACTTGACGAGGCTCTGCGAGAGCGTCTGCGCACCCACCTTGGCGCTTTAGCCAGCAGTGAAAAGACGCTGGTGCTCTGTGTACTCGGCGCTGATACCGCACCTGCGACGGTCGCCGAAGCATTTCTCAAACTGCACCTCCTATCCGCGCGCCTTGTAAAACCTCATGCGCTAAACCTGAATGGCATGTTTGGCGTATTGCACAATCTCGCATGGACCAACGAAGGACCTATAGACCTCAGCGAATTACCAGATCGACAGCTAGCTGCGCGCCTGCAGGGGCGACAACTCAGCGTCACCTCGGTGGATAAATTCCCGAAAATGAGTGACTACATCGTACCGACTGGCGTTCGCATTGCAGACAGTGCGCGCGTGCGCCTAGGCGCCTATTTAGGTGAAGGGACTACTGTCATGCATGAGGGATTCATCAACTTTAACGCCGGTACCGAAGGCCCAGCGATGATCGAAGGCCGCATCTCAGCCGGCGTGATGGTCGGCGCTAACAGCGACCTTGGGGGCGGCTGCAGCACGATGGGCACACTCTCGGGTGGTGGCAAACAGGTGATTTCTGTCGGCGAAAACTGCCTAATCGGCGCGAACGCTGGCATTGGCATACCGCTCGCAAACGGCTGTGTAGTCGAAGCGGGCCTCTACGTAACGGCAGGCACCAAAGTGCAGCTACTCAATACGCAGGGCGAGCTGAAGCGCAACTGCAAGGCTATGGATCTTGTTGGGCATGAGGGACTGCTTTTCCGTCGTAATTCGCTTAGCGGCGCCGTAGAGTGCCTTCCGCTGCAAACCGAAGTAGAACTCAACGAAGAGCTGCATGCTCACAATTAAACCACGAGTGAATCGATACAGAGCAACATCCCTATGAGCGCCTCTCCTACTCTTGAACTCGCACAGCAGCTTATTAGGCGTCCCTCTGTGACGCCTGCCGACGAAGGCTGCCAACAATTAATGGCAGAACGCCTAGAAGCACTTGGATTCAACTGTGAGAGTATGCGCTTCGAAGACGTAGACAACCTCTGGGCTGTGCGCGGAGAATCAGGTCCGATCCTTGTATTTGCGGGTCATACCGATGTCGTGCCCTCGGGCGAGAGTGCAGGCTGGGAACACGATCCTTACTCGGCGCTGGTGAAAGATGGCATGCTTCATGGTCGCGGTGCCGCGGATATGAAAGGCAGCCTTGCTGCGATGATCACGGCATGCGAGGCGGCAATAGCAAAGGCTAATCCTTCACTGGAGACTCTCCGTTTAGGATTCCTCATCACAAGCGATGAGGAAGGGATAGCTGCGCATGGGACGCGCCGCGTGATTGATGCATTAACCGAACGTGGCGAACAGATTGATTACTGCATTGTTGGCGAACCCAGCAGCACAGCCGCGGTTGGCGACACGATAAAAATCGGGCGCCGAGGCTCGCTAAGCGCGTCGCTCACAATTCGAGGCAAGCAAGGACACGTCGCCTATCCTCATCTCGCAGACAACCCCATTCACCGCGCGATGCCTGTACTCGCAGCGTTGACCGGAATGACATGGGATGCTGGAAACGACGCCTTTCCGCCAACAACCTTACAAATTTCAAACATAGCGAGCGGAACTGGAGCCAACAATGTCATTCCGGGTTCGTGCAAAGTCGATTTTAATTTTCGCTTCTCCACCGAAAGCAGTCACGAACAGCTGACAGCCAAAGTAACCGAGCTATTCGACGCACATGCCCTCGACTATAAGATAGATTGGCATTTGTCTGGCGAGCCTTTCCTCACTCAGCCCGGGCTGC
>LICD01000309.1 GCA_001438145.1 OM182 bacterium BACL3 MAG-120619-bin3 | reverse complement strand
TTTCAATATGGGCGCGATGGAGAACAAAGGGCTTAATATTTTTAACACCTCCTGCGTGTTGGCAAATCCAAAAACAACCACAGATGCCTCTTTCCAGCGCGTCGAAGCGGTGGTCGCACACGAATACTTTCACAATTGGTCGGGAAACCGCGTGACCTGCCGCGACTGGTTTCAGTTAAGCCTTAAAGAGGGTTTTACGGTTTATCGCGATGCCGAATTTTCCGCCGACATGGGGTCGCGCACGGTTAAGCGGGTTGAGGATGTAGCGTTCTTGCAAACGGTACAATTCGCCGAAGACGCAGGGCCGATGGCGCATTCGATCCGTCCCGAATCCTTCATGGAGATCTCAAACTTTTACACGGTGACGATCTACGAGAAGGGCGCAGAGGTCGTGCGCATGATTAATCTCTTGCTCGGCGATGCGGCATTCCGCGCGGGATCCGATCTCTACTTCGAGCGTCATGATGGTCAGGCTGTGACGACCGAAGATTTTGTGAAAGCGATGGAGGAGGCGAGTGGCGTCGATCTTGGCCAGTTTAGGCGATGGTATTCGCAGGCGGGAACGCCAAAACTTACAGTAAACGGCGAGTATGATGCGGCGGTAAAGACCTATACGCTAACGATTGCCCAGTCATGTCCGGCGACACCGGGACAGCCAGAGAAGCTGCCTTTCCACATTCCTTTTTCGATGGGTCTGCTCGCCGAAGATGGCACCGAGTTTGAACTAGTCTTAAGCGGCGAGACACACAGCGAACAAGACGCAGGTAAAAAATCTCGCATTCTCTCGATAACCGAGCAGACTCAGTCGTTTGTTTTTGAGGGAATCTGCGAAGCGCCCATCCCTTCGCTGCTCCGCGGCTTCAGTGCGCCGGTGCGCATGAGCTTCGACTACAAGCCTGAAGAGTTGCAGGCGCTGATGGTAGGCGATAGCGACGGCTTTAATCGCTGGAATGCGGGCCAGCAGCTATCGATTTCGGTTATTGAGGGACAACTCGCCGCATGGCACGAATCGCATGCGGCTGAGCTTCCTTCGCTATTGGAAGACGCTTTTGCTGGCGTGCTCGATCGTGTGCTCATCGATGATTCTTTTGATAAGGCGATGGCGGCGCATCTCTTGGTGCTACCTACAACCGCCTACCTTATCGAGCGCGCCGCAGTCGCCGATGTCGATGCCATTCATGGCGTACGCGAATCGCTCGCCGATCAGCTTGCTCATGCACTGGAGGCAAAGTTTGCCTCGGTGTTCGCTGCGCACGCTGAGGAGGCGGGTGCGCCGTTTAGTGCGAGCGCTGAGGCGATGGCACGCCGCGCGATTGCCAATCTGTCATTGAGCTATCTGGTCCGCACAGGCAAAAAGCAATGGCTAGACGCGTGTGCTGCACAGTTTAAGAACGCAACCAACATGACTGATCAAGCAGCCGCGCTGCGTAATCTCGTGAATAGTTCTGCGGAGGCTGCGGACTCGCTGCGCAGTGAGGCGCTTGAGGCATTCCACGGTCAGTGGCAGCACGAGGCGTTGGTTGTCGATCAGTGGTTTGCGATTCAGGCAACCAATACCCTGCCCGGCACACTCTCGCGGGTTGAAGAATTAATGCAGCATGCCGACTTCGACATTAAGAATCCTAACAAGGTGCGGTCACTCATTGGCGCATTCTGTGGTCAGAATCATCTTGGTTTTCATGCCGCCGACGGCAGCGGTTACCGCTTCCTCGCCGACCGCGTTATCGAACTAGATGCGTTGAATCCTCAGATTGCGTCGCGCCTGCTGACCCCGCTTACCCGTTTCGGTAAATTCGACGACTCAAGACGTGTCCTCATGCAGGGAGAGCTTGCGCGCATCAAGTCGGTTGAGGGTTTGTCGCGTGATGTGTTTGAGGTCGTGGCGAAGAGCACGGTTTAATCGCGAGCCGAATGCGGCGCCGCGGTAGGCTTAATTGGCGAG
>LICD01000308.1 GCA_001438145.1 OM182 bacterium BACL3 MAG-120619-bin3 | reverse complement strand
GGTATTAACTCACTTTGTTCGGCATCTTCGGAATAAAAATCGCTTCAGACTTTGATTAGTCGATTCTTTATTCGCGCGAAAGCTTAAAAACATAAAGCTGCCCCCCTTCCGGTATGATTGAAGTATCTGCACCCGAAAAAGCCGATATACCGCCGAAATTTCCAGAGGCAATCGCAACATAACTTTCACCGTCTATCTCATAGGCTATAGGCTGACTTCTAATTCCCCCTCCTAAACGAGCTCTCCAAACCTCCTCTCCCGTTTCAGCATTGAGTGCAAAAGCGTGACCAGTTTGACTTCCAGAAAAAACTAACCCGCCTTCAGTGCTTAGAGTACCAGCGAGCATTGGCTCGGCATCATAATGACGCCATGCGACTTCGCCGGTTTGATAATTCATTGCAGTAATATGACCATATGATGGAGTTTCACCAGATTCATCAGAGACCCCATCTACAGACACGGGTAATCCACCCATAAATAGTTGACCTTCTACATGCATGCTTATTCCTTTTTGCATGAGTTGGCAGCTCTCAATTACAGGCAAGAATGCTAGATTCAATGAAGTATTAACCGATCCTGAAACAGACCCATTCATTCCTCCGAGTGCGCCAGGACAAACTCGCATAGTCGGCTCTTCTGAAGGCATAGCTTCGGGGTTAACTACGGGCCGCCCATTTTGTTCCATAGATTCAGCCCAATTAAGCTGCTCCATATAACTGGTCGCTCGTATGAACTCTCCGTTCTCGCGATTGATTGCGTAAAAGAACCCATTACGATTTGCCTGAACTAAAGCCTTTGTGACGCTCTCTCCTTGATTTAAATCAACCTGAAAAAGGTGTGTGTTACCGTCATAGTCCCATACATCATGGGGTGTAAATTGGTAGTACCATTTCCTTTCACCCGAATCCGGATCAATTGCTAAAACGCTATCTGAGAACAAATTGTCTCCTAGCCTCGCATCTCCGTTCCAATCTGGGGAAGGATTTCCAGTTGTCCAATACAATAAATCAAGCTCGGAGTCGTATGCACCAATGGTCCATGCGGGTGCGCCGCCGGTTTCGAAAGAATTACCGGACCAACTTTCGTATCCAGGCTCGCCTTCAGCAGGGACGGTATAGTGGCGCCAAACTCTCGCACCGGTTTCGATATCGTAAGCATCAAAGAAGCCACGAATACCAAATTCGCCGCCTCCTACACCTATCACTGCTAAGTTCTTTACAACAAGTGGTGCAGACGTTGCGCTAAAGCCTTTGTAATATTCAATAATTTCACTTTCCCAAAGCTTTTCTCCTGTAAGACGATTAAACGCAAGAAGCTTGGCGTCCAGTGTAGCCATTAAAATAGTATCACCGTGTATTGAAGCACCTCGATTTGCGGGGCCACAACAAAGCCTCAGATCCTGTGGGAGTGGGTGATCGTAACGCCAATATAGCTCTCCTGTTTTAGCATCTACTGCAAACAATCTGTTGAAAGAAGAAGTTACGTACATGATGCCGTCATAAACGATAGGCGAAACAGCAAATTGACCTTGTGTACCTGTAGGCAAGCTCCATGCAAACTCTAAGTCTTTTACATTGTCGGGCGACAAGGCTTTGATAGGGCTATGACGATGGTTCGCGTAGTCACCGCCGTATTGAATCCAGCTATCAGAATAATTGCTTTGGCTTTCTACCAGCATTTGACTTGTAATCGGCCCTTTTCCTTGGCCAATATCCCGACTATTAATCCAATGTGTAGTGAGAATTTCAATGGTTTCTCCTCCATCGAAATCATTTGATGCTGGCGGCTGATCTTCAACGATACCAGTTTCATTAGGACTACAGCTTGCCACGAGTCCTAGTGAAACAAGTATTACTGCTGCATTTTTTATTAGACTCGATATCCTAATGTCTATCATGAGAACTGCTCCTCGGAGATATTTATCAAAAAGACTAAGCACAAATTTATGTTACCCGTATATTTTTAACTGCA
>LICD01000307.1 GCA_001438145.1 OM182 bacterium BACL3 MAG-120619-bin3 | reverse complement strand
GGCTCGCACCGGCAGCTCGCCTAGCTGCTCATTGGCGAGCGCCAAGGCAGCCGCTGCGGTCTCTGAGGTAAGCAGCACATCGAAAAGTATCCACCCGGAATCGCCTTTCACTAGCGTCATATTAGCCACGTCGAATCCACGCACCTGATAGATGAAGTCGGGGACTATCTCATACAAGCCGAAGTTCATATTGAGTGTCGCCTGGCGCTGCAACGAGGGATGAATACTATCGTACTCTCTTCCCTCCAGTAGAAAATCGTAGCGTGTCATGTCCCACACAACACGACCATTTGCAGCGAGTATCTGTCTCGAGTCAGGCTCGGCTATAAAGCCGCGACGAGATTCCTCGAAGTCACGCTGATCATCGAATGGCAGGCTGCTACGCAGCTCAGCCTGTAGCTGCGAGGTGACGCTACTTGGGCCAGAACCCTTCTCGTTGAAATGATCCTGCGCGACCGCATTAGCAGCACATAGTTGGAACATGAGTACGAGAAATGCCAGCCTGACTGAGCGAGAACTGGGTGAGAACAACATGGCAATTTTCCTTCTTTCTATTTGGTTTGATTCGCTTGCTTACAAATTTCTTATACAACAAAAATGCAAAGAGCCAAGATCCAGCTCTTTCGCAACTTCCAGACTTAAGGCGTGATCCAGAGGGTCAATAGCGATTGCCTCTAAGGTCTGATCACAGGCCAGCAGATACATATAGTTGCGCAAGTTGTCGTGGATTGGTATTTGTCGAATAAGCATGACTCTTCCTAAATGGGATAGATGGTGATCAGGCAAACTAACCTTATTCTAGAGCAACGGCACAGGCATGAAAGCGCCTGCTTGCCAATTCACGCTGACTGGAAGCTCGTCCCACTTGCCTCACATCAGAATCTGCCAGGCCAATGCAAGCTGACACCCGAACCCAGTAACAAAGGATAAGGTGCGAATCCATGGAATGCCAAATCCAAGCACAACAAAGTGGACGACCCTCGCCCAGAAATACACTGCACAGGCAATGGCAGTGACTTCGTTATTCACTCCAGCAATGTGCGCGACTAAAACCAGAGTTGCGAAAACAACCAGATTCTCAATCGCATTGGCGTGAGCCTGTTTCATTCGCGCCGCCCAAGGCGCCAATGGCTTCGGGTCCACCGGGTAACTGACTGCAGCAACGAGACCCCTAACGGCGATCAAATTTAGGACATACGGCATCCACATCAAGGCGGTAATGATAGTAGTCCAAGTAAGATAACTAAGTTCAGTCGTAATCATCGTGCTCTCCCAATCTGGTTAATAATAGTGACTCAAAGGGGTAAGAGAAGTTTGATTCAGTTCTGAACTGGCCGCTTCATAATACTCTGACCTTCTAATCACTTCTGATCAGTAAACAATTACTGCCCATCATTTCTCAAACAACAAAACAAATTTGCTGGTACGACCTCGAATAGAAGGATCAGTAGAGCGGTTTGTCATAGTATCTGCGGGATTGATATGCATATTGGAACTGCGAATCAAGCGCAAACCTGCGGCCTCGGCATACTCTTTTATGATGCCTACGCCGATTCGGTGCAGAGTGCCACCAACTTCTGGCCCTGCATCATCTGTTGCTTGATGGTCTACAGCTAGGAATCGCCCACCTGGCTTCAATACACGCGCTACCTCGGAAAAAGTTTGGTCTGCATCACCCAGAGAATTTCCGCCTGGCCCGAACCACAGCTCGTGAGGACCACGAATCCAGGTAACCAGGTCCATAGATCCATCGCCGGGCTCGAGCATATCGAAGTTGGTCGTGCTGAGAGTAACGTTGGTTAGACTTGCAGCACGATTGTTATCGGCATCGCCAGTAAAACCTTCGAATGCGGGAGGATTCTGCATTACCACTGCGCCAGTAGATCCTACAGTGCGTGATAGAACCTCCGTATACCAGCCACCGCCAGCTTCCAGTTCAAGCACAGACATGCCTGCCTCGATGCCGGCAAAAGACAACACTTCTAATGGCA
>LICD01000306.1 GCA_001438145.1 OM182 bacterium BACL3 MAG-120619-bin3 | reverse complement strand
GCAGGCTTCTCTGGCATCTCTGCTTCGGTAAGCTGCACGTTGCCATTGATATCAGTCACCCGTGAGACAATCGTATGGTCGCCCGGGGTCGCATCTTGCCAGTCGAAACTGAAGAGTTTCCATGCGTATTTCGTCGAGCGCGGATTGATCTCAGCACGGCGCCATGGCCCGTCGTCGACCTTCACCTCAATCGATTCTAGCGGCGTGCCGTCGTTGAGCGCGAAGCCTTGTATCGTATAATCGCCCCCATTCTCCACAACCCTTACGATCGTCGACTTAAGGTTCATTTCGGCGACCGAGTTCTCGACCCAGCGCTCTACACCGCCTACATTTTCTTTCTTAAGGGTCACATAGTCGCGCCCCATAAATCGACCCATGTAGCGCGTGTCTTGCACATGAATTTGAGTAAGCCACTTAACGTTGGCCACGCCATACCATCCTGGCACGAGTAGCCGCACTGGTTTGCCGTGATAATGCGGCAGAGGCTCTCCATTCATTTCATAAGCCAGCATATTCTCAGGGCGCATCGCGTCCTCTATCGACAAGCTACGTGCGAATGCTTTCTCGACCTCGACTCCGCGCGCGGGTACTTCTTGGGTTTGAATGTCTGAGCCAAAAAAGACGATCTCTTTTGCACCGGGCTGTATGCCCGCTTCTTCGAGCAGACGGGGAAGCGTAACGCCTCGCCAGTAGGCGTTACCGACCAAACCATTAAATAATCTGCGGCCGTTTCCGCCGCATTCGAAACCAACCTGTTGCTCAAATACATCACGCGCCATCAGATCTGACAGAGATAAATCGAGCTCTTTGTCGACCATGCCAGTAACCCGAAGACGATAGGAGTCGTTATCAACTTCGGGCTGGCCGTAATGCTGCACGAGGTAGAAGTCTTCGTTGTCGGTAAAATAGGAATCAATCTCGCGTGTATCGAGATAGTGAACTGCGTTTGGTCGCACCGGTCCAACTTTAAAGGTATCGGGCACATCGGTAAAAGGAACGAGGCGTTCGCCCTGCGCGAGCGCAGGAAAAACGAAGCTAGGAAGCGAGGCAACACCGGCAGCGCCCATAACGCCTTTTAGCAGCGAGCGTCGGTTAATCGATGCGCCTTCATTTGGCAAGGCAGTTTGCGTATTCTGGTTTAGCTCGTCGTTATTTTGGCCATCGTTACTCATCGCTATTCTCCTGAATATTATTTTTCTTGGTTACCTTGTTGATTGCCCGCGACTGCTTTTGGAAGCTTACCGTACCGGGAAATACTAGTGGTGATGTCCGCCCGGGCCATGCACATGTCCATGTGCGATCTCTTCTGCACTTGCATCGCGTATGCCGACAACTTCTATCTCGTAGTAAAGCGTTCGTCCGGCGAGTGGATGGTTAAAGTCGACGTCGGCGTTGAATTTACCCACCTTAGAGACCACCACACTGCGCACTCCGCGGTCGGTCTTTACCGCAGCCATCATACCGGGTTTCAGCTTAGTGACACCTTGCTGTAATTGTAGGTGTTTAATCGGCACGCGCTGAACCGAATCTGGCTGGCGAGGGCCATAGGCTTCTTCAGGCTTTAGCGTGATTTCGATGCTTTTACCGACAGCCTTACCCTCGAGCGCGCGCTCTAGGCCGACGACCACATTGTGGAAACCGTGAAGATAGAAAAGCGGCTCGCCCCCGCTCGACTCTTCCATCCAGTCGCCGTGGCTACCATCGGGCGCTACCTCTGCCAGTTTGTAGTGAAAACTCACCACCTTGTTGAGGGCTATTAGGTTAGCTGCATCCGCGGCCTTGTCCTGATCAGCGTGGCCGCCAGGGGCGTTACTTGTGTCTAGATTGCTCAAAAGTTGTGATCCTCATTTGTTCAGGCCTCCCGCCAACCCTCAATCAGAGGGGTAATAGGGGTTTGATGCCGTGAGTCTAGCAGACACGCAAGCGGTTTCGCATTGAAAGAAAGCGATACGATGCAGTTTTAGCCGACTGCCTAGCGCGAGAGGCACAAGGATTAATCTGTAATTCGG
>LICD01000305.1 GCA_001438145.1 OM182 bacterium BACL3 MAG-120619-bin3 | reverse complement strand
GAGACAATCCGCGACATCGTTCTCGAAAGGCCGTTCTATCTCTCGCTCACCGAGGTTACTAACTCGCAGTTTCGCCAGTTCGACTCCGAGCACAGCTCTGGCACGAGCAACGGCATGACCCTTAATAACGAGGGCCAGCCGGTCGTGCGCATCACCTGGCAACAGGCGGCGCTGTTCTGCAACTGGCTCAGCGAGAAAGGGGGTGAGAACGGGAGTCTGACCCCTTTTTACACGGTTGTTGATGACGTCGTTGTTGGGTTTGACGCCGAAAGCCACGGCTACCGCTTGCCGACCGAGGCCGAGTGGGCATGGGCGGCGCGACGCGACATTGCAGACCCTTCCGGTGTGCGAAAATTTTCTTGGGACGGCGACTTACCCCCGCCCGACGGTGCAGGCAATCTTGCGGACGTGAGCGCCCGTGCATTTCTCGGCGACATACTCTTCGACTACAACGACCGGTCGCCGGTGACCACCACGGTGGGCACTTACAGCGCGAATCAGCATGGGCTTTTCGACATGGCGGGCAACGTTGCCGAATGGGTTAACGACTACTATGGCGCGAGCGGCAGTCTCGGTGTCGAGCGCGATCCGCTGGGTCCTGAAGCGGGTCAGTTTAGAGTCATTCGCGGGTCGAGCTGGGCGCACGGAACGATTACCGAACTGCGTCTATCGTTCCGAGATTTTGGTGAAGAGCCGCGTGACGATGTTGGTTTCCGCGTCGCGCGTTATCTCGAAGACTAATCGGAGTTGGCAAACGCCTATCCATGGCAGCATTTAGAACACTCAGCTACCTAACCCGCGCAGCGATGCTGATCGCGTGTGCGTGGGTGTTTAGCGTAGCCGCGCAAGGCTTGGAACAAAGCGCGGCGCAGGCAGTCGAAACAGAAGAGGCCAGCGCGGCCGAGCAGCAGGAGCCTGCGCAAGACACTGAATTGGCCGGCGCTGAAAGCGCACAAGATGCCGAAAGCGAAGAAGAATCCGGCGCACGCTTTATTCCAACCGAAGAGATATCGCAAGATTTTGGCGTATCGTTTCCGGTCGACATTTAATTTAGCAGCACCACGACGAAAAGCAGCAAAAAGGAACAACTATGAGACAGGGTTTGTTAAACGGCGCGATTTTCCAAGTCGCTGCACTGATCACTTCGGTCATCATTGTGCACATGGCCTATGTCGCCGTCATTAGGCCCAATGCCGAGATCGTGGCGCAGCAGCAAGAGTATCTGCAGCAGACCGATCCCGACTACACGCCCGAGCGCTCGTTTTATGTGGTGCTGCGTGACTTCGAACAAGAGACCTGCATCATTCTCTTTTTGTGGGCAACTGCGATCATCGGCCTTAAGGCCAAGCAGACACTAGGTGACCGCAAACTGCTCGACCGTAATCTATTACAAGTCACCGAGGGGACAAGCATTCTGCCGCAGGATGCGCGCAATTTTGCGCGGCCGCTGCAGGCGCTTAGCGACGACGAGCGCGTTACGCTATTACCGCGCGCGCTTATCGCGGGCCTACATCGTTTTCAGAGTACGCAAAATATTCAAGACGTCTCCACTACCGTCAAAGATGTTTGCGAGTCCGAGGCCGATCGCATGGAAACCGAACTGGCGATTGTGCGTTACATCGCGTGGGCAATTCCGTCTATTGGCTTCCTCGGCACTGTCCGCGGAATCGGCACCGCGCTAGGGCAAGCGTATCAAGCGGTAAACGGCGATATTGTCGGGGTGACCGTAAGCCTTGGCGTGGCGTTTAATTCGACCTTTGTCGCGCTCGTGGTGAGCATCGTGCTGATGTTTGTCTTACATCAGCTGCAGCTCGTGCAAGACAGACTCGTGCTCGATTGTCAGACCTATTGCGACGAACGCATGATTCGGCATCTGCGCGTGGCCAATGGCCGAACCGATAACGAACTCATCGCTTAGTAAAACTTGCAACAACCTGAGACCAACATGGCGCCGCAAATTCTAGAGCTTAACGACCACGGAATTACCCTAGGCGATGCCGAGGGCATTCGGCTTGTCAGTCC
>LICD01000304.1 GCA_001438145.1 OM182 bacterium BACL3 MAG-120619-bin3 | reverse complement strand
ATAACGCTGTAGCCATCACTAGGCTAACTAGCAGTACAACACTTTTTATAAAACCTTTCTGAGTCATCGTGGCCTCCGCCGTTGCTGAGTGACTTATCCTTATCGAGCCGGCTACCCCTTTACCTTTTATCCCTCGCCTTCTTGCACACCTGTGAGTGGCCTTCACCCTCAGTGGCCTTCACCCTCAGTGGCCTTCACCAAAGACGGCTCAGTTTCACGACTGTCTTAATGTGAAACTGCTACAAGGGACGGGGACATAGCGGAAAATTGACCAGACCAATTCCAAGGGCTGAAAGTTTATCAGATTTAATCCATCGCTGAACTAGTTTGCTTGCCGATTTCCCCACGCAGGCTGTCACTCTCCGCTCGCCAGTGCTAGATTATCGACATAGGTCGCAATCACTTCGGTTATCGCGCTGCCTTGTTGTTCACTCGCGCCAGTTTAGGACGCCCTTTACTCGATAACACCACAAGCTGATGAGGTCTTAGTCTATGCTCCTTCGCCATTCACCCAGTGCATTCGCCCCCATGCAACGCCGTTCATTAATTGCTGCACTAGCCACCTCAGTTGCGCTTGGCCTGAGCGCCTGCAGCGAAGCAGCCGACCCAGCCCCAACTGATGCTATTACTGCCGCGCCCGTTGCAGCGGAGCGGGAGAGTGAAGAGCAATTTTTAGCCCGCGCCAAGGCAATTCACGACAGGGTCATAACAATCGACACGCACGCCGACATCAATACCGGCAACTTCACCGAAACAGTCAACTACACCATGAATCTCGATACACAGGTCAACCTCGTCAAAATGGCAGCGGGCGGTCTCGATGTCGCCTGGTTTATCGTCTACACCGGCCAGTCGACTTTAGACGAGGCAGGCTATGCAGCCGCTTACGCTAACGCGATCGATAAGTTCGATGCGATTCATCGCTTGGCCGAAGATATCGCCCCCGATGAAATAGGCATCGCTTACACATCGGACGATGTTCGCAGGCTTGCGGCAGAAGGCAAGCAGGTTGCCATGATTGGCATCGAGAATGCTTATCCGGTCGGGTTAGACCTTGCAAACATCAAAGACTTTCACGATCGTGGCGGCCGCTATATGTCCCTCGCACACAACGGCCACAGCCAGTTCGCCGATTCGAATACAGGGGAAAACGCGCAGGATTATATTCACGGCGGCCTGAGTGACCTTGGCCGCGAAGCCGTTGCCGAAATGAATAAGTGGGGCATTATTATCGATGTCTCACACCCGTCGAAAGACGCGATAATGCAAATGCTGGAGCTCACCCGCGCCCCCCTTATTGCCTCACATTCTTCTGCTCGTGCACTCACTAATCACACCCGCAACCTCGATGACGAGATGCTACTTGCAATTAAGGACAACGGCGGCGTAGTGCAGACGGTTGCCTTTGGCAGCTACATAAATGAAGCGCGCCGTGTGCACTTAGAGCAAGGCAGACAAGCCCTTACCGAGAGCATCGCCACGGCCCTTGAGATAGACATTCTAGCCCCGAGTGAAATCGCTCAGCTTAGCGACGCCGCGCGTGCCGCCTACGACGAGTCTATCGAAGAGGTGACAGCACAGGTGCGCGCGCGAGTTGGCGCCGAGGTTAATGCGACAGCGCCACCGGCGACGGTTGCTGATTTCGTCGACCACATTGACTACATGGTTGGCTTAATCGGTGAAGACCATGTAGGCATTAGTTCCGATTTCGACGGCGGCGGCGGCATCGAAGGCTGGAACGATGCGTCAGAAACTTTCAACGTGACGAAAGAATTGGTTCTGAGGGGCTACACAGAGCAACAGATAGAGAAATTCTGGAGCGGCAATCTCCTGAGGGTGCTCGACGAAGTGCAGGCGGTAGCCGCAAGGATTCAAGCGGAGTAAGACTGCACATCAAGGCTATAGCGCTAAAGGAGACACTATGAGCTCGATAATTCCTCTCTTCCCAAGCGCTGTCATGGTGTGTAGTGCAAAGTATGCTCTTACCGCAGGCGAAGAAGAATATATTCGCAAGGTCGAGTACGCTGATAATTCGGGTAATCTTAAGAGCAGCAGCGACAGGATT
>LICD01000303.1 GCA_001438145.1 OM182 bacterium BACL3 MAG-120619-bin3 | reverse complement strand
CGAAAAAACAACCTTGCTGCCAAAAAAGTATAACTTATTCGCGGTAGAGTTGCTTGTTGACTCAGTGGGCCTGAGGCCCGCGCCATACTCTGATATTGAGGCTATACCCGTTAGCCTAGCGGTGTCTCGTGGCGCACCAAGCAATTATATTAAGGAAATGGTCGAGAAATGGGCGCCTGGTGAGCTGCCGGAATGAGGGCTCACTTGAAGCCGATCATTCTTAAGGAAGCGACAAGCCTCGGGGTGATGTTTGCATTGCTGCCATCGCTCAGCAGCACGCTTTTATTCAAAAGTTTGGAGAGAAAAATGCACACCTTTCTCAGATTGCTCGTTTGTTTTTTATTCGCTGCTTCTGGCCTCGCCAATGCGCTAGAAAATCATGTCATTATGGTTAGGGGCGTTCAGATCAGCCCATCTGATGGCGCGAGTTTTTCGAGT
The DNA here is from genome assembly GCA_001438145.1 of OM182 bacterium BACL3 MAG-120619-bin3. Lineage (GTDB taxonomy): Bacteria > Pseudomonadota > Gammaproteobacteria > Pseudomonadales > Pseudohongiellaceae > UBA9145. Next base: position 1,624 of record LICD01000303.1, on the reverse strand, counting down.
TTTCTGTCCTGGGATTATGCGGTCAAAGAAAAAGAGTCGGAGTATGCGAAATATTTCGAGTTTGCGTTCTACGACGATATCTCTGCGATTCACTTCTACGAGTTTACCAACGACTACGATCCTGTTTGGGCTGTGAATAATCTGAGCGAGGCGGAACGAATAGACTACCGAGAGAGCTTCTTGATGTTTAAAGCATCGTTAGATCTCGACATCGAGGGTGAATTCGAATCGGAGATATGGCCGCAACGAGTGGCGCTTAGCCGCGCTGTTAGTAACGAGATAATCAAGTTTGTGGAGTTGATCTACTCGCGCTTTCCTGAATCGGACTACGCTTTCAGCTATCAAGGGCACGGGGGGGCGGGAGGAGATATATTAATTAGCGACGCGACAGGGCAGGGATTAATATCTCCTAAAGACAGCGCGAAAATGCTTAGGACTTGGACCGATATTATCGGCAAGAAACTTATCTTTATCGACTTCGGCGGTCCGTGTAGCAAGGGTGGGTTCTCAGATTTAGCAACATTTTGCCCCTATGTTGACTATTACATCGCGTCAGATCATGCCAACGGCGGCTATGTACAAGATTCTGACGATTATGAAAGACAAGAGACCTTTAATATTGACAGTCAGTGGCACAATATTTTTTCTCAAAGCGATTCACTGATCGTCGCTTTAGAGAAACGAATCGAGCTTACACGCGAGCGTTACCTTGATGCGCGCATAGATCTCACCGCAAGAAATCATAAGCAGGCGAATTATCTTTACTCTTGCCCCGCGTTTAATACATTCGCTCCTGCCTATATTGGAGCCGTAAAGAGCCTCGGTCTAGACCTCTATCAGGCTGCTTCGCCAAGCCTGGTCCCCCAGAATAAATACATACCCTACATTTATGATTTAAAGGATTCGGTGATTGCGCTCGACGATCCAGCTTTGCTCTCCTCCTTCGAAGAGATCATCGTTGCTCGGTCTGATAATCGTGACTTCTTTAACTGGGAGCAGGGCTATAACGGTATCTTTGCCCCCAACTTCTACAATGCCTATGGTTCAGAGAATCTCGATTTTTCGGAGCAATTGCCCCTAACGCCCTCCGTTCTGCCACAGTTAGCAGTAGGCGACTTGGAGTCACAAACTGATGAGATCGCAATTTCTGGGGGCGTCTCGAGCGACGACAGAAAGAATTACAAGAATGAGTTTGAGGTCGGTGACCGAATCAACATAACAGCGCTAATAGAGCCCAGCCCCGAGCACGTTGGCGAGCAGATCGATGTGATTGTTGCGATAATCAACGTGAAGCAAGGCGTGACTTTGCTGCTTACGCCTTCTGGGCTTATCACCTATGGCGGAGAGGCTAAAATTCCCAGTTACTTCTCAAAATTAGCTTCACCGAGGGTGCTTGTCGAGATCCTTGATGAATTTTCATTGAGCCGAGCAGAAGCTGGCAGCTACGCCGTACATGTTGGTTATCAGCTGCAAGGAGCCGCTAATCTCTATTTCAACGCTGAGCCTATTCGGTTTGATGTGGAGTAAGGATATTGACGCGGTAGAATTGGTGAGTGTGATGGTAGCTCAGGGGTGTTTCTTGGCATATGTCCGCCTTAATACCCGCCATAAAGAATGTTATGGG
>LICD01000302.1 GCA_001438145.1 OM182 bacterium BACL3 MAG-120619-bin3 | reverse complement strand
GGACGTAGGCTTTGATAATATGCCGCTCCAGAGATCGGATAACACTTACATTGGCGTCGATGTATCGGTGCCTATTTATGCAGGCGGAAGTAATCGCGCGGCAGTGCGGGAGGCTAACAGCCAGTCGCTTATTGCCGAGAACGAGCTTCGTGGCGTGCAGCTCGAGATTGGCGAAACAGTGCGCAGTGCTTATTTGCAGGTACAGGCGAGCGAGAAAATCATCGGTGCTGCGCAGAAGCTAGTCGAATCGACTGAGCTTTCTGCCACGGCGATGCAGCGCGGCTTCGAGCTAGGCGCCGTGACCAGTGTCGACGTGCTCAATGCGATTCGCGATCAGTTTGGCGCGCAGCGCGACTTGCAACAGGTGCGCTACGAACATGTTAAATTTTTGCTTCTGCTCAAGCGCGAAGCAGGGCTACTCACTGCCGACGACCTTATCGAGGTAAGTACTTGGCTCGAACCGTCTACCGGCCGTTAGCCAACCTCTATGCCAACTCCTGTCGACAAACTTCAGCGCGTAACGAGCATTTATTCGGACACCGAAGACCGTTTCCGCGTAACGGGTGAGGTCAATGCTGACTCTACGCGCTGCCTGTGGCTAACGCAGAGACTGTTGATGCGCTTGGTGCCACCTATGTTGGAGTGGCTTAACGAGATTGCACGCGCCGAAGGCAAAGGCGACAGGGGTCAAGCAGAGTTAATGCAAGACTTTGCCCAGCAGGCAGCGAAGGCACGCCTCGAACCTCAGGCAGCCGTGCCAGTGCCGAGCATGCCAGACCCCAACGCACCGATAGAGACGACGCCCGGCGCTGGCGCGTCTGCGCGGCTTGAGGATATTTGGCTTGTGAAAGAGGTCGACATCAGCAAGTCGACCAATGGCGTGCTAACGCTGATCTTTAAACGCGAGGGCGCTAACGGCGCGCAACTCTCGATGGCACCTATTGAACTGCGGCAATGGCTAATTATTCTCCACAGCCAATGGCTGCAGGCTGGCTGGCCTGCGGCAATTTGGCCTGAGTGGGTCGACACCTCGCCTAAAGCAAGCGAGCAGCCCATAAAAGGCCTGCACTAAATCCCGCTCTCAACGCTCAGAAAAGCCGTTGATTAGAAATAAAGCTCGGTAATGTCGAGCACGACCTCACGCAGCGTCTTACCGCGCTGCTCCTCGCTGTACGCATAGAATCCTTCGCAGTGTCCGACCTCTGGCGGCATAGTGAACGTGCGGCCTTTATCGAGCGCTAACACCAAGTCTTCGTAATTATTCTCGGTATTCTGACTGTTATAACAGGTCATCACGCGCGCTTTCTCAGTGATCACCGCGGTCGTGTCGATCATCCTATTGATCGGATTCTGATTGCCAATCTCATAGGACAACGCAGTAACGCTAAGCTCTGGCGAAGATTGCAATGCCTCCCACACGAGTTGTGCTGCGGCGCGATGATCGGGATGCGCTTCTAACGGGCCCGGGAAAAACACCGACTTTGGAGAAATTTTCGCAATTTCTGCAGCAGTTTTAGCGACGAGTGTGGGCGTGGCTTCAAGTCCACGATCTGGTTCATCCCAGCACTGCAGGCTCGCTAAACCGAGTTCGCGTGCCGCGTGCTCAACCTCGTTGCGACGAATCGCAATCAACCCGTCTTGCTCGCCACCGAGTGCCCCGTCGGTTAACACAATAACGTGTGTGTCTATCCCTGCTTCGCGAGCGCGGAGGAGGGCGCCTCCCATGCCATAGGTTTCGTCGTCGGCGTGCGGCGCAAAGACAAGCCAAGGGCCCTCTGGCAAGTCGCTGATCGAATAGGGTAAGAGTACGTTTTCTGGGTTTAGCATGGTCTGGGATCTCGGTAGTGCCGGCGCCGTTTTTTCATCACGTCTTTTTATGCGAGTCTTAGTGTACAATTATGGCGTCGCGGTGGCTAAGCATTCGCGGCCTTTTTGCCTGTACTAGAATACGCTGGAACGCCGATGTCGCTCGCCTTACTTCGTGATTGGATTGTTACGCCACTGTCAGACCGCCGCTTGGTGAGCAACTTTGCGCGGCAGGAATTCTATGCACAGTTCACTGCGTCGATGGG
>LICD01000301.1 GCA_001438145.1 OM182 bacterium BACL3 MAG-120619-bin3 | reverse complement strand
GAATTGCAAAGCCGCCATCGGGTCACGGTCGGCATCGCGCGCAAGCTCGGCTTCCGTGCGGTGCTCGCCCTTAAGTGCCGCTGCGATTTTTTGTTCCACAGACATTGAGGCTTGAGCCATTGCTAGTGCTGGCATTACAAGCGATGAAAGTGCGATTAATCTCGAAAACGTAAACATAATTATTCCTCAAGTTAGGTAGCAAGACGGTGCTCTGGCTAGCCTGATGCCAGACAACGAGCATAAGTTAACATAAATAGAAAAAGGGATAATGAAAAAAGGGTAGGTGAGCCCTACGTTGAGACTCTATGTTGCTTAGGCCAAATGAAACCAGAGGCGGGGCAATCAAGAGTTACGAGTGCTGGAGGTTAAAACGGAGCGTCAATGAATGGTGCCCAGAAGAGGCAACAACCTAGCGCAAACACTGGCCTGCAGGGCATATAAACAGGCGCTTCCACGATCACTTTGATTGTATTTCCGTAACTTTTTCCGTAACCCACATCTCTTAGCCTATCATAATGCCCTGAGCAAACAAGGGCGGTCCTAATTACACCCCCGGGGTCTGTTTGGTCCTATGCAGATTGTTACCGTACCTGCGCAGACACTTAATAGGCTGGTTTCAACTGACTGTTGTCGAATTGATCCAGTCAATTGCGGGCTACTCATTGCTGTTTACTTAGAACTACAAGTAAAGCTACCTTTTAGTCTGAGCAAACCGACTGAATGGGAAGATGCTATGACTATACATACCGGAGGCTGCCTGTGTGGCGCTATATCTTACGAACTAGAGCAGGATGCTGTAGTCACTGCAATGCATTGCCATTGCTTAGACTGTCAGAAGTCGACAGGCTCAGGCAAGGCGACAATCATAGCCATTCCTGAATCTAGCCTGACGGTCGAAGGAACGCTTAAATACTATTCAGTTGTGGGCACTGATGGGGCAACAGTGAATAGAGGGTTCTGCGAAAACTGCGGTTCGCCGGTCATTAGCGCTGTAGTTGGTGTTGAAGGATGGGAAGCTATCAAGCTGATTAAAGCAGGGAGTCTTGATGACTCATCATGGGTGACGGTAAACGCTAATATTTGGAAATCTTCGGCAAGGCACTGGGATGCTGTGAGAGAAGAGCTACCAACTTTTGAACACAACTATCAAAATTAGCAGTTAGCAGATAAAGTAAACAATAGAATCTCGGGAGAAGTAGTCAATGAAAAAAAGCATAAGAAAAGTGTTAATACTCGTTAGTGGATTTTGCATGATTCTAACGGAGGCTGTTAACGCTGCTGAAGTATCTTACATAAGTGATGTCATCTATGGGCGTAAAGATGGTATGGCGCTAACTTACGATGTTTTACAGCCAGAGAATGCTAACGGAGCAGCAATAGTCTTTATGATGAGTGGCGGATGGTATTCCTCATGGGGCGCGCCAGAAACTAGAGCAACCCAATTTGCCGATATGTTGGAAGCAGGTTTTACAATGATTCCTGTCTATCACGGAAGTGCCCCGCTGTATAAAGTGCCCGACGCATATTCAGATGTCGATATGGCCGTAAGGCACATCAAGGCAAATGCCGAAACCTATCAAATAGATAGCAATCGAATCGGTTTAACCGGAGGAAGTGCTGGCGGTCATCTGTCTCTCATGGTTGGTCTAAATTCAGACAGCGGAAAGGCTGACGCGCGCAATCCGATAATGCAGCAAGATAATAAGGTAGCTACGATAGTGGCGTATTTCCCGCCAGTAGATTTCAGATCGGACCAAGCAGAGGCACAGGGAATAATTAATGAAGTCGAGCAAGACGAATTAATGCAACGATTTCCGGCTCTGGATTATGACGAAGCGATGATTCCGATGATGTCGCCAATCACGCATGTTGATAGCAACGATCCACCGGTATTGCTGATCCACGGAGATGCTGATCCATTAGTGCATGTGACACATTCGCATGCAATGTTGGCAACGCTCAAGAAGTTTGACGTGCCGTCGGAGCTGATTGTTATAAGTGGCGGGAAACACGGTTTCGGTGGTGAGAACGCTAAGATTGCGAACGCAGCGCGACTCGCGTGGTTTGAAAGGCATCTAAACCAATAGG
>LICD01000300.1 GCA_001438145.1 OM182 bacterium BACL3 MAG-120619-bin3 | reverse complement strand
CTGCTGACGCTTCCCGTTCGCTTGAGAGACGCTGTGTTGGGGAAATTTCTCGCCGCATGGGCACTGATGGGCATAGCACTTGCGCTTACATTCCCTATTTGGATTACCGTGAATTATCTTGGAGATCCAGATAACGGCGTTATTTTTGCAGCGTATCTTGGCAGTTGGTTTATGGCCGGCGGCTTCCTTGCCATTGGCTCTTGCATGTCGGCGGCAACAAAGAATTCGGTGATTGCTTTTATTCTTACCGTCAGCCTTTGCTTCATCTTCGTGATTATGGGATCTCCGATATTGCTCGAAGCTTTTCCTGCCTGGATGCCGCAGGTAGTTGTCGACGCCTTCGCCGCCATGGGCTTTCTAACGCATTATGATTCGATCGCAAAGGGCGTACTCGATATTCGCGATCTGCTTTTCTTTGCTGCATTTATTGGCGCGTGGCTCTTTGCGAGCGCTATCGTTATTGAAATTAAGAAAGCGAACTAGGAGGAGACTGACGATGACAAAAATTAAGTTTTTATTCTCGGCCACAGGCCTCCTTACGGTCGCGGTCGCCCTGCTCGTTTCAGTGGGGCTAATCAGTGCATTGCCTAGTATCCGCATTGACCTCACCGAAGACGATCTCTTTTCTCTCGCCGATGGCACGCGCAATATCGTCTCGATCTGCTTTTCTTTGCTGCATTTATTGGCGCGTGGCTCTTTGCGAGCGCTATCGTTATTGAAATTAAGAAAGCGAACTAGGAGGAGACTGGCGATGACAAAAATTAAGTTTTTATTCTCGGGCACAGGCCTCCTTACGGTCGCGGTCGCCCTGCTCGTTTCAGTGGGGCTAATCAGTGCATTGCCTAGTATCCGCATTGACCTCACCGAAGACGATCTCTTTTCTCTCGCCGATGGCACGCGCAATATCGTCTACGGCCTCGAAGAGCCGATCGAGCTACTCTTTTTTTACAGCGAGTCAGCAACGGAGGATCAACCACAGATTCGCAGTTACGGCACGCGGGTGCAGGAATTGTTGCGCGAGATCGTGATTGCGAGCGGCGGTAATTTAGTCCTGTCGATTGTCGATCCCGAGCCATTCTCAGAAGAAGAAGACCTCGCCACCCAGTATGGCGTCCAGCCAGTGCCTGTGACGCAGGGCGGGCAGGGGATTTATTTCGGACTCGTTGCGGTAGAGCTTGATAACGAAAAGGCCCCTGCGCTACGCGTGTCCGAAACCATGCCTCTGATTCGACCAGACCAAGAGCAGTTTCTCGAATACGAATTTATGCAACTCGTCACGCGCGTTGCTAACCCCGATTTGAAGGTGGTTGGTTTACTCACCACGCTTGATATCGACGGTGGATTCGACCCGATGACGGGGCAGGCGACACAGCAGTGGATGATTACCGATTATATTCGCCAGCTTTATGACTTGCGCCGTATAGAAACCGACACCGAAATCATTGAAGAAGACGTCGACATTTTGATGATCGTGCATCCAGAGGGGCTGTCGGAACAGACGCTTTATGCTATTGATCAGCATGTGATGCGAGGCGGTGAAACATTCGTTTTCCTCGATCCGACCGCCGACTCAATGGTCTCTCGCTCAGAGCGTGGCTCGATGATTCCCGCGGGAATGCGTTCCGATTTACCCGGCTTGCTTGAGGCTTGGGGCGTCGACTATGCATCGGACAAGGTGCTGACAGACAATACCCTAGCACTGCGCGTTCAGATGGGCCAAGGTTCGCGTCCTGTCGCACACATCGGAATGATTGGTGCGAATCGAACGGCGCTCGCTGGCGACGATATCATCACGCGGCGCCTTGAGAATTTGAATCTCTCGTCGGTCGGTGCCCTCGCCCCCCGCGACGGTGCGACAACACGGTTCGAACCGCTCATTCAATCGTCGAGCGATGCGATGCTGATGAACGCTTCGCTTCTTGAAGACGTGTTAGATCCTTCGGTGTTATTCGATGAATTTGTTTCGGCAAATGAGCGCTACACTATCGCTGCGCGCGTGAGTGGTGTGATCTCTTCCGCTTTTCCCGAAGGACGGCCAGTAAGTCAAGATGCCGCTGCCGACACGAGTGAAGAAGAGACCGAGGCCGACGACGA
>LICD01000299.1 GCA_001438145.1 OM182 bacterium BACL3 MAG-120619-bin3 | reverse complement strand
GTTGATGAGCTTGTCTAGAGGAAATTGATTAACAAATTGCGCGGCCAGTGCTGCATCGCAGCCCAGTTTTTTGTAATCATGGAAAGTGAAATCGATGCTATTCGATTCCAGCCATTTCTTGGTTTTCTTAATGGTGTCGCAGTTTGCGATGCCGTAAACGGTCAGCATTCTGTAGGTGTCCTTTTTGCTTGCTCAACTACTTACGACCAGCCTAGCTTTCGAGTCTTTTTTCGAGAGTCTCTTGGGTGCTGCTAATGAGGTCTTCGATTTCAGTTTCGTCGGTTATCGGCTCGTTTACGCTGTTAGTTATGTAGAACAAATCCTCAACTCGCTCGCCTAGGGTGGTGATTCGCGCGTCCTTAATATTGATAGATTCCTCTACGAATAATTTCCCAACCGAGGCCAGGATGCCGGGATGGTCTGGGCAATTGATCTCTAGCGTCGAATAGCGGCGCTCGGGATGATTGAGTAATCTCACGATAACCTTACTAGCAAAATATTTATCTTTACGGGTTTGCCGATACTGCGGCGCTCGCGTTGCTTGATGCTTGTCTTCGAAGCTGCTGCTCAAGGCAGCCTTTATCTCGTCGACACGTGCAAGGCTATCGCCAACCGGTCTTCCCGATTCTTCCAGAACGGTAAAGGTGTCGAGGCAATAACCGTGAGTTGAGGTGAAAATGCGTGCGCCTTGAACGTTGAGGCGCAGTCGCTCCAGCGTCGCTGTCGTATTGGCGAACAGGAAATCGCCGTCTTTCGTGTAAATGAAGACTTGGGTCGCGCCCTCTCCATCGATCCGCGTGAGTTCTTGTAGCGCAACAATAGGGCCTACCCCTTGGCTATTCGCGATAAGCTCAGAATGCCAAGCAATGTTTACCGCAGACTCGCGAACGAAGTATTCATCGTCGAGGTGTGCCCAGATGGCGTCGATCTGATGCGTATCGACGCCGCGCTGTAGAAGGGCTTTTTTGGCAGAGTCTTTCTTGTCAGTAATTCGATCTTCGCGGTTTTGTGGATTTTCGAGCCCCGAACGCAGTGCCTGCTTTGTGTTTAGGTAGAGCTGCGACATAAGCGATGCGCGCCAACTATTCCACAGCTCTGGATTCGTTGCGCGAATATCCGCGACTGTCATCGAGTACAGATAATCGAGATGGAGTTTGTCGCCCATGATGGAGGCGAATTCGTGAATGACCTCCGGATCAGAAATATCCTTACGCTGCGCCGTCATCGACATAAGCAAATGCTTGTCAACTAGCCACGAAACAAGCTTCGCATCCCAGCTGCTAAGATGGTGCCGCTCGCAGAAATCGACGGCGTCTTTCATGCCTAATTTTGAGTGATCACCGCCACGACCCTTGGCGATATCATGGTAGAGCCCAGCGATATAGAGCAGCTCGATCTTTGGTAGATTTTTAACCACATTCGAGACGAGTGGGAATTCATGCGCCGTTTCGGGCAACCAAAGCCTGCGCATGTTTTCGACAACCTGCAGCGTATGCGCATCGACGGTGTAGATGTGAAATAGATCATGCTGCATTTTGCCCATGATCTTGCCAAACTCAGGAAGATAGCGTCCAAGGATGCCATAGCGTGCCATGCGCCTTAGTTGAAACGTCACCTTGTTGGGCGAACGCAGCAATTCCATGAAAAGGGTAACGCAGCGAATATCCGCGCGAAACTCATCATCAATTAAATGGCGATTGTCTCTTATGAGGCGGATAGTCGATGCGCGAACGCCTTGTATTTGCGGGTTCTGCGCGCAGAGAACAAAGACTTCGATTAACGCGAAAGGGGCGCGAGCGAATACTTTTTCATCCAGCACTTCGAGGTAATCATTGCGAATTTGAAATCTGTTGTTCAGCGGAGTTATGTGCTCGCGCTCTCCTGAACGCAAGATAACCTCATCGAAATGCTGCAGCAGAAGGTCGTTAAGCCCACGCAGAGTGCCTACGGTACGGTAGTAGCGCTGCATAAGTTTTTCTACGCCAAGGCTGAGCTCATCGTCTTCGTAACCGAAGATTTTGGCGAGTTCGCGCTGCTTGTCGAAGAGGAGCCTGTCTTCGCGTCGACCTTCGAGGAGATGGAGTCCGTAACGAACCCGCCA
>LICD01000298.1 GCA_001438145.1 OM182 bacterium BACL3 MAG-120619-bin3 | reverse complement strand
AAACACGCCGTTAAGCTTTTTGGTTAATGAGCGAATGACCTCATCGATATCGGGAGGGCCTTGTTCTGGCCCTTTACGGCCGCCACCGCCCCAAGGGTCGTTGTCGTTTCCATTGTTGCCGGGTTCGTTCCAAGCCATTGGTTTCTCCATAGCTTTTTATTACGGGATGGACGCGCCACAGGCTCGTCCGGTATTTCTCTCTGTTGATGTTAGCGAATTCGAGACCAATAACCCAGCGTAACCGGACTATTCTGCCCCGCGCCTCACGCCCTCAATAACGACACCACCGAGCAGCTTAATGCGATCGAATTCCTGAAGAGGCATTCGCACGCGCAGAAGGTAGTGGCCATCGTCAGTGATCTCTTCGTTCTCGACATAGTTGGCAGCATACAGTTTACTTCGCAACTTTGCTTCGCTAGGTGCCACACGCAAAAGCTGATCGGACATCTCGCCTGCAAGCAACTCGCTCACCGCCTCTAATAACGTCTCAATGCCCGCTCCGGTTTTAGCCGATACCCACACTCTATAAGGTTTACCGGCACTGTTTCGCTGCAGCTCTGGTTCTCGCCCAGGCAGAAGGTCTATTTTATTAAAGACCTGCAATTGTGGCACTTCTTGCGCGCCGATTTCGCTAAGCACCGATTCGACCTCGCGAATGAATTCCGGATGATAATCATGCGCTGCATCGATTACATGCAGCAGCAAGTCTGCTTGCACCGTCTCTTCGAGCGTCGCACGAAAAGCTTCGACCAATTGATGCGGCAGATGGCTAATAAAACCGACCGTGTCGGCCATAATCGCCTGCCCAAAATTCGGCAACTCAACCTTGCGCAACGTCGAATCTAGGGTGGCGAATAGCTGATCTGCCGCATAGGTCTCGGCTTGCGTAAGGCGGTTAAATAAGGACGACTTACCTGCATTGGTATAGCCCACGAGAGAGACGGTGGGCACTTCGGCCCTGCGCCTTGAGCGGCGACCTTGGTCGCGCTGCGTCCGCACCTTAACCAGCGCCTTGTTAATCGATTTGATGCGCTGCGCAATAATGCGTTGGTCCATTTCGAGCTGCGTCTCACCGGCGCCGCGCATCCCTATGCCGCCCTTCTGGCGATCGAGGTGAGTCCAGCCCCGCTTTAGTCGACTGCTCATGTGCTGCAGTTGCGCGAGCTCGACCTGCAACTTACCTTCGTAACTGCGAGCGCGCTGCGCGAAGATATCGAGAATCAAACCCGTGCGATCGATAACGCGGCATTTGAGTTCGCGTTCGAGGTTGCGCTCTTGGCTTGGCGAGAGCGAGTGGTTAAACAGCACGACTTCGGCTTTATGAGAGGCCACCGCTGCTTGGAGTTCTTCGAGCTTGCCAGAGCCCACAAAATAACTAGGCGAAGGCTGGCGGCGGCTACCGGTAATAATTGCGACCGGCTGCGCGCCTGCAGAAAGTGCGAGTTCTTCGAACTCTACGATGTCGTCTGCTTCACGATCGTTATCGATCTGCAGGTTAACAAGAAGGGATATCTCTCCCGAGTCGGGGCGATCGAAAAACAATCAAAGTCCTTAGGCCTAAGCCTCGTTGCCGATTTCGTCGCCGTCGATCTCAGCGTCGTCTTCGCCAGAGTTAAGCGCAGGAATCTTGACCATGCGCGCAGGCACAACTGTCGAAATCGCGTGCTTGTAAACCATCTGACTGACGGCGTTCTTTAGCAGAATGACGAATTGATCGAATGACTCAATCTGGCCTTGGAGCTTAATGCCACTCACAAGGTAGATCGAGACTGGAATCCTTTCCTTGCGCAATACATTCAGGAAGGGGTCTTGCAGTGTTTGTCCTTTAGACATTATTGTTCTCCGTTCGTTCGACAATGCGCTTGCTTCAGCAGCCTTGCATTATTGGATGCTATTTATATGGTGGCAGATACAACAATTTTCAACAGCTTGTGCAAAGAATCGTGAGTGGAGCTAGGCAGACTATGGAGATCGTCCCAACTGCGTAGCCAAGTAACCTGCCGCTTGGCTAACTGACGCGTGGCGATGATACCCCTATCAACCATCTCCTCATAGCTCAATTCGCCTGCGAGGTGTTGCCACACTTGCTTATAGCCAACGGAACGCATT
>LICD01000297.1 GCA_001438145.1 OM182 bacterium BACL3 MAG-120619-bin3 | reverse complement strand
AATCTTTAATTGGCAACACGCCTCTAGTTGCTTTGCGGAAGCTGCCCGGAGCGACGTCCAACCGTATTTTGGCCAAGCTCGAAGGTAATAATCCTGGCGGCTCAGTGAAAGACAGGCCCGCGTTAAATATGCTCGTTCAGGCCGAGCTGCGTGGTGCGATCAAGCCAGGTGATGCGCTCATCGAGGCAACCAGTGGCAATACGGGTATTGCGCTTGCCATGGTGGCAGCCGCAAAGGGTTACAAAATGATCCTAATCATGCCTGACAACATGAGTAACGAACGAAAGGCTGCGATGGCCGCCTACGGTGCCGAACTCATTCTCGTGTCCTCTGAGGAGGGTATGGAGGGCGCCCGAGATTTAGCGCAGAGACTTGAGGCGCAAGGCCGAGGTCTAGTGCTCGACCAATTTGCTAATCAAGATAATCCCGACGCTCATTATCACAGCACGGGTCCAGAAATTTGGCGTGATACCGAAGGCGAAGTTACCCACTTTGTCTGCTCAATGGGCACCACGGGCACAATAATGGGCGTATCAAGGTTTTTAAAAGAACAAAACGCTGCAGTTCAAATCGTCGGGCTGCAGCCTCAAGAAGGCTCGAAAATCCCCGGTATTCGGCGCTGGCCTGAGGCTTACCTACCCAAAATATTTGACCGCACTCGAGTCGACCGCGTGATTGACGTGCAGCAGAGCGATGCAGAAGAGACGATGAGAGCGTTGGCGCGCGAGGAAGGGATATTCTGCGGCGTCTCATCGGGTGGTTCTGTTTTCGCCGCGTTGGCGCTCAGCCAGCAGGTAGAGAACGCGACCATTGTTGCCATCGTTTGTGATAGGGGTGACAGGTATCTTTCTACGGGTGTCTTCGCTTAACCGGCGTTTGATCTAACCAGACCATTCCAAGCGCCCACTGGGCTTTTCAAATTCGCCTTTCTGTTAGTCGGACAGGTTTAGCATTAATTTATTGAGACAACACACTCTATGAGCAAGCGCAGATTTCGTAAACAGAAACTTCCCTCCGAACCGGTCGAGCTTGAGATCACGTCGCTAAGCCACGAAGGAAGAGGAATAGCGCATATCGACGGCAAGGTTGCGTTTGTAGACGGGGCGCTTGCGGGCGAGACAGTCACCGCTAGCTATATTCGGCGCCGCAACAGCTACGATGAGTTGCGCACAGAGGTGGTGCAAAAAGCGTCACCGCTCAGAGTTACTCCGCCCTGCGCGTTCGCCGGTACTTGCGGCGGGTGTTCGTTGCAACACATGGAGCCGGCTGCGCAGATAGAGTTTAAGCAGTCTGTTCTCCTCGAGCAGATGACGCAGGCGCTTGGACACGACTTAACTGGCGTTGAGATTCTACCCAATTTACGAGAGTCGGATTTTCATTACAGGCGAAAGGCTCGCCTCGCTGCTCGATTTGTATCAAAGAAAGGCGGGGCCCTGGTTGGGTTCAGAGAAAAATACAGCAGTTTCGTTGCCGAGATGGATAACTGCGAGGTGCTCGTAGCCGACGTTGCGAAACTGATATTGCCTCTGCGCGCGCTATTTACAGAACTCGACGGGAAAATGGAAATTCCTCAAATCGAGGTCGCAGTAGGTGAGAGTGCCCCCGATTTAAATCAGCCGCTCGTTGTGGCCCTAGTCATAAGACATCTGGCAGAGCTGAGCGCAGCTGATTCGGATGCTTTCATTGCCTTCGCAAAAGAGCATGCGGTTGAGATTTACCTGCAGTCTGGTGGCGTTGACACCGTTAAGCGGCTCTGGCCTCTCGCTGAAACCGATAGGCTTAGCTATTTCTTGCCCGATTTTGGGTTAGAGCTTGGGTTTCACCCGATGGACTTCACGCAAGTGAACGCCGGTATCAATCGAAAGATCGTTAAGAAGGCATTAGGCCTTCTTGAGCTAAATAAAGACGACGCGGTGTTAGATCTTTTCTGCGGCTTAGGCAATTTTACGCTCGCGGCCGCAACGCTCAGCGGCACTGTCGTCGGCGTCGAAGGAAGCGAAGAGATGGTTCGCCGCGGCGGAGAAAATGCGGCGAAAAACAGTCTGACAAACACTAATTTCTATGCCGCGAATCTGGCCAAGTCTTTCAAAGACGAAGTTTGGGCTGCGCAGAAGTACACGAAAGT
>LICD01000296.1 GCA_001438145.1 OM182 bacterium BACL3 MAG-120619-bin3 | reverse complement strand
CACTCCTATCGACGGCCTAACTGGCCTGCTTTCAGAAGCACTACAAACCGAGCTTCTTAGGCAGGTGGATGAACAGGTTAGCATTCACATCAAATACCAAGGGTATATTGACAGGCAGCAAGACGAGATTGAGAAGCTAAAGCGTCACGAAGACACCGCATTACCGGAGAATCTCGATTACGCCTCGATGCAAGGACTATCAAACGAGCTCAAACAAAAACTACTGGATGCGCGCCCCGAGAATCTGTCGCGGGCGTCGCGGCTTCCAGGCATGACGCCAGCCGCTATCTCACTGATTCTTGTCTATCTGAAAAAATCTAAGAGTGGCATTAGAAAGACAGAGCCGGCGGTAAACGAAGAAAGCACGGAAAGCATAGAGAGCACAGAAAGCAAAGAAAGCAAAAAAAGCGAGGCAGTCCGCCGCGCCAGCTAGGCGCTCGGGGCCAAGATAATGACAGATCGATTAGAAGCAACGCTAGAACAAGGATTACGTGAGCTAGCGTTAGGAGTTCCGGCCAACGCGCAACAAAAGCTTCTGCATTATCTGCACTTAATTGTTAAGTGGAATAAGCACTTTAATCTCTCGGGCATTACAGCCATACAAGAGATGGTGCCTTTGCATCTCCTAGACAGTTTAGCTATCTCACCTTATCTCGAAGGCGAGAGGATACTTGATATTGGCTCGGGTGCAGGCCTTCCAGGCATACCCTTAGCTATCGCTAATCCCGATAAAAACTTTGTCTTGTTGGATAGCAACGGCAAAAAAACCCGTTTCCTATTTCAGGTAAAAGTAGCATTAGAGTTAAGTAATGTTGAGATCGTTGATGCGAGAGTTGATGAATATCTCAGCACAGCCGACACAGGCGAATTTTCACTAATTACATGTCGCGCATTCTCGAGCTTATCCTCTATAGTTAAGATGATCGAGAAACCACTTGCCAGCGGGACGAAACTACTCGCGATGAAAGGCGTCTACCCTCACGATGAGATTGCAGAATTACAGCAAGACAACACGATAAACAGCACATCAAACAAGGCGAGTTCAACCGACCTTGATAATTGCTATAAAGTCGAAAGCGTCATAGAACTTACTGTGCCGGGCGTTGAATCACAGCGTCACCTTGTCCTAATCGGCCAAGAGGCTGCTGTAAAAAGAACTTAACCAAGCTAAGGAGCGATAAGAGTGAGCAAGATCTTCGCTATAGCGAATCAAAAAGGGGGAGTAGGAAAAACAACCACCTCTGTAAATCTAGCAGCCTCGCTCTCTGCGACTCGAAATAATGTATTGCTGGTCGATCTTGACCCACAGGGCAACGCGACGATGGGCAGCGGCGTCGATAAATCGGCCTTAGCTATTTCGCTTTACGACGCCATTATTGGCGAAGCCGAGGTGAGTTCGGTATTAACTCGGGCCGATGAGGCTGGGTATGATCTACTGCCCTCTAATGGTGATTTGGTTGCCGCCGAAGCGCAACTTTTTGGCATGGAAGAAAGAGAATTTAAACTAAAAGAAATCCTCGACTCTCTTCGTCATAATTACGACTACATTATTATTGACTGCCCTCCTTCGCTCAATATGCTAACGATCAATGCTTTGGTTGCTGCCGAAGGCGTGATCATACCGATGCAATGTGAATACTATGCGCTCGAAGGGTTAGCAGCACTGATTGATACTATTGAGACCATCCGCGATCACCTTAATCCGACACTGCATATAGAGGGCATTATTCGCACGATGTATGATCCTCGAAACAGGCTTACGATCGAGGTTAATCGACAGCTCTTTAAACATTTTGGCGATGCTGTTTATCGCACCGTTGTACCGAGAAATGTGCGTCTTGCTGAAGCACCTAGTTTTGGACTCCCTGTTTTAAAATACGATAGGACATCGAAGGGCTCTGTGTCCTACCTTGCGCTCGCTGGTGAAATACTGAGGCGTAGCGATCAAGCAATGGCCGGGAAGACGGCAGCTGAGACGTCCGCAGCGAGATAAAATTAATCAGCCCCAGTGGTTTTAGTGAAAAAAGAGAAGACGATGGCAGAAGGAAAAAGAATGGGAAAAGGGCTAGATTTCCTCCTTTCCGCAGGCAAAAAAAACAAACCTGCAGCCGAGGGCGGCGTGCCACCGTCA
>LICD01000295.1 GCA_001438145.1 OM182 bacterium BACL3 MAG-120619-bin3 | reverse complement strand
TACCCCTATCGACGGTTTAACCGGCCTGCTTTCAGAGGCACTACAAACCGAGCTTCTTAGGCAGGTGGATGAACAGGTTAGCATTCACATCAAATACCAAGGGTATATTGACAGGCAGCAAGACGAGATTGAGAAGCTAAAGCGTCACGAAGACACCGCATTACCGGAGAATCTCGATTACGCCTCGATGCAAGGACTATCAAACGAGCTCAAACAAAAACTACTGGATGCGCGCCCCGAGAATCTGTCGCGGGCGTCGCGGCTTCCAGGCATGACGCCAGCCGCTATCTCACTGATTCTTGTCTATCTGAAAAAATCTAAGAGTGGCATTAGAAAGACAGAGCCGGCGGTAAACGAAGAAAGCACGGAAAGCATAGAGAGCACAGAAAGCAAAGAAAGCAAAAAAAGCGAGGCAGTCCGCCGCGCCAGCTAGGCGCTCGGGGCCAAGATAATGACAGATCGATTAGAAGCAACGCTAGAACAAGGATTACGTGAGCTAGCGTTAGGAGTTCCGGCCAACGCGCAACAAAAGCTTCTGCATTATCTGCACTTAATTGTTAAGTGGAATAAGCACTTTAATCTCTCGGGCATTACAGCCATACAAGAGATGGTGCCTTTGCATCTCCTAGACAGTTTAGCTATCTCACCCTATCTCGAAGGCGAGAGGATTCTTGATATTGGCTCGGGTGCCGGCCTACCAGGCATACCCTTAGCTATCGCTAATCCCGATAAAAACTTTGTCTTGTTGGATAGCAACGGCAAAAAAACCCGTTTCCTATTTCAGGTAAAAGTAGCATTAGAGTTAAGTAATGTTGAGGTCGTTGATGCGAGAGTTGATGAATATCTCAGCACAGCCGACACAGGCGAATTTTCACTAATTACTTGTCGCGCATTCTCGAGCTTATCCTCTATAGTTAAGATGATCGAGAAACCACTTGCCAGCGGGACGAAACTACTCGCGATGAAAGGCGTCTACCCTCACGATGAGATTGCAGAATTACAGCAAGACAACACGATAAACAGCACATCAAACAAGGCGAGTTCAACCGACCTTGATAATTGCTATAAAGTCGAAAGCGTCATAGAACTTACTGTGCCGGGCGTTGAATCACAGCGTCACCTTGTCCTAATCGGCCAAGAGGCTGCTGTAAAAAGAACTTAACCAAGCTAAGGAGCGATGAGAGTGAGCAAGATCTTCGCTATAGCGAATCAAAAAGGGGGAGTAGGAAAAACGACTACCTCTGTAAATCTAGCAGCCTCGCTCTCTGCGACTCGAAATAATGTATTGCTGGTCGATCTTGACCCACAGGGCAACGCGACCATGGGCAGCGGCGTCGATAAATCGGCCTTGGCTATTTCGCTTTACGACGCCATTATTGGCGAAGCCGAGGTGAGTGCGGTATTAACTCGGGCCGATGAGGCTGGGTATGATCTACTGCCCTCTAATGGTGATTTGGTTGCCGCCGAAGCGCAACTTTTTGGCATGGAAGAAAGAGAATTTAAACTAAAAGAAATCCTCGACTCTCTTCGTCATAATTACGACTACATTATTATTGACTGCCCTCCTTCGCTCAATATGCTAACGATCAATGCTTTGGTTGCTGCCGAAGGCGTGATCATACCGATGCAATGTGAATACTATGCGCTCGAAGGGTTAGCAGCACTGATTGATACTATTGAGACCATCCGCGATCACCTTAATCCGACACTGCATATAGAGGGCATTATTCGCACGATGTATGATCCTCGAAACAGGCTTACGATCGAGGTTAATCGACAGCTCTTTAAACATTTTGGCGATGCTGTTTATCGCACCGTTGTACCGAGAAATGTGCGTCTTGCTGAAGCACCTAGTTTTGGACTCCCTGTTTTAAAATACGATAGGACATCGAAGGGCTCTGTGTCCTACCTTGCGCTCGCTGGTGAAATACTGAGGCGTAGCGATCAAGCAATGGCCGAGAAGGCGGCAGCTGAGACGTCCGCAGCGAGATAAAATTAATCAGCCCCAGTGGTTTTAGTGAAAAAAGAGAAGACGATGGCAGAAGGAAAAAGAATGGGAAAAGGGCTAGATTTCCTCCTTTCCGCAGGCAAAAAAAACAAACCTGCAGCCGAGGGCGGCGTGCCACCGTCG
>LICD01000294.1 GCA_001438145.1 OM182 bacterium BACL3 MAG-120619-bin3 | reverse complement strand
CGGGCGTTGGAGCCTTGGTAACCGATCTACTGCGCTGTGAGTTTAACGCACTCGCGCTAATCTCTACCGAGGTGGCGAAGGGCAACGCAGCCAGTTCTTCTCGCTCGAGCATGCCTTTTTCATGCAAGAGTTTCTGTAAACCAACGAGCCAAGTCTCGTAATAGCTATTATCAAGATAACGCTGCGGCGCCTGATTCTCGCGGGCATGGCGCGACTCATCGATATTCCACTGCCCAAGCATGCCTGAAGCGAGAGTGAGTGCAAACGCGCGGCGCTCCCACTCAGCGTGAAAGAGCGGTTCGACGAGATCCGAGCCCTGCGCGTTAGCATTACTCGCCGGCAACACGCGGCCAAAGCCTCGCTTACCGCCGAGGTCGTGTGCGCCGATCATTCGTTCGCCTCGTCTCTTTCTGGTGGGTTTATCACCTCGACGCCGATCATCGCATTGCGTGTGACGAGCGCTGCAAGCTGCGCTTCACTCCAGCCATCGGTGCCCGTGGGGCGCTTCGGAAGAACGAGGTAACGCAGTTCGGCGGTGGAGTCCCAAACCTGCACGCGAGCAGTGCTCGGTAGACTCGTCCCAAACTCCGCCAGCACAGCGCGCGGCTCACTCACGGCACGAGAGCGATACGGTGCCGACTTATACCAAGCTGGTGGCAAGCCTAATACAGTCCACGGATAGCAAGAACAGAGCGTGCAGACGACGAGGTTGTGCACCTCATCCGAGTTCTCTACAACCTTGAGATGTTCGCCCTGACGCCCCATAAATCCGAGGCTTGCTACCGCGCCGGTTGCATCGTTGAGCAACGCCTGTCGAAATTTCTCGTCTGCCCATGCCTTAGCAACAACCTGCGCGCCATTTCGCGGCCCCACTCGATGCTCATAAGTATCGATAATTTCGTTAAGCGTCGCGGGGTCAACTAAGCCTTTTTCGATTAATAGGCTTTCGAGCGCTTTGACCCGCAGCTCCAATTCGGGAGGCGGCGCTGTATGGTCATGGTCATGGTCATGGTCTTCAGAGTGGGACATTCGTCGGCCTCGGATAAAGCGAAAAGAAGTGTGCGTGTTAATCACGCTCGACAATAAAATCGAGCTGCACCTCGCGGTAGCGAGGCAGCTTCACTGCAGCGGCCACCGCCTCCATCGTGTTAAACGGCGCATCGACTAATAAGCTGTTTAGTAGCCACGCAGGCAGACTTGCCCCCGGCTCCAGGTGACCTTCACTCGACGCCAAAACTCTACCGTCGCCTAGCGGTTCGAAACGCCAGCCCGAGATAGCACTTGGCAGCCTTATCCGCCGCGGATTTTCGGGCAACACGCCATCGATATTGCGGTTATCGAGCACTACAACGCCGGATACTGGATCTTGCGTCCACACAAAGTGCATCACAACGTCGCGGTCTTTAATCGGAAAAGGCATGTCGTTGTGCCGATACACAAACTGCTCTGTCGCAGACACTCGCTCAACAGTATAAGACGCAGCGCAGCGCGCCTCGAGCAGCGCGCAGGCGCTTGGGTCGTCGATTAAGGCGACGAGCGAGCTTAAGCGGACATCCTCGAGAATCATCTCTGCGCGCACGGCCGCGAAATTCGACCCCTGCTGCTCTCGCGTGAAAACACGAATGCCGCCCTGCTCTTTTCGTAACTGCCAATCGGCTTCTTGTGCGCTCGCGCGCGCAGGCGTGACGAACAACGCAGCGCAGAGAAGACACGCAATAGCTTTCATGCCGACTAGCAAGCAAGTCTCTCGGCAAGTGCTTAACTGCATCGTGTCTCCTCTGTACCTTCGTAATCTATGCCCCAAAACCAATGCCCGCGCTTTCTAAGCCTGCGTAAGCGCCTGTTCGATGTCGGCAATAATGTCGTCAATATGCTCGATACCAATACACAGACGAATCGTCTCGGGCTTAACACCGGCTTTAAGCTGCTCTTCAGGCGTGAGTTGGCGGTGTGTGGTCGACGCAGGGTGACACGCGAGTGATTTAGCGTCGCCAATGTTGACGAGGCGTTTGATCATGGCGAGGGCATCATAGAATTTAACCCCGGATTCGAAGCCGCCTTTAATCCCAAAAGTGAGCAGCGACGAGGGTTTGCCGCCGCAATATTTCTGCGCCAGCGCGTAGTTAGCAT
>LICD01000293.1 GCA_001438145.1 OM182 bacterium BACL3 MAG-120619-bin3 | reverse complement strand
GCAAACGTCATCTGGAATGTGGCGAACACACTTTCCGGAATGTCCCCGGCGAGCGAGTCGACAGTGATGCCGCTAAACAGCGCCTTACTGAGGCCTCCCCAGTAAGCAGACTCTGACGGGCCAAAGGCGATGCTGTAGCCGACGATGAGCCAGAGAACAGAAATCACAGAGGCGATAGCGAAACACTGCATTAAAACTGACAACACGTTTTTAGTGCGAACGAGTCCGCCATAAAACAGAGAAAGCCCGGGCAGGGTCATGAATAGAACGAGGGCTGTGGCTGTAAGAATCCATGCTGTATTGGCGCCGCTGAGTTCTGTCGTTTCTTGCGCTAACACGACGCTTGGTGCGCCAACTACAGTCGCCGCCGCGACGATTTTTCGAATAATGCTCATGTCAGATTGTTGCCTTGATGTCGGTTTACAGGGCGTCGTTGCCGGTTTCGCCGGTACGAATGCGGATCGTCTGCTCGAGGTTACTGACGAATATTTTACCGTCCCCGATTTGGCCTGTATTGGCCGCTTTGCATATCGCCTCGATGACCTGATCGACTATTGCGTCCTCGACAGCAACTTCGATTTTTGCTTTAGGCAAAAAGTCGATGACGTATTCGGCGCCTCGATACAATTCGGTGTGGCCTTTCTGACGACCAAATCCTTTTACTTCGGTGAGCGTCATCCCGCTGATGCCAATCTCGGATAGCGCCTCTCTTACGTCGTCTGACTTGAAGGGTTTTACTATCGCTGTCACTAGTTTCACGTCGATCTCCTGCGGCGCATTGCGGAGGGCTGAGCGCCAAATGATTAGTTCGAAATAGGGTGTCACGCTTGTTGGATATTAGGAGGGTATAAAATACTGAAAACGCCCTAAAATGGTGCGTTTACTGCACCAATCAACGGCAAAACTGTAACATGGTATCGGCCTAAGCTCCATCCATCTCGCTGTCTTTGACATCTGCTAGCAAGTACTTCAAAGAGTCTCGTTGGCGTCCCCAATGTCCGGCGAGGAGCGCGCCCGAAATGTTGTGCCAGATGCTAAAAAGCGCAGCGGGAAGGGCGGCGGTTGCAGAGAAAAATTGCAGTGAAAGCGCTGCCGCGAGCCCTGAATTTTGCATGCCGACCTCGATTGCTATCGTCTGACTTTGCTTGAGGTCGAAACCGAAGAGTCGGCTTAGTGTGAAGCCGCCGGCAATACCCAGCGCATTGTGGAGGACAACCGCCAAGACAATTAATGGGCCGATTCCGCGCAGCTGCGGTGCATTTAGTGCGACCACAATACCTATGATGAACAATATGCAGATTACAGAGAACAGGGGTAATGCTGGTTGTAATGCAGCGCTGAGACGGGGCAGCACTGCGCGAAAGCAAAAGCCTGAGATCACGGGGACAAAAACTATTTGTAATAAGCTTTCGATCATCGCGAGTTCATCTACTGCAACCTGCTCGGCCAGATAGAACTGACTAAGCAACGGCGTTGCGACGACACCAATGAGAGTCGAGACGAAGGTCATGCTAACCGATAGCGCTACGTCGCCGCGCGCAAGAAAACAGATAACATTTGACGCAGTGCCTCCGGCGCAGCTGCCGACAAGAACCATTCCGACGGTGAGTGGCGTCGAGAGTTGCAAGAGTTTCGCCAGCGTGAGCGCTAGAATCGGCATTAGAAGAAACTGCAGGGCGACACCCACAGCAACGGGGCGAGGGTCGCGCGCGATGCGCTGGGCGTCGTCGCGGGTGAGCGTCAGACCCATCATAAACATGATCGAAGCAAGTAGGGGGATAATCATAAACTGCGCTGCCACGAAAGAATCAGGCCTCAGTGCGCCTGTGGCAGCAACAGCTATAGCAAGGATT
The DNA here is from genome assembly GCA_001438145.1 of OM182 bacterium BACL3 MAG-120619-bin3. Lineage (GTDB taxonomy): Bacteria > Pseudomonadota > Gammaproteobacteria > Pseudomonadales > Pseudohongiellaceae > UBA9145. Next base: position 284 of record LICD01000293.1, on the reverse strand, counting down.
GGGAAGAGTTTTGTGAGGCGAGATTGGGGCGAGCGCACTGGTAAGGGAGGGCGTGTGCTGTGTCTCACCGTAGGGCGTTTACTCTTAATAGCAGGCATTCGTGGGGGTCTCTTTCGTAAAGGACTTTATCGTGAAGGACTTTATCGTGAAAGTCTCTGTTGTGAATGCCTCTAACAATCGATGTATCGCAGGCTCTGTTATGGCAAGCTTAGCATGCGATCCGGTGCGCGTTCAGCAAAGGTTCAGTCCGCTGTCGCTACTCTTCCATGAGTAAAATTGACGCA
>LICD01000292.1 GCA_001438145.1 OM182 bacterium BACL3 MAG-120619-bin3 | reverse complement strand
GGTCGCCACCAGCATTTACCCTCTCGCGCTCATCGCCAATGATATTCTGGCCGGACACGGAAACGCCGTTGCTTTAATCGCAGCAGGTGACTCGCCGCATCACACAACGCTCAGCCCATCGGCGCGCCTCAAAGCGGCGAGGGCTGACTTACTCCTGTGGGTTGGTCAAGACTTCGAGGTTACCCTCGGGAAATTATTTCGCGAAGACCCGCGCACTGTGACTGTCTCGTTGCTCAGCGACATCAGACTCTATGAGCTCGACCGCGGAGGACTCATCGAGGCGCATGACGATCAAGCGCACGCTGAGCCGCATTCTATCGACCTTCATCTCTGGCTTAGCACCACCAATGCCGAAATAATTGCGCAAGCTATTTCCCGCGCTGCCAGCAATTTAGACCCGAGCAACGCTCCACACTATCGCGCTAGTCTCGCTCGCTTCACCGAACAGCAGGCGCAGAATAGAGAGGCGTTCGAAGCCGAATTCGCCGCGCTTAAGCGCACTAAGTCAGACTCGCAAGATTCAGGCTTACAAGACACCCCGCCCTACGCGGTCTATCATGATGCGTACCGCTATTTTGAAAGCGAGTTTGGCTTAAGCCATCGCGTGGCGCTTTTAGTCGACCCCGAGCGCGCGCCGAGTATTCGTGAACTGAGTGAGGTGAGAGCATCGCTTGCCTCAGCGCAGCCACAGTGTCTTCTTACTGAGCCCGATTCGGACGCAGGCCTTATCGCTACGGCGATGAAAGGACTGGCGCAAGAAACGACACTGCGCCGTGTCGAAGTCGACATCCTTGGTCGAAAAATAGACGAAGGGCAAGACGGTTACACGCGGCTCATGCGCGCAGTCGTTGCTGATTTTGTCGAGTGCTTAGAATAGCGCTCAGTTCCGTCGATTAGTCACAGGATAAACATCGACGCTAGAAAGCGTAAAGATAGCCAAATAAATAGCCAAATAAATAGCCATATAGAGAAAACCGACGTGACAACAAGCAAGCAACTCATTCTAGTAGACGGTTCTTCCTATTTGTTCCGCGCATTCCATGCCCTGCCCCCGTTGGTGAATAGCAAGCAGCAGCCAACCGGCGCGGTTAAAGGCGTGATCAACATGATCCGCAGTCTGATAAAAGGTCATCCCGACAGCAACGTTGCAATCGTCTTCGATGCAAAAGGGAAGACTTTTCGTAGCGATCTGTATTCGGAATACAAAGCAACTCGCCCACCGATGCCCGACGAGCTTAGATCGCAGATCGAACCCATTCATCAAATTGTTCAGGCGATGGGTTTGCCCATGTTGGTCATTCCCGGTGTCGAGGCCGATGACGTAATCGGCACGCTCGCCAAGCAGGCGACGGCGCAGGGTATTGAGACGCTTATCTCCACCGGCGATAAAGACCTTGCCCAGCTCGTTGACGAGCATGTGACACTCATGAACACGATGAATAATGAGAGGCTTGACGTCGCCGGCGTCGTCGCGAAGTTCGGTATTGCGCCTAATCAAATTATCGATTTTCTCGCCCTTACCGGAGACAAAGCCGACAACATTCCTGGCGTTCCAGGGGTCGGACCAAAGACTGCGGTCAAATGGCTTTTGGAGCACCAATCGATGGACGGCGTTATCGAAAATGCCGACGCGATCGGCGGAAAAATAGGCGAACGGCTGCGCGAAAACATCGATCTTCTTAGACTTTCTTACGAGCTTGCGACGATTAAGCTCGACTGCGAACTCGATTTAACAATCGACGAACTAGTGCCAAGCGCCGAAGACGGCGAGGCGCTCCTTAGCCTGTTTTCCGAGCTCGAATTTAAGTCGTGGGTCAAAGAACTCGAATCGCAGGGGATAAAAGGCGCTTCGACTGCTAACGCGAAATCGCCAACCAATGCGTCGGCCGGATCAGAGACTACCGGCGGCAATACACCCGCGCATGCAGCGCTTATTGTAGCGCCGAAAGAAATCCAATACAGCCTCGTCGACACAGAAGAAAAACTGCAAACTCTTTTAAGCAAAATAGAATCGTCGCCACGTTTCTCGATTAGCCTTGAGACTCAGGGCGAACATTTTTTTGACGCCGATATTCTAGGCGTCGCGATCAGTACCGCACTCGGCATTAGTTATTATATACCGTTAGGTCATGTTAATTCTGAAGAGGGAGAACTTGTTT
>LICD01000291.1 GCA_001438145.1 OM182 bacterium BACL3 MAG-120619-bin3 | reverse complement strand
TTCGACATCGACCCTACGAGTGCGTTGTCTGCATTTGCTGCGCTCGGAAGCGGCTTTATTGATAATTCCGATGGTGTCGGCTGCTGCTCAGCGGGCGGGATAGACTCGAATGAAAGAGTGACGGAAGATCTAGAGTCGGCGTATGCCCAGTTTAATCTAAGTACTGAGATAGCAGGATACATGCCACTGAATATACAAGCTGGCCTAAGATATGAATCTGTAGAAACGGAATCGACAAGCTTGTATCCATTAGTGAATCGAATTGATTGGAATATTGATGGGTTATACGGTGTGCGCGGTGACACCACGGACAGCTCTCGGTTTGGCTCCAATAGTACTGTTCTCCCCAACGTTGCGATGTCCCTAGGCGTTACTGACAATCAAATTATTAGAGCGTCGTGGGGTAAATCGATGGCGCGGCCAAATCTAGGAGATTTAGAGTCTCAGCTTGCGATTGGCGCACAAGACTTTTTTAATCTCACGGCGACAGGCGGTAACCCAGATTTAAACCCATTGCAGTCGACTAATATCGACATTGCTTATGAAAATTATTACGCAGACGGATCGTATGTTGCGATTAATTATTTTCGGAAGAAAATCAAGGACTTTGTGGGAAACCAGACCGCAAATGATCAGCCTTTCAATGGGCTAACAAGCCCATTTAGCAGCGAAATAGGACAGCAGGCTCAGGCGTGTGTTCAAGCTTGGGCAGATGCTGGACGTCCCGCTACTGGGTTCCCCGGTGAGGGCGGCACCGGCGACTGTGTCTCCCAGCAATTCCTCTGGGCGCAAGGGTGGGCCATCGATCAGCACCATATGTTCCAGGTCGCTTCGGCACTAAATGCAGGGGTTGACGTGCTCAATGGCGCGGCTTTTCTTGATGGGGGATGGAATCCTGCTTGTCCATCTGGTCATTGGTGGGTGTGCGGAGATGGCAACATTGAGGGCTCGAGCAGCGACCCGCTCGCCTTGTTTGATATTACTCAGCCGGCAAACTTAGAAAGCGGAAGGGTCAGTGGTTTTGAGGGCGCATGGCAGCACTTCTTCCAGGGAACTCCTTATGGCTTTACCGTGAATTACACCAAAGTAAGTGGAGGCGACGTACAGCCTAATTTGTCGGAGGTCGGACGACAGTTCACGCTTCCCGGTTTCGGCGATTCTGGTAATGCCTCAGTATTTTTTGAAAACTCAAAGCATACAGTTAGGTTAGCGCTAAATTATCGCGCTGAGACTGCTTCAGGTTTTGCTAACTATGAGCAACCGGTTTTTGTAGAGGCCAGAAAGCAAGTGGATTTCTCTTACCAGTATCGTTATAGCGAAGCGATGACAGTTTTCTTAGACGCGCAAAATATTCTAGATGAAGAAACAAGACTTTTTGTTCGTTATCCCGAAATGCTGTTTCTTGCACAAGACCATGGGCCTGTGATGAGGCTAGGTATTCGCGCGAACTTCTAGTCAGCTCATAAGGAGAGTTAAGCCCATCGGTTCTATTGAGCTAGTAGAATTAATTTTAACGCAAAAGATTGTCTTATGAGTCGAGACCATCGTCTACAGCGTGCTGTTTTTTTACACAGCCAGAAACTATCCTTAAAATTATTATGGTGGTTTGTTTTTGCGGATTGATCAGGATTGAAATAGAACTGCTCTGCGGCGCTCTCAATATTATTGACAGACTTTCGAGAAATAAATTGCATTTTGCGGATGCACCTTATTGCCACCTAATAATCGAGTTATAGTTTATGAATAATTCTAATAAATTCTGTAAAGATTATGAAGAGATATTAGATGATCACTTTGAAGGATTGCTGAACAATGATCATTTATCGATTCCAGGATTGGTCGTATTTGCTAAGCGGGGTCAAGAGATTTATCACAAGGCTTTTGGCGTCAGTAATTTGAAATCCGGCAAAGCGATGCAAACTGATGCAATGTTTAGAATGTATAGTATGACTAAGGTATTAACGAGCTTTATAGCCTTGAGACTCTATGAAGAAGAGCTCTTTGAACTGGATGACCCAGTTAGCCAATTTATCCCATCCTTTGATCGCGCTTGGGATATTGTAGTGGATTGCCCTGAGGGCCCAGAATCCATTGATTACAAGAGCATCTTGACCGGCGAGAGTCAGAATCTAAATTTCAGGCGCAAAATATCAACAGAGCCGATGCTTATAAAGCATTTAAT
>LICD01000290.1 GCA_001438145.1 OM182 bacterium BACL3 MAG-120619-bin3 | reverse complement strand
ATCCATTGATTTGGAACATAGGGCGCTAACACGTAGTCTTCTTCGTCGGTAAGATTCCTTGCTCTAAGCGTGACAGTGAGGTTCTCGGTAGCCATCCAGTTCACACTAGCGTCGAAGACTGTGTATGCCGGCATCTTTTCAGTATTGCTGTCATCTGCGTATCGAGAATCCACATAGCGAAATCCACCACCTATTTGCACATCGTTAATCGGCGACCAATTAAGCCAGAGATTCATGGTCTGCTCTGGTACATTCCTAGGCGTGTTGCCCGCAAGAGAGATCCCGCCAGAATAGAATTCATCAAACTCCGCGTCGATGCTTGCCGCATTGAAATCAATACTAAGTGAATCTGTCGGATTCACACGCAAAGTAAATTCGATACCATCTGAACTCTGCTGACCAATCTGCTCGGTTATGGTCGATGCAGGTAATCGAGTGAGAATATCTTCCTTTTCAATGTCAAAATAGGCAAGTGTATATTCAGCTCTGCCTTGAAGTAGCTGTTGCTTCAGGCCAATTTCGTATTGTCTTCCAGTTGCGAGATCAAAATCTTTGTTACCACTGCTAATGGAAATCGGAGAAGTAATCGGATCTGCTGCAGTACTCATTTGAGCATAGATACTCATTTGTTCCGTCGGCTGATATACCAGCCCAGCTCTCCAGGTGAACTCCGAAAAATCGGCGTCAAAACTAGAAGCAGGACTCCCGCCTATGGCGAGATCGTAGCGATCGAACTCAATATCATCATAACGCCCGCCTAGTACGAGGCTAAGTTGATCAGAAATTTGTAATACGCTATCTATGAAGATGGCTGCTTGTTGCGTATCGGTTTGGTAGTCCAGAATGGTTGGGATTGTGTCCTTTGGAGTAGTACCTGGATTGAACCCGAAAATCGCTACGCTATCTCCAACGCCAAATCCACCTGTACTGAAATTATTTAGGTAATCGAGTTCAATATCGTTTACCTCACCTCCGATACTCAGGCTGTTTGCCAAGCCGCCGATTTCCGTATCGATTAGGAAATCAAATCTCGACCCTACCTGATCCTCTTCGTGAACAATTCCTAAGTAAAACGCCCTATCAATTTGATTGGTGCCTGCGTTATATGAGTATTCCTCGAGGTTTTGCCATTCTCTGGAAGCATTAAGGACGTAAGTATCGTTTCTAAACGTAATGTTGTCAGCCAGATTCCATTCAACATGCATTCGAGACCACATGTCTTCAAAAACAACTTTCCCATCCTCGAAGTTGTAATTGTTTTGCCGGTGAGAGCTACTTGCCTTACCGTCGATCAGCGGAGTGCCCCAGAAGGCCGCTGCATCAATATCTGCATAATCGACGCTAAAACGAACGCTCAAATCTGTTGAAGGCTGATAAAGCAAAGAGCCTGCCAACACCTCTCGACCTTCATCTGCCCGATCGGCATAGCCTTCTTCCTCCTGATAGGAACCATCAAGTCGGAATGCCCATTCGTCGGAAATTTGTGCACCCCCCCCTAGGGCCATACGTTTCATATCAAAACTTCCTAGAGCTACTGCAGCTTCAAAATCACTCTCTCCCAATACCGGAGATTTTGGAACATAGTTAATAGTAGTCCCGAGCGCGCCTACCCCATTTATCACAGAGCCGGCTCCTCGTAATACCTCCACTCTTTCTAAGGTCCAAGTATCTGCAGGAAACGTCACTGTTCCTGCCACGATGTAGAGGCGCGTACCATCATAGGTATAGACAGTGGAGCCATGTCCATTAAACCCTCTGGAGGAAATAGACGTGCCTCCGTTGCCAGGACTAGCACTTGCAGAAACACCGGTAGTTCGCGTTACTGCCTCCAGAGCACCGTAATCCCCCTTAGTAGCTATCTCATCGCGAGTGATAATGTCAACGCTGGCTGGCAAGTCGAGACCCGATAACCCGAGCCTGCTTCCTGCACTGTTCTGCGTATCTAAGCGAATAGTGCCGACCCCACCCTGCCCCAATACCAATATCTCTTCGATGCCATCTTGTTGGGCAAGTGAAGTTGTCGACAAGCCAAAGATTGCTATGCCGATTGCAGCTTTAAATGGGTTCAGTTTGGTTAGATATTGCATATTCTTGAATCTGGACATAATTCTGCTCATGTGGAAGTAACGCGCTGATGCGTACATTTAGGCATCGCAACGCGCTCTCTGACTGAATCTGCCGTGAA
>LICD01000289.1 GCA_001438145.1 OM182 bacterium BACL3 MAG-120619-bin3 | reverse complement strand
TGGATTGCATAGAAAATACCGTAGCCACTTTAAGCGGCATTCTACCTTATCTTGTTCTCGCTTAGCGCTTAGCGCTAAGCCTTGAGGCTTGAAACTCGCGTTTTAATGAAATAATCGGGGTTTAAAATAAGTAGTTTTTGCAGATTGCTTGAGTTATTGTCTTGATAACATTACAAACTTTAAAGAAAAAGGTGGAGACGGATCTTCAATCCCTTGAGAAATCGTCAATGCTACAACGTTTTCCTGTGAATTTCGGCTATTCGGTATTTGTGGCCCTCTCCTGGGTTGGGCTTTGGCATTTAAACAATTTCCTCTTCGATGCCGCCGAAGTCGCGCCGCTAGTCAGCCTAATTTTTCTCCCGGCTATTCTTCGACCCATGGCTGTACTTCTTTTCGGATTCCCTGGCGCCATTGGCCTAATACTTGGCGCTGCGGTCACCCTACCCACTATCGCGACACCTAGCTTTTCGCTTGTATTAATTGTCCTCTCGAACGGTTTAATGGCTTGGATGGTATTCCTCTCGTTAAGCCAAATACCTGCCTATCGATCCCAGCTTACTCACGACATGACAGGGATAACTCTTAGGACAATCATTCTTTTTGCGGGGCTGACTGCGCTAGCAAGTTCTCTGACAAATTTTCTCATTATATCTCTTTCCCCCGATCTCTCTTCGTCCTCAGGGCTACCCTTATCTATGCTAGCTGGCGATGCCATTGGTGCATTTTTGATGCTCTATTTGCTGTCGATATTTTCGCCGTTTGTTTCTAAGCATTTTAGATAGAAAAGCACTCCCCTCCCCCCCGCCGCAGCCCCCACTTATTTTGTGGCATAGCCATTACAGATTTGTTACACTCATGCACTACTTGGGCGCACTCATGCGCTAATCAGTTCATATACGGTGTCCAATGAAAAAAGATCTTCCTTATCTACGCTTTCTGAATTTAGCGAGAGCACTCGAGGAGATGCCGAAGTTCCCAGCACTCGACGCCGTTGAAAGCGGCCTACTCAACGCTTGTTCAATTGCGTGGTATCAAGACCGCAAACTCGCGACGATGGAGGCCCTCGAGGCAATGCCCGAGATTTCCCAACGAACAAAGCATAGCCGTCTAAGAATTCTCGCCGACAAGGGCATGATTAAGGTGGAGAGTGACGAATATGACGCGCGCGTAAAATATGTTGTCCCGACGGCGTTGGCACTTAAGTATTATGAAACGTTAGGTAAATATCTAGCGAAATCACAGGCTACTTAGCCTGGTTCGTTTTTAGAAGCCGAGGGGGTCCTCCTCTTGGCTTTCCAAGTAACCTCTGAAAAACTAACCAACGTATCGTCATCCAACAGACCGCGCTTCTTCAAAACAGAAAACATAAACTGCTCGACCTGCTTCCCTGTTACTTTGGACTGACTAATTCACTCTGCAAATCCACCTGCTTCCGCGGTCAACAATTCAGCAATGTAAGGGGGTGGGTTTCAAGACCCAACGTGTGATCGTTTATAACCGAATACAATTTGACCAGAACTCACCGTATGAAACCAAGCTAAAGCCCCTCGCATATGACAGTGGGCCGATCGACCAACTTAATTGAAATCAATTCCCACCTTGGTCAGATTTTGCCCCAAAGGGACCCGTCTATTTCCAGTAATCGACATTACCGGAAGTAGTGATTCGTTATAAATCAATAACTTAAAGAATCTAAGTCACTCTGCCCGCGGGCAAACACTAGATGTAGTGATAAGCCTATTCAAGACCCTCGATTCTTTCCTTTTGGAGCTTCCCCATCGGACGTTTAGAAGCGTTTAGGCCTTGGCTGAACGTGGCGGCCTACCCTGTTTATCTGACCTAAGATACTTCCAAAAAGCACAAAGTCCCAAAGAGCTGGGGCTAGCGTGGTTGCTGCCTCTTGGAGTCATATACGTATGCGCAAGTTTACTAATGAGTTCTAACACCAAAATATCCCAGACAAGGAAGCAATTTCGAGGCTTGATGGAAGTATTGTGCCTTCTAAAAGACGGCAATCTGACGCTGTTTAACACTGTCGCTGACATCTACACAACCCGGAGTAGCCTTCTCGTTCCAGCCAAATCACTACCGAGCCAAACCCCGTACCACGATCCAGCCAAAACCAACCAACGCGCAATCCACCCGCATACTGCAAAACACCCACCCACAAAAAAAGCCAACCCCGTTAAGAG
>LICD01000288.1 GCA_001438145.1 OM182 bacterium BACL3 MAG-120619-bin3 | reverse complement strand
ATTTAGCGACTACGCGACGGTTGAGACTGAGGAAGGTTATCGTGAGTTTCAAACGATTGAACTTTTCAGGGCGATTGGTAACGGCCTTTAATAAGACTGCGTGCATCACAAGGGAATCATGTCGAATGCGAGCACGACGCGTTTCTCTTTTGCATTAAATGGGCGCGTGTAGTGGAGCAAGGAGGAGGGGAATAGGCAAAGGCTGCCTGTAATGACATCAATGCTCCGACGATTCTCACTAACAGCAGCGTCGTTTTCTACGTCTTCCGAAGCGACGACCAAATTGCCACTGTCGGGTTGCGACTTCGTCGGCACGTTAATGTAAATACTTCCCGTTAGCCAGCCGCTGTCATGCATATGCGCAGCGAGTTTTCCGCCTTCAGCCATGCTGACTATCCAGCCGGATAATGTATATTTCTCAGGCCAATTTCTAATGAGGCCTTCATTACTTTCTTTAAAGTACTTTCGATAATTTTCTATCTCAGTACGAATTATCATTTCAATTTCACGGCCAAGCTCACCGCATTGAGAGAAAACATTGCCGGCGGTTTGAATGCCGTTAGTTAGGAGAGTCTGCGCTCGGTGTTCGGCCGCAGAGTCAGTCAAAAGCGTAGAGGCTATTCGTCCAAAAGTAGCAGCAAAATCCACTGTGTGTAGAAGGCTTTTATGATGCACGAAGTTAAGAGGTTTCTGGCAATAGGGGTTGCGTAATTCAATGCCGTATCTTTTATGTGCGCGCGAAACATAGGAGCCAATCACCGCATTTTTTTCGCCGTTATCTATGAGTTTTCTAAGCTGAGTGAAAATGGCAGGTTCCGAACCCATCTCGTATAGGCACTTCAATAAATACTGCTGACTTTCGCTGTTCTCATTGAGTGAAAAAATCTCGGCGGCCTCTCTAAACTGTTTGTTTTCATACAGAAGTTTGGCGAGGTTAGTCGCTGCAAGCGAGTGTTGAGGGTCCAAGATGAGTGCGCGCTTGTAACTATCATGCGCATTGCCGAGGCTGCCGCTATCGTGCAGAGCGACGCCGAGGAAATAGTGAGTTTCAGCCACATCTTGATTTATTGACAAAGCGAGACGGAAATTTTCGATCGCACCGTTTAGGTCTCCTTTGCTATGCAGCACTCTGCCTATGCTGCAGAACGCACTGTCTAAATTGGGAGCACTTATAATCGCTTGCCGGTAACTGGTTAGAGCGGCGTCAAGATCGCCCAGTTGTTGAAAGGCATTCCCTAAGTTGTAGTGTGCGGTGGCAAGGTTGGGGTTTATCTCTAACGCCTTTTTGCAGCTATTAATTGCCGCCTCAGCATTGCCAACAGCCTGCATTGCGTTAGCGACATTAGAGTGGGCTTCGGCAAAATTTGGATTTATCGCAAGCGCGTGATTGAAACAGTCTATTGACTCTTGCCATTCGCCTTTTATTTGGAGCGCAAGTCCAAGATCAGAATAAGCCTCTGCATAGTTTGGGTCTATCTGAATAGACTTTCGATAGCTTTTGATGGCACCGTCTACGTCGCCCCTATCGAGTTGCACATTGGCCATATTGGCATGGTAGTCTGCAAAGCTGGGATCTAATTTAATCGCTTTAGCATAGCTTTCCACTGCTAAATCATATTCGAGAAGAGCGGCATAGACGGCTCCGCACAAATTTAAAAGCACAGCTGATTTAGGGAATCTGGTGCATAGCAGCTTGCCGATAGATAGCGCCCTTTCGAAATCCCCCTGAGTATAGAGCGCCACAATTAATTGAAGCTCGTCGTTTGAGGGATCTCTATTAATCGGTACCCCGTTCAACTAAAGTGCTCCTGAGATCATATCAACGGTAAATGCTTTAGTTGTTAGAGCTTATAGGAAGGATCTTTCTTATCGATCACGCGCTTCATTGCACCAAATTCCAATGCGCCAGTCGGCTGCCCCATATTCTGCACTGCTAACAGTTTAACGCTGCGCTCGAGAATATCCTCGCTAATAGGGATCTGTTTTACGCCGCTCTGATCGACCGATGTTTGTATCTGACAAGAGCGCTCCATCAACCACAAATTAATGAAAGCTTCGGCGATAGTTCGCCCACCAGCTAGCAGTCCATGGTTTCTCAAAATCATCATCATCGCCTTGTCGCCGAGGTGCTCAACGAGCCTTACCTTTTCGGTTTCATCGACCGTCAGGCCTTCGAAATCATGGTAAGCAATACG
>LICD01000287.1 GCA_001438145.1 OM182 bacterium BACL3 MAG-120619-bin3 | reverse complement strand
GCTAAGAATCGCTACGGGCCAACCGGAAAAAACGCGCATCGGTTCTACAATAATCCGCGCGCGCTCAATTATGAAAAGCATCGCTATAATGCTTTTGGCGAAATTCTTGATGTGCTCGTTACCGGCAAAGCCCCTGCCAATATTCTTCCTTACACTCTCGGCTCTGAGGTCCGCGAGGCGGTGAAAGGTTTCCTTGAATCAAAGCTAATCACACAGCCTTTTGTGGTCATTCACCCCGGGGCAAGCGCTGATTATAAGAAATGGCCAGTCGAGTATTTTGCAAGCTTAGTCACGCAGCTCAAAAGCCAAAATCTCGGCATCGTGATGATTGGTGTTGGCGACGATACGCGCATGATCGATGCGATCGCTGAGCAATTACCCAATGTAGCTATTCATCACTTCGATCAGCTCGGCTATCCTGAACTCGTTGCCCTTTTTCAAAAAGCTCAGTTCTATATAGGTGGCGACAGTGGACCGATGCACCTTGCCGCCTCCGCAGGCTTAGATTTAGTCGCGCTATTCGGGCCAAGTAAGGAAACTATTTGGGCGCCGCTAGGCGATCATAGTCGCGTATTGCGCGGCACGAAGGCATGCAGCAAAGACTGTGACGCTTGGCAATGCGAATTCAATTATCATTGCCTCACGTCTTTAATACCAGAAGTCGTTTTCGGCGCTGCAACGGCAACCAGAGTAGCAATAGATATGCGCAAACCTGCGTTTGCTAATGAAACGAAAGAGACGAATCCATGAGTCAACAGATAGCTGCAAGCGTGTACATGATCACCCTCAACGAGGAGAACAATGTTGCCGAATCGCTCGCGAGCGTTGCTGACTTCGCCGAGGTAATAATTGTCGATAGCGGCAGCACCGACAGAACGTTAGCGATCGCGGAAGGGTTTCCCAACGTTTGCGTTTTCCACAATGACTGGCCAGGATTTAGTGAGCAGAAGGCCTATGCAATGTCACTCTGCAGCCAGCCTTGGGTATTCAATCTAGACGCCGACGAATTGCCTACCGAAGACTTTCTGAACGAGGTAAGGACATTAATTAACACCGGTTCGCACGACGCGCTAGAATCGAATCGTACGCTCATTCGGTGGGGGCAGCAGCCAAAGAACTTCAGCAAAAACGATCGACTCATTCGCTTCTTTCGAAAAACATGCGGCCATTACGAAGTAAGGCGCGTACACGAAAGCATCTCGATCACAGGTTCTGTCACGAAAACGCAAGCGACGATTCTCCACAAAGAAAACCTTAGCCTTAGCCAGCGCTTCACCAAGTCTAATCGTTACAGCGAGCTTAAAGCCGAGGATAAATTTGATAAGAACCAAAACGCCTCGCTGGCGAGTATCGTGTTGATGTTTCCGATCACCTTCTTACAGGTCTATCTATTCAAGGGACACTTCCTCGACGGACTCGAGGGTTTTAACACCAGCATGAACGCCGCGTTCTATACCTACATGAAATACGCGAAGCTGCGAGAGCTGCATCAGCGTAAATCAGACGGGCTTTAATACCGACTATTGGATCTATGAGTACAGCGGCAGGAGTCGAGGTTAGGACTCTGCAAATTGGATATTGTAGAGGTAGGCGTAATGGCCTTCTTGAGCGATGAGTTCTTTGTGGCTTCCGGACTCGATAATCTTACCGTTTTGCATCACCAAAATTCTATCAGCGCTTTCGACAGTCGATAGCCTATGAGCGATGACAAAGGTGGTGCGCCCCTGCATAAGCGTACTCAGCGCCTCTTGAATATGTAGCTCAGATTCGGAATCTAACGCCGAGGTGGCCTCATCGAGTACGAGTATAGGCGCATCGTCAAACAAGGCACGTGCAATCGCAATGCGCTGCCTCTGCCCACCAGACAACATCCCCGCGTCATCGCCAATCTGCGTGTCTATTCCCTGTGGTAGTTGCTCAATAAATTCTAAAGCATGTGCGTTGCGCGCAGCCTCGATCACAGCATCACGATCGATTGGTTCGGCAGCTCCGTAGGCGATATTGTCTAAAATACTGCCACTAAATAGCACGACCTTCTGACTCACTACCGCTATTTGATGGCGAAGGCTTTGAAGTGAGTAGTCGGGAAGCGCACTGCCATTAATGCGGATCTCGCCTTCGGTGCAATCATAGAAACGAGGCAGCAGACTCACGAGCGTCGTTTTCCCGCTACCGGATTTACCGACTAACGC
>LICD01000286.1 GCA_001438145.1 OM182 bacterium BACL3 MAG-120619-bin3 | reverse complement strand
TGCGCCGCCTGCGCGCCCATTGCTGGCTTTCTTTGTGCGCGCTCTGCGCGGCCTCTGTGTGGCTAGTTTGCGTGCTGAGCAATTCGGCGTGTGAAAGCGAAGGTACCTCGATAATAAGATCGAAGCGGTCGATCAAAGGCCCTGACACTTTGCCGAGGTAGGCGCTCACGCGTTCCTTCGAACACCGGCAACTCCGTCTTGTATCGCTGGCATAGCCGCAGGGGCAGGGGTTCATCGCGGCGACCAATTGAAAGTTTGCGGGAAAGACCACGCGGTATTTAGCGCGACTGATGGTAATTTTGCCGGCTTCGAGAGGTTCTCGTAAGGCATTTAATACGCCCGGCTTAAACTCGGTGAGCTCATCGAGAAACAGCACACCGCGATGCGCAAGGGTGATATCGCCGGGCACCGCGTCAGCCCCACCGCCGACAAGCGACGGCATTGTGGCCGAGTGATGCGGCGCTCGCAGGGGCCGCAGTGCTGCGCTGCCGAGCGCTAGTTGTCCACGCGCGGCGGAGCGAATCGATGCAACCTCAAGCACCTCGTCGCGCGTCATTGGCGGCAAGAGTTTACTGAGCGTAGTGGCGAGAAGCGTTTTCCCCGATCCAGGAGGACCCAGCATCAAAAGATTATGCCCGCCCGCTGCGGCGATCTCGAGCGCACGCAAAGCACGAGCTTGGCCTCGTATTGGATTGAACTGCACACAGGCGTCGTCGATACGTTTTTTAAGCGGATCCCGCTGCTGTGGTTTCTGTCTCGCTGCGCGCGCCGCGTTAAACACTGCGAGAATCGTGGCGCCGTCTGCTTTGAGTTTGATCGACAGCGCAGTAAGTTCGGTCAGCGAGTCGAGTCCGAGCGCGAGGGAATAATCCACTATTTCGAGCGCCTCGCGGTTCGCAGCGGGTACGATGATCGCGCGTCCGTCTTTGCGCGCTGCGAGAAGCGCTTGCACCACACCCGGCACCGGACGCAGGCCTCCGTCGAGTGCAAGCTCACCGAGCATCTCGATCCCGCGAATGGCTTCTGCGAACCCTTCGATCTGCTCCGATGCTACGAGTGTCGCCACAGCTATCGCGAGGTCATACCGTCCACCCGCCTTGGGCAGATCGGCCGGCGCAAGATTTACCGTGACGCGCTGATCAGGAAACTCAAGCGCCGAATTGATGATCGCGCTACGCACACGCTCCCGACTCTCTTTAACCGCAGTCTCTGGCAGCCCCACGAGCGTAAACCCCGGTAAGCCCGCCGACAGATGCGCCTCGACCATCACCTCAACGGCGTCGATGCCGAGCAGTGCGCGCGAAGGGATGCTGGCGACGGTCATTGTAGTGCTCCAAATACCTACTCTCAGCTTTATAAATAGCCCTTTAAAAATAGCAGCACAAAAAAACACAAAAAAAATGAGCCCGAAGGCTCATTCTTTTACAGCTTATTTAGCTAAAGCTTAGTTGCTGCTGTCTACCATGTACTCGACCAACGCTTTGATATCGTCGTCGTTACAGGTAAAGCAAAGGCCTTTAGGTGGCATGTTGTTGATGCCGGCGATTGCGTTTGTGACTACTTGATCCATGCCCTTCTCGAGGCGTGCTGTCCATGCGTCTGCGTTGCCGGGTCCTACTTTTGGCGCGCCTGCAGCACCGCTGCTGTGGCATGCGAAGCACGAAGCCATGTAAGTTGTTTCGGCGTTAAAGCCGTCGCTTACTTGGGCAAGTTCAGTTTGCTGCGCGTCGGCGAAGCTAGTTGACGCGAAAAGCGCCGCTGAGAGGAACAGTCCTGTTTTCAGATTTAACACGTCGAACTCCTTACCTTAGTTGGTACTTACTGTGTTTGAACTTTACTAACGATGTTTGATGGAACTTGGTTTTTACTTGGCGACCATGTAGTTAACGATTTCTTGTAGGTCGTCGGCGCTGCAAGTCATGCAAAGCCCCTTTGCCGGCATGGCATTGATGCCATTCATGACGTTAACCATGATCGCGTCCATGCCTTTCTCCATGCGCGCATCCCAGGCGGCTTTGTCGCCGAGTTTAGGTGCGTTAGCGACGCCTGCCGCGTGGCAAGCGTTGCAGCTGGCCATGTACGTTGCTTCGGCATCAAAGCGTGATGCAGCGACCTCTGCCATCGGTGCTGCCGCAGCGGCCATTGGTGCCGCTGCAACGGGCTCTGCGGCAACGGGTGCTACTTCGGCAGCCATGCCAACGTTACT
>LICD01000285.1 GCA_001438145.1 OM182 bacterium BACL3 MAG-120619-bin3 | reverse complement strand
CCTCGGTCTACGCTTGCCTGACGTGGTCGAAGAATTGACACAAGCCACCGTCCCTTTGCCTTTGAAAAGAGCAGTGGTCCAAGCGGCTGTTGAACAAGCAGGTTTCGCTATTTTGCCTTTGCTTGGCAGAGGATTACACGATTTCGCGATGGAGCCGACGCATCTTGCACTAACTGCAGGTCGCAGTGCGCCGTCCATGTTGGTGCGGTGGCAGCGTCTTGAGCGTTACATCCATTCAAAACATCGAATCCAATGGTTGTTGCTCTCGCCTACTTCGGCGAACGTAAACCATATCCACAAAGACAATGGTCCAGCGCCTTTGGCGGCAGAGGACTTGCTGGTGTGTGGTGTGTTGTGTGCTTTGCTGGAGGCCAACGGTCTCCATTCTGTCAGAGCGATCGCTGCCGGTATCGAGCTGTACCCCAAGCCTGATTCACATCAAGTGCTTCAGTGTGTCCAACAGGGTCAGACGGCCACATGGCTATTGACTTGGCAAGGTGGTCTGGACAACGCCTCAGATTTAGACCTGACTGTTTCCTGGGCACAGGTAGCGCCGCCAACCTGGTCGCGCTTTGCGTTT
Source organism: OM182 bacterium BACL3 MAG-120619-bin3 (assembly GCA_001438145.1). Lineage (GTDB taxonomy): Bacteria > Pseudomonadota > Gammaproteobacteria > Pseudomonadales > Pseudohongiellaceae > UBA9145. Next base: position 1,645 of record LICD01000285.1, on the reverse strand, counting down.
GCCGCTGGCGACCATGTGGCTCGATGTTTGCCTGACATTGTCTCGGTCGATGATGCAGCAGCGGCTTTGGCGATGTCACGCCGCACCTTGCAGAGGACACTGGCTGCTGAAAATCTCAGCCACCAACATATTAAGTCTGAAGTACGTTTTCGATTGGCCGGTTGGTATCTTCTTGAGTCTGCGATTCCGATTGCCGAAATTGGTTTTATTTGCGGTTACTCAGACCAATCTCACCTCACAAGAGAGTTCAACCGCCGCGTAGGCGTTCCACCCGCAAGGTACAGGGACTTGTTTTATTCAACTTAAAAATTCGATGGCGTTTTTGACAAGTCATTAAACAAATCAAGGTGTAGTGGTCAACCAAAACTGGACAGTAAATTAGGTTTTCCTTCCGCCACCGCGGGCGGCAATCCGCCATTTGCGGTATGTGGCCTTCGCCAATTGTAGTAGCCTTCCAAATAGCGACTTAGATCCTCTCTCGCTGCATTGATAGATCGATAGCCCAAAGGCGGTATCCATTCCGTCTTTAAACTGCGGAACAGGCGCTCCATGGGCGCGTTATCCCAGCAATTGCCTCTTCGGCTCATGCTCTGCTGGATTCGATGGCGCCAAAGCATCTGACGAAACTTCCGAGAGGCATACTGGCTTCCCTGGTCTGAATGGAACATGAGCCCGGGGGTTACACCTCTGAACTCAACAGCGCGGTTCAGCGCCTCAATAACGAGTTGGGCGTCGGGTTTCTCTGACAAGGCCCATCCAACGACTCTACGAGCGCATAGGTCAATAATAACCGCCAAATAACTCCACTGCTCGCCAGTCCACACGTAGGTGATGTCGCCGCACCATACTTTGTTTGGCTTGCTTACGTCGAACTGCCGGTCCAGAAGATTAGGGATATCGACACGCGCTTGCCCAGTTCGCTTATACCTGTGTCCGGGTTGTCGAGAGACCAAGCTCGACTCTCTCATCAAGCTGCGTACTTTGAAGCGCCCCATAGGAAAGCCTGCGTCATTCATCTGCAGCACTAGCGTGCGACTGCCCGCTGACCGACGAGAGCCCTCAAACAGCTCCTGTATCTTCGCGCGCTGACAAAGTCGCTCGACATCGATCACCAGGCGGCGCTTCTTCGCGGCATAGTAACTAGATCGACAGACGCCCAAGAGGCGGCAGAGTCGTTCAACGGTCTCATGCGCTCTCAGTCGATCAATCAGTTTTATCGATTGATCTCTTCCGATACCAAGAGCGCTGTAGCCTTTTTTAATATGGATTTGTCCCGCTCCAGCTCGTTAATACGGGCCTTGAGCTTCTGGATCTCTCTTTGTTCATCGGTCAGAGCCTTGGTCTCGGGAACGCCACCATTACGCTCAAACTGAACTTGTTGAACCCAGCGCCGTAAACTGTTCTCGCTGACATCAAGCTGTAAACAGATGTGCGCCAAGGGATGGCCTTGATCTAAGACCATGGTGGCCGCTTCGCGCTTGAACTCACGGCTAAACGTGCGTCTTTTCCTCATAGTGAACACTCCTTTCGAGTGGTAGATTACCACTTAGTTGAGTGTCCAGCTTTAGTAGACCACTACAGTCTTACCAAACAAAGTGCAAACCATCCGCATACTGCAAAACACCCACCCACAAAAAAAGCCAAC
>LICD01000284.1 GCA_001438145.1 OM182 bacterium BACL3 MAG-120619-bin3 | reverse complement strand
TTTGGAACCAACAGAATTGAGCCTATCAAGATTTTTGGAAAAGTGAATCTGTTCAGAACTAGCTTTTACTGCCTCTATTTGTCCTTTGCTCGACTCAGCGAATTTGAAATGCAGGGAGTCGCTTCTGTCAGGTGCCTTATCGAAGCGACTCAAATTCGAGCCTTCAACCACAGGCACCGTTCCATTCGCCAATGCGGCCTGAGTAATTGACGTCTGCCCGACAGGTGCAAGACGCTCCATCAATGGCTTAGACGCTTCGCCACTCCCCCCCAAGCGCTGTGTGCTATTCAGTAAATCTTGGAGCTTTTGAGTAGTCGACAATGCGTAAGTGCTCTCTGTGGCCTCACTTTGCGAAATACCAGACCTTTGCTCAGCGTTTAGCTTGCCGATAAGAATTGGGCGCTTTCCCCCCAGCGTGAGTTGGTCAAATGAGGGAGGCTGCGAAAGCATAAGCGGAAGAACATTGCCACTTTCGTGCTCACCGTCATCTTTTTTGCCGCTTTCTAGGCTTTCATCACCGCCGGCCTTGAGAGAGTCAACAAGCTCTGTTTCGGACTCAATATCATGAGGAAGAGATTCTAAGACCCGAGTTATGGTCGCTGAAAACTCGCTGCCGGTCGCATTTACCGAGCTTTCTGCACCATTCCCTGTGCTTTCCATCTCTTTAATTATATTCTGTAAATCAAAATGAGTGCTTATCATCGTTACGTCGCCTATGAGGCTTAATCCTTATTACTACTTTGTATGAGAGCTCATCTTGAGCTGCCTACAGTATACGTAGCAAATTACGTGCCACTCACTAAAGCGTGTGCTTTCGAGATGCAAATTTTGCTAGAAATAGCTCGTCGTCGAGTTTCCGTTCCTGGGCTTCAAGCTCAATACGCGCTTCATTAGATTGTAATTCCGCAATTTTTCGGTATTTCATCCCCTGCATATGCACACCAAGGATCTCCGCCCTTATCGCCTCCGACTTAAGCGAAAACTCAGCATATGCGCCACAAAGCTTTTCCTTAGCGTCAACGAGTTGACCAATAAAGGCTATAGTATTCCTTTGCTGATCTATTGATATGCTTTTGCCATTGACCGGCATTAAGATATCGGAATATTCTTGAATATAGGAATCAACACTCGTAATTTTATCCTTTAAAGTTAAACATCGATTGCGTGTCTGGCTGAGTGCCAATTCAAGCGTTCTAACTTCAATATCTTTCTTTTTGGACATAACGTCCCAGATTATCTGGCTCATTGAGACTCACTTTCCAATTGTTCAAGAAGGCCAAGCGTGTCCTCATAAGAGAAAACTTCATTGTTTTGCTGGATGAGAAACTGATCAATTTTTGGCTTGAGTGCTATGGCAGTATCGAGCACGGTATTAGAACCGCTCTCATATGCACCAATTTGTATGAGGTCTTCATTTTGGTTATACAAAGACCAGAGCCTGCGAATAAATCTTGCTTGACGAGTTTGGCTTGGAGCCACAATTTTTTCAGCGACGCGAGAAATAGAACCCTCAAGGTCGATCGCGGGATAGTGGGCCGCATCAGCTAGCTTACGAGAAAGCATAATCTGCCCATCTAAAGTCGCACGCGAAATATCTACGATCGGATCTGATCGATCATCATTTTCGGCAAGCACTGTATAAAAGGCTGATATCGAACCCTCAGACGAGTTACCCATTCCTACTCGCTCAATAAGAGTGGGCAATAGAGCAAAAACTGAGGGTGGATAACCTTTCGCTGTTGGCGGCTCACCTATAGCAAGCCCGATCTCACGTTGCGCATGCGCTACGCGAGTAAGACTATCAACTAATAGAAGAACATTTTTACCCTGTGCGCGATATTTTTCAGCAATAGTATGAGCTAATTTAGCGCCTTTTATCCGCTTAACTGGAGAAGAGCTCACTGATTCGGCAACTATAACTGCTCTGAGAAGACCGTCTTCGCCTAACGTTTCTGTAACAAATTCTTTAACTTCGCGGCTGCGTTCGCCTATTAACGCAATAACTACTATGTCCGCTTGAGTGTTTTTCGTTAGCATCGCCAACAAAACGCTCTTCCCAACGCCAGAACCTGCTATCAGACCCATTCTCTGACCTTTACCGAACGTGAAACATGCGTCAATCGCTTTTACGCCGGTATGAAGAGCCTCCGTAATATTTTGCCTTTCGAGCGCCGGAACTTGATCACTTTCAAGGTTTACTGGCTGTGTGTATTCCAGATCACCCTTCCCATCTAT
>LICD01000283.1 GCA_001438145.1 OM182 bacterium BACL3 MAG-120619-bin3 | reverse complement strand
GAGCTTGATGCGCATATCGAGCCGTTACTCGACCGTAAGGCTTCGGCGCTCGACCCCATTGAGCAAGCCGTGCTTTATCTTGGCACTTACGAATTCGCCAACCGCATCGATGTTCCTTACCGAGTGGTCATAAACGAGTGCATCGAGCTTGCTAAGGTTTTCGGTGCCACCGATGGCCATAAATACATAAACGGTGTTTTGGACAAACTGGCGCTGACGCTCAGGCCACTCGAGACCAAAAGCCGCGCCTAGATCGAGGCCTCACCCGTGTCCTATTCTGAGTTCGAACTCATCAGACGCTGCTTCGTCGATGAAGGCTTAGGCTTTGATCGCGAAGGTGTCGTGCTTGGCATAGGCGATGACGCAGCGATCGTTCAACCCCCCAACGGCATGGCGATTGCCCTGTCGCTAGACACCCTTGTCGAAGGCGTTCATTTTCTCAAACACGCGCCTGCCAGATTGCTCGCTCGACGCGCGCTCGCGGTTAACCTAAGTGATATTGCCGCCATGGGTGCAGAACCGCTGTGCTTTACTCTTGGCCTTACGCTCCCCGAAAGCGACGACGGCTGGGTGGCCGAGTTTGCCGCAGGGTTGCTCGAAAGCGCTAGGCAGTTTAACTGTCCTCTCATCGGCGGCGACACGACGCGTGGGCCTCTTGCCATTACGATTCAGGTTCACGGCATGGGTCGGGCGGAGTCATTTTTGCGCAGATCGTCGGCGCGCGTAGGCGATCTGGTCTGTGTGACCGGCACGCTCGGCGATGCGGCAACTGCTTTGCTTTTGCTAGGGTGTGAATCCCACCTTGGCCCGCAATTCGCTTTCACATCGCGCCCGAATAAAACGCAAGAGCAAGCCCTCTTAGCGAGATACTATACACCGCAGCCACGAACCGACTTCGCGCAGCAGGCTCGCGAGCAAATCAACGCGTGCATCGATCTGTCCGACGGGTTGCTTGGTGACCTTGCACACATTCTCGAGGCGAGCTGCGTAAGCGCACAATTAGATCTCGAGGCGCTGCCGTATTCCAAGACCTTAATGGCGGTGCTTTGCGCCGAACAGCGCGAGCGCGCAGCGCTTGGCGGCGGCGATGACTACGAACTGTGCTTTACCGTGGCGCCGGAGTCGCTTGCTGGCGTGCAAGATATCGCGCGTGCGTTGGCACTAGCTGTGACCCCAATCGGCGTTATTGCCGAAGGCTCGGGGCTTACGCTAAGCAGGGCAGGTGAGGCGATTGAGCTGGCATCTAATGCCTATCGTCATTTCTGATTTAGGCCTACGAATAGCAAACCAACTCAGAGAGTGACACTTAATAAAATGGGAAACGAGAGCAAGATGGCTAACCTAACGCCGCGATCGGTTTGGACAAACCCAATTCATTTTTTGGCGTTTGGGCTTGGTAGCGGCGCAGCGCCAGTGGCGCCTGGCACCTTTGGCACGCTGGCGGCAATGCTTCTCTATTGGCTCGCTCCGCCACTGCCGCCGTTGGTCTACGGCGCGATACTCGTCGTTACCACAGTGGTTGGTATTTGGCTGTGTGGCCGCACGTCTAAAGACCTTGGTGTGCATGACCATGGCGGCATCGTCTGGGACGAGTTTGTCGGCTATTGGATTACGATGTTTATGGCGCCAGCAGGCGTGGTTTGGATGCTTGTGGGCTTCGCTCTCTTTCGCGTTTTAGATATAGCCAAGCCTTGGCCCATAAAATGGGCCGATGAGAAAGTCGAAGGGGGCCTAGGCATCATGCTTGATGACGTAATAGCGGGTATACTTGCCTGCTTATGCCTACAGAGTATCGCTTTGCTAGTCGGTTAGCAGTCTCCGCCTAGCCATTCTTAAGCCTCGCAAGTGAGCTTCGCAAGCCTGACTCTTGCTTGGGAGCGATGGCCACATTGCAGCGATCGAATTACAGCCGCGCTAACTATGCAGCGGCAGAGGAAAAGTCTTTTGTCAGTTAAGTTTGTAGCATCCGCCGAGCTTCCCACACAGTGGGGGCAATTTACCTTGCACGGTTTCGAAGACGACAGCACAGGCAAAGAGCATGTTGCTTTGGTCTGCGGCGATGTCACAGGCGATGAGCCTGTGTTGTGCAGAATTCATAGCGAGTGCTTAACCGGCGACTGCCTATTTAGCCTGCGCTGCGATTGTGGTCCTCAGCTGCAATACGCCATGAAGGAAGTTGGCGAATTAGGCCGCGGCATGATTCTCTATTTGCGCCAGGAAGGGCGCGGTATTGGCC
>LICD01000282.1 GCA_001438145.1 OM182 bacterium BACL3 MAG-120619-bin3 | reverse complement strand
CCAGCTATCGATCGGGTACGAGCCTCAACGTCGTTCCTGCACGAGGCACACTGCCTAGCGTCGTTAATAGCTCTCGAGTAAGTATCGATGCGCTGTGGCGCCCTATCAATCGTTTGCGAGTCCTCAACACCTATCTCAACACTGAGCTTGAGACTAAAGGCGGCGCTAAAGTTTTCACTAACCGCATCGCACGCAGCAATTGGAATTATCAGTTCACAAAAGAATGGTCGCTCCGATTCATCGCACAATATGACGAGACGGACGCGGGCCCTGCGACGCGCTTAGTCGACGATGAGAACCTGAACTTCGACCTGCTATTACGCTATGTAATCAATCCTTGGTCGGCGCTTTTTATTGGCTACAACACCAATCAGAGCAATTTTGACATTGTTGACATGGAAGGTGAACGTGAACTGGTTATAGCCAATGACCTTCGCAAAGACGGCGAGCAGTTCTTCGTTAAATTCAGCTACCTGTTCCAGCGTTAATACAGCAAGCCATCGGGTAGCGACCTGCTCTAACATCCTGATGGCTGCGCTTCTCAAGTAACAATTTATTACACGCATACTCGACCTGCGGCACTGTGCCGCAGCAGCCTACATTGGCGAGAAAGCGCGATAGGTCTATACTGTGAGCCTTGTACGCGAAGCGTGTCAGCTAGGCAAAGACGCCTTTTTGGCAGGATTTCATAATTGATTATTCGAACTTCAGACCAGCGGAGACGCGGCTCATGACAAAGACAACATTCACCTTCAGCCATTCAGCACTAAAGCACATCAGCGCACTTGCGTTTGCGCTGGCCGCGAGCGCAGCCAGCGCGCAGCCTGGCGCTGCCACGCATGATGCTTACCCTGCGCTAGCTGACCTTTTCAACGCATTTGACGTGACTCATGCACAGACCTTCGCCGAAATTAATAAGATCAATGAAAACGCCTACGCCAAGGAAGCCCGCGACATGCTCGAAGAGCATCTCACCATGATGGCCAACATGACTATGAAGGAGATGATGGCTCAGGGCATGGGTCATGGTGACAATATGCATATGGGTATGAGCATGGATAGCCCCTATGGAGATCTCGAGGTTGAGGCGCGCATTAACCTTCGCAACCTCATGCGCGAGAAATATTCTGATGCGCAGGCAGCCAGTGCATTCGATGACAGTAGCGCGCTAAATCGACACACCTCTCAAGTATTCAAACATGGGCGCGCGTTCGAGAACGCGCTTTTTGCTCTATACGCCGACTCCTCGATTACCGATAAGCGCGCTGCTGTAGAAGCGGCAATTGCAGACTACAAGTCTGATACCCGCCATTCAGTTGCTCTGACACCTAAAGACACCACGCTTCTCGTAAACCACCCCCAAGCGAATGCCTTTAAGACTGCATTTCCACGCCTAAGTGGATTTCTGTGGACTCAACAATGGCTGCAACTTGCCTCGCTAGAAGCGATCATCCGTGACAATGTCGACGATCAATTCAGCGGCGGCATTGACGTCGTTATGGAACGCTTCGAAAACAAGATCGGCTCGGCGGGCGGCATGAGCATGTACCCTGCACCAACAGAGCTGCCCATGGCCGCTGCAATCGCACCTGACCTCTATAGTCAGTCGCCCGAGGCAACGATTATTTTGGACAACCTGAATGTGCTCGAAACCCTTGTAGCCGACATCATGGCGTATCCAAACCTTGATAATCGCGCAGAGTTAATCGACGCGGCCGTTGCACGCTTTACCGACAACGAAAGCGATAACGTATTGCCCGAGGACTATCTTCTGTTCGCTTTGCGTGGTGGAATCTACAATCAGGGTGGCCCGGCAGTAGGCGAGCTCTCTCAGTCTGAGCGTAATCGTTCACGCGAGGCAATGAACATGCAACACGCGATGACTATGTCTAACGGGCAGTAGCCTTAAGTCCGCGGCATAGCCCCAGCCATTCCTCTGTTCTGTGCGTGTCTCTAATCAGAGAGCGCGCACAAAAGACGGCTAAAATCAGTACGCAATCATTCCCAATTGATCGAAGAATGCAGCCCCCTGTCGGGCCTACGCGCGGTGTCACTCAGCGACAAGATTTTGCAACACCATCCCTAAAAGCATCGCGCCGACGAAAAGCACTACCGAGGGGTCAAGCGTCGCCAGCGCCGTGATCGCGGGACCGGGGCAGAGGCCGCCAACTCCCCAACCGATACCGAATAGCGCCGCACCTATCAGCAAGCGGCCATCTAGGTCAGCTTTGGTAGGCAAAAAGAATTTCTTC
>LICD01000281.1 GCA_001438145.1 OM182 bacterium BACL3 MAG-120619-bin3 | reverse complement strand
TAGCTGCACCGGTACGCCGCAGGCTGCTGCGATGCGCGCATTGCTGTCCATATGGCGCGCCTCTCCGTGCACCGGCACAGCAACTCGAGGCCGAATCCACTGATACATTTGCTGTAACTCTTCGGCGCAGGGGTGCCCTGTTGCATGAATAGGCTTTCCTTCAAATTCGTTTTGGGTGACGCGAATACCGCGAGCCTCGAACATCGCTATCAGACTCGCCACCTCTATCTCATTCCCTGGAATCGTCTTAGAGCTAAAAATAACGTGGTCACCAGCCGCCAAACTGACATCTGGGTGGCTGTCTTGAGCGAGGCGATAGAGCGCTGCGCCCACCTCGCCTTGGCTTCCTGTTGCGATAGCGAGCACCTCGTCTGGCGGCATATAGCCAAGATGATTAGACTGCACGAGGTTAAAGTTATCCGCTAAGTAGCCCGCACCGCGCGCGCAGCCATGCATATTGATCAATGAGCGCCCTAGCAGGCCAATATAGCGTCCTGCCACATGTGCGACGTTGCCGATGGTTTGGAGCCGCGCCACGTTGCTCGAGAAGCAAGCGACCACTACGCGCTGAGGGCTCGCCTGCACCGCCGCAAGCAAACCATCGAAGAGCGTAGACTCCGACGTTGAACTGCCCTTGAGTGGCGCATTCGTCGAATCACAGATAATCGTCCCTACACCACGATCGCCGATACTCTGAAAGAGCTTAGGCTGAATCGGTTCGCCTACCACTGGCGCCGGATCTACTTTCCAGTCGGCTGTGTGCAGCACACGCCCCGCAGGGGTGTCGATTAAAAGCCCGTTCGTCTCCGGCGTCGAATGTGTTATCGGCACCCAAGTAACCTTAAACGGACCAATCTCGATAGTCTCGCCGGGGTGCACGGTCACAAGAGGTGCGCGGATACCCGCCTGAGCAAACTTACGCGCGACCACGTTGCGAGTGAACGGTGTTGTGTAGATTGGACAGCGAAGTTGCTCCCAGAGATGGGGCAGCGCGCCAATATGATCTTCATGCGCATGCGTGGCAATAATGCCAGCAAGGGCTTCATGCCGATTAGCAATAAAAAGAGGGTCAGGCATTTCGACCCGATTGCCCGTTCGGCTTGTTACAGAGTCTTCGAAGGTGATGCCACAGTCGACCATTAGCCAGCTGCCATTGTGGCCAAACAGGTTAAGGTTCATCCCAATTTCACCGCAGCCACCGAGGGGCAGGAACCAGAGGTCTTTGTCAGTTGGAATCATAGGTCTTTCGAATTTGGATGCAGGCTAGCCGGCCTGAGAATTGAGCGCCGAAGTTTAACAGCTTTCGCGTTGAGAGTTTTTCCCGACACACTCTAGTGTCTATGCTTGATACGTCGGACACGAAAAAAAAGGCCAACTCGTCAATGCCGAGTTGGCCTATCAAGAAGGAGGCAACGACTAAAGCCGGTGCCACCCATGCTTACTGCTTCGAGTTAACGCTGTCTGCGCGCTCTTGATCTTTGAGAGCGCTTAAGAAGGCTGCGTGGAGGCTCCGATTTCAACGCTGCCGCCTTCATTGGGCGACCCTTCGATGTATGCAACCGCCGCCTTAATGGCATCGATTCGCTTAGAGTAATAATTCTCATCTGTTAAACAACAGTCGGCGCTCAGGCCCGTTAAGACAGCCTTCACGCTGTCGTTCATACCGGAGATAAACACTTTTTTTCCTGCCGAGTCGGCGTCGCATCCGATCGTCTCGACCGCGCGCGCTGCTGACACATCGACGAACGGCACCGAGCTAAAGTCGAGTATCAGCGCCTGCCCCCTACCGCGCGAATTTTCACGCACCTGGTGTCCTAGATCCGCGGCGGCACCGAAGCTTAATGGCCCACCAAAATCGAACATCGTGATGCGGTTGTGGGCTCGAGCGAACAGCGCCTCTTCTTCATCTGAGTATTCAACCTGCCCGTCTTCGCGCGATCCGCCCATGCGAAGAAGCTGTGCATCTGCCATTTGTTTAACGAATGCTAACGCACCCATAACAACGCCCGCTACGACTGCGGTGATAAGATCTACGAATACCGTCAGCACGAGCACAAGCACCATAAGTGCAAGGTCCCAACGCGGCCCACGGTGGGCATTTTTCAGATAAGAGACGTCGATAATGTCGTAACCGACCTTCACCAGTATTCCGGCGAGCACCGCATGCGGTATCTGCGAGGCGAGCGGCGCTAGGATAACCACGATCGCCAGCAGCAGTAAGCTGTGCACGATGCCCGATATTTTAGTCTGACCGCCCGTACGAATATTCACCACGGTGCGCAT
>LICD01000280.1 GCA_001438145.1 OM182 bacterium BACL3 MAG-120619-bin3 | reverse complement strand
TTCAATTCCCCCCGCCTCCACCAAATACCAGTCCACGCAAGTCCAACGAAGTCTTTAAAGCCCTGTTAATCAGGGCTTTTTTGGTTTTACTACTACTTCCCTGAAACCCATACGCCCCGGTGGCGCTGGTGATCATTCGGCTGTTGGCACAGCCGCGTCGCCAACCACAAGCCACTTACCATCTTGCTTTTGAAAAACGTGCATGCTCGCATGGGGGTCTGACCCGGCGGTTGTATGTACCATCACAGCAATGTCTGTACTGAGAAATTTCACCTGGTATCCTTCGACAACGTAGTCTTCTTCAGACGCGATTGTGGCGGCCTGCCTTACCTCAGCAATCCCAGTAATTCCAGCGATGCCTATACCAATAACGTCTTCAGAGACAAAGCCGTCGGGTCCACCCGCGCTTCCCCATTGCTTATCTAGATCAATCAACATGCCCGTATCATCAGCAAATACCAGCCCAGAAAATATTGCTATTGATGTCACTAATAAAATTTTAGTAAGTTGCATAATAAAGTTATCCAATAGTTATAGAATAAATCAATAAATAAATAAATAAACCACTAGTATATATACAGAGGAGGAGTTGGAACCCTACGAATTCCGGCCCTCTGTATATATTTCAATCTTATCTTTTATGAGAGGACTGATTAAACCTTGGGAAAGCAGAGCAGGGTTATCGTTTGTAGTTTGTTTTTTTAGTCCGTGAAACTTTATACATTATTTAATGACGGTTTGTGAGGTACCCGCCCCACCCATTAATGGCGACCAGTGCGCGGCACGAATTTTCCAGGCTCCATCTTCTTTGACAAAAACTTGCGTTACTCTAGTCCGGTAGTTTGGAACAGCAGGAAGCCCTGTAGGCTTCATTATGGCTTCTTGATAATAGTGTGCTACTGCTGCCTGGTCCTCTACCAGCACGATTACCTCGATATGTTTTATGCTACCTTGAAACACCTCAAAAGTAGTGCTGCCAGAACTTCTATCAACGCTATTTAGTAAGCCACCACTAGAAAAGAAATCTTTTGAACCATGCTTAGATAGACGCGTAGGATCTTGCTCCAATTCCTGATTCATGTGCGCAATATCGTCTAAGATCACCTCACGGATCTCAGTGGCTGTGTCTGCCATGACAGTTGATGACATTACACAAAGGGTGAGGGCTAGCGCTGAGCTAAATTTGTTCTTCATAGGTATTCCCTTATATTCCGTCTGTAATTATTGAAAATAATATGTATATGCATTTACTAATAAGAATTGTTATTAACTGAAGTTTTCCACCTTCAATTTCCGCAAAATTAGTATTTACGTACCAATAGGAGACATATGATGATGTGCGATTTTCCATTCGTTACGTTCTTTGACTAAAACCATCGTAGCCCAAGCGGACGTCGGGGAAGAAGGCATCCCATCATGTGGAATCGCATTGACTAGCCTGATAAAACTTATAACTGCTGTATTATCGTAAATTCTGATAAGGGGAGATTCGATCCTAACTATCAGTTCGGTTGCCCCTCCTTGGTGTTTTATTCTCGCATTATGACTAGCCAGCTGGACTTCAAGATTTTTCCCTTGATTTGATTGGCGCATACTTCCTGTGATTTGAACTCGGTCTTCACGAATAAGTTTTGCCTGACTCTCAAGATCATTTTCAAGCTCAGCCCAGCTTTGAACGACATTCATGATGTCGTCAACGTCATCTGCTTGAACAAAAGATGAAAAGATGAATAACTGAGAAAGAATAATTAGCCTTACTAACCTTTTTGATAATTTCATCGTTTTCCTTACTCCTTAATTTTTTTGGTATTAGAGGATTATGCGTGCCGCCCGGCCCATCGCTGACCAGATGAATCATGCCGAAAGATCGAATATTGCAAGTAATGTAGTGATTGTCAACGAACGTTCTAATATGCACTCACTTGCGCCCAAATCGATGTTCTAAAATTAGGCCACTTAGGGCTGTTCCGGCTACTAAACTATCTCGCTGAATATGAAGGGCGGTATAATAGGTGTATGGCCTGCTGTAATATTTGCTCATAATCTGTAGCTCTCACCTGCGATCTGAACGATCTGGGCATGGCGCAACAGACGATCCAACAGAGCTTTATGAGATTGAAAAGGAAATGAGCAATATGGGCATGGCAGAAGAGCCATGGATATGAAAAAAAACACTCAGTAGCGAATCTACCGTCCACAATAGGATGTACAGGGGCGCAATGGAACCTAGCGAAATACCATAGGTTCCCCCCAGGGGTGGGGTCTGGATATAGCCAGTTTTTGAGGGTTTAG
>LICD01000279.1 GCA_001438145.1 OM182 bacterium BACL3 MAG-120619-bin3 | reverse complement strand
CTGCGGGACTGCATGGCCTTTTATGTTAAGCATAAGAGTTGTGTCCTGTGATTCAGCAAGCGCGAAACTGAATGCCGTTGAAATTAGGGCGAGATACCACTGAATGCCTCGACTTGATCGGGATAACGGGCGTAGCCTACTTCCTCTTCAAGAATCACTACACCGTTAGTCTGCGCATAATCATTGAAGGTATCTACTAATGTATCCCGAAGCGCAGATGAAGTTACGCTCAGATCATTGGTTTCGCCGGGGTCTTGCTGAATATCGAATAATTGCCAGTCACCGGATTGCCAATTCCACAGTAATTTAAAATTGTCGCTCCATACCGCCTTGTTGCCATAAGTCTCCATGGCGAGATGGGGGCGGATGGCATTAGTATTGTCCACGGCGGTAAGTTGTGCCGTGGCTGATTGGCCTTGCATCTCAAAGTTCGGGCTCGACGCCACCTCGGAAAAGGCCATCAGGGTAGGAGCTATGTCCATAATGGACATCAATGACTGCATCTTTCTATTAGATTCAATACGAGCCGGATAGCTGAAAATTGCGGGCACTCTGACTCCGCCCTCACCCAGAAAACTTTTGTACTGACTAAGGGGGCCGGCACTGACGTGCGCCCAACCTCGACTGAATGTGACGTAGGAGTTAACGCGGCCCATATTGTCGTAGGATTGATCGAAGCGCTCCGGCAGCCAAGACTGATTATCTGCTAACCCAAATTCAATATTATTGCCCTCAGGCCCATTGTCTGAGAGAAAGACAATCAGCGTATTGTCATACTGACCCGTCGCCTTGAGGTGTGCCACCAGTCGACCAATCTGGTCATCCATAAACGCAATCATCGCGGCATAGAGTTCCATGCGTCGTGCCTCTGCCCTACGCTCCGCGCTGCTGAGGTCATTCCAGGAGCCCAGTGCTGAAGGCAAGGGTGCCGCGGTGAAATCCTGAGGAATCAGGCCAAGTCGCTTTGCGGATTCCGTGCGACGTTCGCGAATTATCTCCCAGCCCTCGTCATAGGCTCCGCTAAAACGGTCAAGCCAACCCGTAGGGACTTGTAATGGCCAGTGAGGTGCAGTGAAAGCCAGATAGCCAAAGAAAGGACGGGCATCCTCAGATTCTCGATCATCCAGATAGTTGATAACTTTGTTCACATAAAATTCACTGGAATAAAAATCGTCGGGAAGCGCGGCGACGGGTTCTCCATTGTCAAAATAAGATGCAACGGCAGCTGCCGATGTCTGGCCTGCGGCGTCTGCGAAGTGACTGGCACCACCCTCTTGCAGATAGAATGCCTTCTGAAACCCCCGCGCCTGGGGAGTGGCTTCGGCGGCACTGCCTTGATGCCATTTGCCGGTCATGAAAGTGTAGTAGTTCGAGTCAGAAAACTGATTAACAAAGGAATTAATATTGTCTGGCCAGTTACCACTGTAACCAGGTTGCCCGCGTAAAACGGGTAAGCGGTTAGCTGCAGATGGGTTGATGCCAAAACCTACCTGATGACTGTCCATGCCGCTCAGTAACATTGAGCGTGAAGGTGCGCAGGTCGCGTTAGCATAAAAGTTGGTGAGTAATGCCCCAGAACGTGCTAGAGCATCGATATTCGGAGTTGGAATTTCACTGCCATAAATACCCAGGTCACTGTAACCAAGATCATCTGCAACGATCAGCAGTACATTCGGTTTAACCCACGAGGCAGTTGAGTTGTCAGAATTGGGTTCACTGCAACCGAATAATGCCGCACACACCGTGAGTAACATCGCGCGGCTGACAAGTCTTTGGTAGAGGTTCATAGATAAAACTGGTAGTTTTCACGAGTCATAATAGTTACAAATTCCAGCAGTAATTACTATGTAATTTTGGTCTATTTTGGGACTATTGTTAGCAGTTATTTAGCCGATCATGTAGTGGTCTAATAAAACCGGACACCATTTAAGGTGGTAATATTACCACCCTCGAAGAGGTGTTCAATGACGAAGAAACGGCGATCATTTACAGCAGAATTCAAATTGGAAGCGGCTCAACTTGTTACCCAGCAAGGGTATTCAGCGGCTGAGGCTAGTCGCTCCCTAGGGGTGAGTGATGTGCTCCTAGGACGTTGGGTTCGGCAGCTCAAACAAGAGAGCGCGGGCATCACGCCCAAGAGCAAAGCGCTGACACCGGAGCAGCAACGAATCAAGGAGCTAGAGGCCAGAATTGATCGATTGGAGCGAGAGAAGGTGATTTTAAAAAAGGCTACAGCTCTCTTGATGGCGGAACAGATGGAACATACGCGCTGATCGATAAGTTAAGAGAGCTTGAACCGGTAAGGTTT
>LICD01000278.1 GCA_001438145.1 OM182 bacterium BACL3 MAG-120619-bin3 | reverse complement strand
CGTGCAATCGATCACCAGTTTGGTATCTTCAAGCGTTCCATACTTAGCAGTAGAGGACGTCTCGGTCGTCGATCAGCAAGGAAATCTTTTAACCATGAGTATGTCGCCAGGACTAAAAATGGCAGATATGCAGAGCACTTATAAACGCTCAATAGAGAGTGATTATAAGGCAAGAATTGAGCAGTTATTGGCGCCAATCGTAGGCATAGAGAATGTAAATTCTGATGTAGACGCATCCATCGACTTCTCCGAGTTCGAAACTACTTCAGAAGTGTTCGATGAAGCGGGGCGAGGGCCGATTTCACGGTCTGAGGTGTTGTCTGTTGATAGAAGCCGTGGCGGCTCAAATGTGGGCGGAATTCCGGGAGCTCAATCAAACATAGCGCCAAATGATACGGCGATTAATAATACGAATGACGAAGCGATAGATCCTATAGAGCAGCCTTCACTCCAAACATCAGAGCCGACGAGTACCCGTACTACCCGCAATTATGAACTAGATAGGTCGATCAAGTATTCTAAGGACGCTGTCGGAAATATAACTCGTCTTTCGATAGCTGTGGTAATCAATCAGAAAGTACTTGATGGGGTAGCTGGAGAAGACGTGGACGGCGAAGAAACTCCTCGTATTGGCGCTCTAAACGTTGAACAACTAACTGAGTTAGTAAAGAGCTCAGTTGGCTTCGACGAGGCAAGAGGCGACCAAGTGTTAGTCATCGGGTCGCCTTTTATGGAAGCGACGGTGATTGAGGAAATCACTACACCATGGTTTGAAAACTCATCAATACAATTCATCGCTCAGATGATTGGTATAGTTATCGCTTTCGCTCTCACGCTCTTGTTTGTTGTGAGACCAGTCTTAGCGAACATGCTTAAAAAGAACGATGGCCCTTCTTCTCAGAATGCTGGAGGTGGCAACTACCAACAGGCATTCGCAAGTTATGAACATCAAGTCGCTCATGTACAACAAATGGCCGGCCATGATGCTGCTAAAGTCGCTAGCAACATTAAAGATATGATTAGAAAGTAAGAATTCGAGAACTATCATGGCTAAGAAAAAAAAAGACGAAATTGAAAGTAATAGGCCTGCCGAACCCACGGCGCTTGAGCTAGAGCTAGCCAAATTGCCAAGTACAGACAAGGCAGCCGTAATAATGCTGCTGCTTGGTGAAGAGCATGCGGCAGAAGTTCTTCGTCACCTTGAGCCCAAGGAAGTGCAAACACTTGGTCAAAAAATGACGAGCGTCGCGAACTTATCGAAAGACGTTATAAGTGGGGTGTTAGCTGAATTTATAGACTCAACCTCAGGCAAAACGAATTTAGGAATAGGGAGTTTAGGCTACACCCAAAGTGTCTTTAATAAAGCGCTTGGCCAGGAAAAGGCTGCGTCAGTTTTAGGAAAAATAATGCCTGGTGAATCGCTAAAAGGGTTAGAGATGCTGCAATGGATGGATGCTAAATCAATCCATGAATTTATCCAGAACGAACATCCTCAAGTCATAGCTGTTGTGCTTTCTGTGTTGGAGCATGATACGGCAGGAGAGTTACTTAAGTTTCTCAGTGAGGACATACGCGCTGATGTGATCGCACGAGTTTCATCTCTAGATGCCGTTAAGCCAAGTGCTATGTCGCACCTTGAAGAAGTTTTAAGAGAACAGTTTTTGAACAAGTCAGGAACTAGTTCAGCGACATTTGGTGGTGTTAAAACCGCAGCACAAATTCTGAAATATTCTGGCTCTGAGGTTGAGTCAAGTATCTTAAAGTCTGTAAACGAACTTGATAAAACCTTAGCTGAAAAATTAGAAGAGAATATGTTTACGTTCATGAATCTCGGGGGGCTAGATAATAAGAGCATGCAAACGCTCATTAGAGATTTAGAGAATGATCTTCTCATTCCGGCCCTGAAAGGCGCAGACGAAGCGGTTAAAGATAAATTTCTTGAAAATATGTCTGAGCGCGCGCGCGATCTATTTCTCGACGATCTCGAAGCGCAGGGACCGATCCGTATCACTGAAGTTGAAAAAGCGCAGAAAGAAATTATGCGCGTTGCACGTAAGTTATCTGAAGAAGGCGAGATAATGTTGTCTACAGGAGGAAATGAATTTGTCTGACGTTCCTTTCACGACTAATTCAATTGTTCCTCGAACGCAAAATTCGAGCGCAACCGAGTTTGTGCGCGATGACTATTCGACGAAATTCTTGGATTCTAATAGTGAATTTGAAGAGTGGAATCCACTGTCTAATTCAAAATCAAGTAGTTTAGGAGATCTCCAAAATCCTGCAATTGGTCTTCATTCGGGTGGAGAAGA
>LICD01000277.1 GCA_001438145.1 OM182 bacterium BACL3 MAG-120619-bin3 | reverse complement strand
CAAATGAAACTCCGTCTAGCTGTGCGGCGATTTTTGGCGGCGGCACAATAGTCAAATGATCGAGGATCGACGGGAGTATGTCGACAATCCCTGGCAGACTCTCAAAATTGCTATTAAGCCTCTGACTATTAGTCGCTATCCAGGTTGTTCGCTCGCGCAGGCTCTGGCCGCCATGGGATTTACCGGTTTCTTCATCCCTTCCGTGATCGGTCGTGACGACAACTAGCCAATCTTCGTCGTGTGTCTTCTGCCTGTCTTGAACCGCCTTCCATATTTTGCCGACATTGGCATCCATGATAGCTACCGCCGCCGTGAGTTCGTCTCCCTCGCCGTAAATATGGCCGATGTCATCGGTATATTCCAAATAGACCCAAGAAAGCTCAGGGCCAACATCGCGAAGATAGTATGCAGCCTCAGTGCTCACCGCGTTATCGATAGCGCGGATAAACTCTCGCGCCTCGTCATGGGGAAAGCGCGCTTCGTCTAGCTCGAGCCCATCGAAGGCGTAGTCTAGCTTGCTGCCTCCAGCCTCGGGTAAACCGTCACCAACAAGACGTGTTCGATTGTCCTGCCAAGTTGAGAACAGGGCTGTGCTGATGTCAGGATTCTGATGACGGGCTATGCGAAAAATATCCCAGTAGGAATAATTAGGGTTCTCTATTTTGTTTGTATACACATTGTGTTTATTTGCCCAAGTGCCCGTGAGCAGGCTGTTATAGCCAACGGCTGATACCGTTGGGCTCTGAGTCACGCCCCCAATTTCACCGCCAACATAAGACCGCGTGTAGCCATGAGTCCGAGCGATTGAGTCAAGATTCGGTGTTTGAGAGCTTTCTATAATATCTGCGGGAATTCCATCGACGATGATGAAAATTGCTTTAGGAATTCTAGTCGAGGTTTCTATCAGCAGGTGGCAGTTTGTAAGCGCAAATACTAAAGCTGACGCGCACAGTATTTTGCAAATAGACAGTCGAACTAGCCCGCTTCCGCACATAAGTACCCCTTGGCAATACTGTTAGTAAAGTGTGAGTCGACTTTGTGCGTGGTTTCGAACAATTTTCCCCGCAATCTAGCTCATTCTGTTAGACTCGGTCGAGATGAGGAACATCATCTCGACCCACAAGTTCTGCCGATGATGCAGATCATTCTCTCATGCGCTGTCGTCGCTGTGCTAGTCATCTCGCTAGTCCTACTCGTCCGCTGCGGACGCCTCATTCTGACTGGGCGGACTCCAACACGATTTTTCGCTTTCTTCGCTATTCTGTTTACGTCCGGCCTCGATGTTGGTCTGATTATGTTCCCGCTAACTGAATTCCCGATTTACGAAACCAAGAAAATCTATGGATTCACTAATCCGATCGCGATTGAATTTGGTTTCTGGGGGTTTTACATTTGGCTTTTTTACTTTCTCACTACGTTTTACTTTTGCTTAGTTGAGCCGCGCTTAAAAATATTCGAAATACCTTGGGTGAAAAAAGTAAACAACGCAACCATAATTGCAACGTGTGCATTTACAGGCTATTTGTTTCTCCAATATTTGCCTGATTACGTTTTAGGTATCTCTCCTTTTTATACATTCACTTTTGTTGGATTAGTAGTGCTGGCTGCTGTTATCTCGAGTACGGATATTCGCTATCTTAAAATACTGAGTTTAGCTTCCACGTGGCTTTTCTTTGCGCTTATTATTGCGATGTGGGCGTTCGGCGGTCTTGGTTTGTCGGGTCTCGCGACTAATATGGCTCAGTTGGGGGGCTATTTTAGCAATATTCATCGCTTTATATTTCCGCTTTCTGATTACCACGCCTTCTACTTATTCTGGTGGTTCGCTTGGAGCATTATGATCGGCCAGTTCGTATCTCGCTTTGTCGGTGGGCTACGCACATGGCAACTATTGCTTGCCCTATTGCTTATTCCTTCCATTCCGATCGCACTGTGGTTTTCGGTGTTGTTTGGCGTCTATGAGCAAGGGCTAGAAATTTCTGGCTATATGAATGTGCTGATGGTTCTGGTGGGCACTATTTTCGTGACCAATTCGCTGGACTCGCTGACTCGATTGTATTCGGAAAATTTGCGTCTAACGGTAAGCCGACTCGGAATGAAGCAGTACATTTTGGGCCACTGGGCGCTGCTTTACAGTCTTATATTGCTTTATCAATTCACACCGTTGCAGATCGAATGGATAGGATTGGTAGTTATCTTTTTGTACGCCGCCGTTGCGGGATTAACCTATCGACGCAGGCACGATCTTGCTGCGTCTTTTAAAGCTTGAGAGGAAGTAGCGTGAAAGAGTTTGATTACATCATCGTAGGTGCCGGCTC